>JALOQX010000008.1 GCA_025459265.1 Pirellulaceae bacterium | reverse complement strand
AAGGACATGCGCAACCAAGGTCGGCTCCTGCACAGCCGGTTGCTCGAGTCGGGTGCGTGACAGGACCGTCCTCGCCTGCGGCTGCGGGTTAAACGAGAAAGAGCCGCATGACAGGATACTCTATTCACCGCGCAGTTGCGGGACTGAGTCACTGCGGGTCCCACGGGGCTCGCGCGGGGCGTGGCGAGCAGCGACAGGAATATGTCACCACTTTCCTCCCCTGCGGCCAGCTCCCCCGCTTCGGCGACCGGCCTCGTCACCTCCGGCACTGCGCAGCGCCGGCTCCTCGCCGGTGACCCGTCCGCGACCGCCCGGTTCGCCCTGATAATGTGCATCAGTAAAGAGTGTGCCGCCCCGCGTCCCGGCTCACTCCCCGCCTGGCTTCCCGCGCTCCCCGTCCCCGCGCCCCGCGCGCTCCCCCCGTCCTGCCCTTACTCCCCTATCCTCCTGGGAACTGTAGTCCTCTCGCTCCGCGAGAGGATCTCATCACGCGGAGCGTGATGACTACTTTGATCCATACCTTTCGCATTGAGCGGATCCCGACAAAGCTCCCCAGCTGGCTGTGATACGTGCGATGCCGGTCATCGTGCCGGCCGGTTTCGGCGTCGCGTTGCCAGCTGGCATCCGTGCGCGGTCCCGCGGCCATCGTCGCGGCCGCCTCTTGCTGACCTCCGGGGGCAGTGCTATACTTCTGCGTTTGCCCCGCCAGCTGGCGTGCAAGCCTTTCCGCCGTGGGAACTTACGCACATGAAAGAGAAGATCCATCCGGAATACTACGAGACCGTCGTGACCTGCGGTTGTGGGAATCGATTCCAGACGCGCAGCACGCGCAAGGAGCTGAAGGTCGACATCTGCAACGCGTGCCACCCGTTCTACACGGGCAAGCTGAAGTACGTCGACACGGCGGGTCGCATCGAGAAGTTCCAGACCAAGTTCGCCGCCGGAAGCTATTTCAACACGGAGCGTCCCAAGAAGAAGCGGTAACGACCTGGCAGCTGCTGCGCGGCGCGGGGCATGTACGCGTGACGCGGGTCCTGTTGGCCATGCGTGTCGACGCGCGGGCCGCGCACGACCCGGCGCACGAGCGGGCTTCGGGACCGGCCGCTGGCCCGTGGCCTCCGCCACACGCTGGCAGCGATCTGCGTGCATGCCTCCAATCGCCGCCGCAGGTGGCGTCTGGAGGCAACGACAGAGTGAACCCGATGCGCGATATGCTGGAAGAAAAGCTGGCGCGGTTTGAAGAGCTGGAGCGGCAGATGATGGATCCGGCCGTGGTGTCCCACGCCGGGCGGATGGCGGCCGCGGCCCGGGAGCACGGGTCGTTGGCGAAGCTGGCCAACAAGTACCGAGCCTTCAAGCGGCTGAGCGACGAGATCGCCCAGTTGCGGCAGATGGCCCAGAGCACGGACGCCGACGAGCGGGAGATGGCCGACTCGGAGCTGCCGGAGGCAATCGAGCGGCGCGAGGCCATCTGGATCGACCTGCTCGACCTGACCATTGGCGGCGAGGACGCCAATCGCACGCGGTGCGTGATGGAGATCCGCGCGGGCACCGGCGGCGACGAAGCCGCGCTCTTTGCCCGCAACCTCTATGACATGTACAAAAAGTACGCCGAACTCCAGAATTGGAAAGTCGAACTGCTGGACGTCAGCCCCACGGAGCTGGGCGGCTTCAAAGAGGTCACGTTGGCGCTGGCGGGGGAGGGCGTCTATCGCGCCCTGAGCTACGAGAGCGGGGGGCATCGCGTCCAGCGCGTGCCGGAAACGGAAGCCAAGGGGCGCATCCATACCTCGGCCGCCACCGTCGCCGTGCTCCCCGAACCTGAAGATGTCGAAGTCGACCTCAAGCCGGATGATTATCGCAAGGATATCTTCAACGCCAGCGGGCCCGGCGGCCAACACGTCAACAAGACCGCCTCGGCCATTCGCCTCACGCACTACGAAACCGGCATCGTCGTGTCCATGCAGGACGAGAAAAGCCAGCATAAGAACCTGGCCAAGGCGATCCGGATTCTCAAGTCCCGACTCTACGATTTCTATCAGCAGCAGGAGCACGCGAAGCGCGCCGACGTGCGCCGCAGCCTGGTCGGGTCGGGCGATCGCAGCCAGCGCATTCGCACGTACAACTTCCCCGAGAACCGCGTGACGGACCATCGCATCAATCTGACGCTGTACAAACTGGATCAGATCCTCAACGGCAATCTGTCACCGATTACGGACGCCTTGATCGCGTATGACCGCGACCAGCTGCGCGGCTCGATGGCCGCCGACATGAATTGACGGCGGCCCAACCGGGCCGCCTCGTCGTCCCGGGTCTGCCGCGGAGACTTGCATGGCCCCAGCGGAACCGTGGACGATCGGCAAGCTCTTGACCTGGACCGGGGATTATCTGCGCCAACACGGGTCCGAGAGCCCGCAACTGGAGGCCCAGCTGCTGCTGGCCCACGCCCGGCATTGCCGCCGGATCGACCTGTTCACAGCCTATGGGGAGGTCGCCTCCGAGTCGGTGCGGAGCACGTTTCGCGAACTTGTGCGGCAACGGGCCCAGGGGACGCCGGTCGCCTACCTGACCGGTCAGCGCGAGTTCTATTCGCTCGAGTTCCGCGTCACGCCGGACGTCCTGATCCCGCGCCCGGAGTCGGAGTTTCTGGTCCTCACGCTGATCGACCTGGCGCGCACCGGCGTCCTGCCGACTCCCGCACCGACGATCGCCGACGTGGGCACAGGGAGCGGTATCCTGGCGGTCTGCGCCGCGCGCCACGTCCCGGACTGCCGCGTCTGGGCGACCGACGTCAGTGCCGGCGCGGTGGCCGTCGCACGGTACAACTGCGCGCGGCACGGCGTCCTGGATCGTGTCGAGCTGGTGGAGGGGGATCTGCTCACCGCGGTCCCTCCGGAGGTGCGCTTCGACGCGGTGCTGAGCAATCCGCCGTACGTAAGTGAGCCGGAATACGCGGCGCTGTCGCGCGACGTGCGCGACCATGAGCCGCGTCTGGCGCTGGTGGCCGGCCCGACCGGTACGGAGGTCATCGCGCGGCTGGTCCCGGCCGCCGCCGAGCGACTCCAGCCCGGCGGCTGGCTGCTGTGTGAAGTCAGCCCGATGATCGCGTCCGCGGTGCACGCCATCGTCGCCGACGACGGGCGGTTCACGGAACTGCGGACGATACCGGATCTGGCAGGGCATGCGCGGCTGGTGCAGGCGATGCGACGCCCGTGACCGGATGGTCCCCCTGCCGATCCACGGACAGGCGGTGCGGTCCCGCCTGCCGCGCCAGCTCCGTCAGGCCGCTCAGCCGGCGGAAAACTTCGGCCACGTCCTCGCTCGGATGCAGCTCCGTCAGGCCGCTGCGCAGCGACAAGCGGTACTCCTGGCCGACACAGGGGAAGGGTGTCTCGGCGACAAACGTCAACAGACGCTCCAACTGCCGGCCGGCAGCCTGAGACTCCCCAGCCTGCCACAGCACCAGGTACTGCTGCCCGCCGAAGCGCCCGACCTGCGCCGCCCCTTGGGCGAACTCGCGCTGCAACAGGTCGGCCACCGCCTGCAGCAGCTGGTCGGCCGCGCGCGTGCCAAGGAGCTCATTCGCACGACCGAAGTCATCGACGTCCACTAGCGCAATGGGTCGCGGCTCGCTGTGCCCGTCGGCGGTGCGGCTCCAGGCACGGCACAACAGCGCGAGCCCCACGCGATCCGGCAGTCCGGTCAGCCGATCGGCGTGCGCCGGCAGATCGAGCGGCTCGGCCAATACACCGCGCAGGGCCAGGCTCGCGTACGCCTCCTGCACGCCGTCACGCAATTGGTGCGCGTCCCGCACCAGGCGGATTACCTCGCGGACCAGCCGCGTGGCCGCCTGTGCGTCCTCCAAGGGATCGATCGCGGCCAGCGCGCGGCAGCTGGTCTCGATCGCCGGCGATTGATCCAACAGCATCCGCTCCAGGCGGCGTTCGACATCCACGTGCGGCCCCCATCGTTCCCGGGTGTCCGCCATGGTCCGCACCACCGCACACTGACGCGTCAACCACTCTTCCCCCGCTGCCGCCAGCTGCTCCGCACACGCACGCACCGTCGCCGGGTCGGGATCGGCCAGCAGACCCCGAATCTGATCCTCCAGCTGCCGGAGCGTGTCGACGTGCAGGTGGACATCGCGCTGCAGCGTACCGAGCATTTCGTCCGCCAGCGCCGGTCCGCCCGCCGCGGGGCGTGGCTTGCGATCCGAGTCCCGCAGGCTGTCCGCCGACACGGATTCCACTCCCTGCGCCGGAAGCTCCACCCTCTCGGACGTCGGTGTGCGCGGCGCGAGCGTGGCGCCCGGCAGCGAGCGGTCACGCGTCCAGACCGGCACGTAGAGCACCAGGCGGTGTTCCAGCGCCAGGGCGAGCGCGAACCCGAGCGCAATGTTGAGCGTGCCGATCACGAAGACGAGCGATACCACGGCCGTTTCCCCCTGGTCCCCACCGACTCCCCAACCGTACCTTACGGGTCGCTGGAGCGTGGCGCGTCCGACGTCCTGTCGACGGCTGGCGGCCAGGGCGGATCAACCGCCCAGTCCCTAGAATCCGCAGATCTCTTGCGACCCTGCGTCGGACAAACAGGGCGCCCCCATGTCCCGATCCAAGTCAGCCCCCAACATTCCGGGTACCGGGGGGCTCGCTGCGCTCGTCCCCGGCCACCCGAACATGCCGCTCACGTGGGGCCGACGCGTCGATCAGCGCGCCGCGGACGACCGGTACAGCGGCGATTCGGCCGCCAGACGGTCGAGCATCCCCTGCAGCTGACGTTCAATCTCCCGCATCAGCGGATCCACCTCCGCGTGTCGATCGCGCTCCGGCCGCACCGGAATGGCCGGTCCTACCTCGATCACGACCTGCAGGTGCCCGTGGACACGCACCCGGTCCGTCAAATCCTCCTCGAACCGTTCGATGGTCTCCAACAGCCGGTCTACCGACAGATGGTCGAGGTAGTCGGGCGGGTAGCAGGAGATCTGCTGGGCGACATAGATGTCGGTCAGCTGCCGCCAGCGCCGGTCCCGTTCCGGCTCTGCCAGACGCCCCTGCACCATGTCCGGCATGATTTTCATGCGCAGCGCCTTGACCCGCGGCACGACTGATCCTGGCGAGACGGATCCGAACCACTCCTGTTCCAAGGGCCCGAGCAACCGGTCGATCAGACGCTCCATCCGGACGGTCAGCGTATCGGTGTAAGTCCGACCAAGATACTCCAGCTCTTTGAGACTCAGCAGCGCCAGACCGACCTTGGCAATCCGCTGATCCGTCGCCAGATGCGTCTGCGGCTGCCAACTCAACCGCCGTTCGATTTCGGTCAGGACCGGATCCGCCGTGGCTTCGAAATCGCCTCCGAAGAAGTACTTGATCGCCACGGGGTGGACCACGACTTGTCCGTCCGGCACGCTCTTGGCGCGACGTTTGGCCGCCGTCCGCGCGATGAAGGCCACACCATCGAGCAGTGCGTGCAGCCGGTCATTGGTACGGGACACGGCGCCTTCCGGGAAGATCACCAGCGGCCGGGCGGCCGACTCGAGAATTTCGATCGCGGTGTTGATCGCCTGCCGGTCGATACCTTCGCGATACACGCTGAAGCCACCCATCTTGTGAATGGCCCAGGCCCGAAACCACCCTTGATGAAACAGGTGCCAGCTGGCCATGGCATACACCAGGCAGCGCACATCGCGGGCCAGCCAGGCGAGTACCAGCGGATCGCTCAGGCGCGCATGATTGGGCGTCAGCAGGATCCCATGTCCTGCGTCCAACGACCGGCGCAGCAGCGCAGCGCCGCGCAGCTCGTGACGGACGATGCCTTCCGCGCGCCGCAGGTAGTACCCGGCCAGGTTTGTGTCACGCACCACCGCCGGCCACCAGTTGCCGCGGTGCGGCGGGATGAACTCGTACGGTTTTTCCACCAAGATGTCCTGCATCGATGCAGCTCCGTCTCGCGTGGTCCGCAGCCGGACGCTGGGGGCTCGCTGCGCTCGTCCCCAGCCACCCGTCGCCGCTCTATCGGTCGCAACCCCTGCACATTTCGCAGCGGTTGACAGCAGATCCCTCGCGGGCGCGCCTCGGAGAGGCGTCCGTCCAGAGCCAGGGGCCGGGGCGTCGCGCAGCGACGCACGCAGCCCCTGGACACGGAACCAGGTCCCCATCGGGAGCCCTGGAAGGGCGACAGAGAACCGCGTGCGAGCGGCGCGCCCAGGCACGCCCACCGCCACCGCTCGTCCTCTGACGACGGTCGCCCTTCCAGGGCTCCGAGGTTCTCGCGGCCCGTGTCCCAAGGGCTGTCGCCCTTGGCTATGGACGGTCGGCCTTCCAGGCCTCCCTCTGATCCGTCGTACGCGATCCCCTTCAGTGCCTCTCCGAAAACCTCACCGCAGGACGGACCTCCTGGTCCGTCCCGAGGTCTGCGGATAGCTGCTCAGTCGCCGAATCCGTGCGGGTGCTTCCGGTGCCATGTCCATGCGGTCCGCACGATGTCGTCGATGGCGGTGTAACGGGGCGTCCAGTGCAGCATGGCCTGCGCGCGGCGGCTATCCGCCACCAGCTCCGGCGGATCCCCGGGGCGGCGGTCCCCGACGGTGGCGGGAATGGCATGGCCCGTCACGCGGCGGCAGGCCTCGATCACCTCCCGCACACTGTAGCCGCGACCTGTCCCCAGGTTCAGCTTGAATTGGCTGCCCGGTCCCAGCCGCTCGAGCGCCTTGACGTGCGCATCGGCCAGATCATCCACGTGCACGTAGTCGCGAATGCACGTGCCGTCGGGCGTGGGGTAGTCGTCGCCGAAGATCGTGACCTGTGGGCGCTGACCCAGGGCGACCTGCAGCACGATCGGGATCAGGTGCGTCTCGGGATCGTGGTCTTCGCCCAGGTCTCCGCTGGGCGTGGCACCCGCCGCGTTGAAATACCGCAGCGCCGCGTACCCCAGTCCGTACGCGTGCGAGTAGTCTTCCAGTGCCCGCTCCATGACCAGCTTGGTGAACCCGTACGGATTGATCGGCGCCTGGCGTTCCTCTTCCGTAATCGGGATCGTCTGCGGGACGCCGTAGGTGGCGGTAGTGCTGGAGAACACGATGCGCGATACGCCGGCAGCGCGCATCGCATCCAACAGCGTCAAGGTGCAGAGCACGTTGTTGGCGTAATAAAGCGCTGGCTCCGCCACGGACTCGCCGACCAGCGCGAAGGCGGCGAAGTGCATCACCGCGTCCACGCGCCGCGTCCGCAGCACCTGCTCCACCGCGGCGCGATCGGCCAGTTCGCCCACGATCAAACGATCCGGCGGCACCGCCTGACGATGACCGCGTCCCAGATTGTCGAACACCCACACGTCGTGCCCGGCGGACGAAAGCCACCGCACGGCGTGCGAACCGATGTAGCCCGCACCTCCGGTCACCAACACGCGCATCGAGCCACCCCTCTCCTGTGGACGCCCTCAGCCTGCCGGTCGCGCGATCACGCACTCGGTCGCGGCCGGGCGAGACTTGGTTATAGAAACTGCCCGGGGCCTCTGGCAACCGGACCGACCCGAGTCGGCGGCGGGCGGGGCGAAAGGCGTCCGGGCGCTTGCGCAAACTGCCCGAATTCGCGCCGAAAGGGAGCCAACACGCCGGTTCGACTGGAGCCGCCGCGGGCGGCATTCCGACGCAAACCGATATGGCACCTTCCAAACGCCAGCTCCTGACCGGTCGGGCTCCGCCTCCGTCGCGGCTGGAGGCGCGGTGGATCGACGCGTTCCTGGAGTATGTGACGGGCGAGTGCCGGTTAGCAGCCAACACGGTGGCCGCGTACCAGCGGGACATCCGCCGTTTCCAGTCGTGGCTGGGGTCCCGAGCCGTGACCGGCCTGACGATTGCCGACCTGTCCGATTACGCGGCCTGGCTGCACACGCGTGAGCTCGCGCCGGCCAGCATTGCGCGGCACATTGTGGCGTTGCGGATGTATCTGCGGTATCTGCAGCTGGAGGGGGTGTTGCGGGAGAACCTGGCCGAGCTGCTGGGCAGTCAGAAGCTGTGGCAGCGCATCCCGCAGGTGCTCTCGCCGGACCTGGTGGCGCAGTTCCTCGCGGCGCCGCGCCGCTACGACACGTTTGCCGCGCGGGACCGGGCACTGCTGGAATTGCTCTACGCCACGGGCTGTCGGGCTTCGGAAGTTTCGCAGCTGCGTTTGCGCGACACGCACCTGGCCGAACGCTACTGCCTGTGCCAGGGCAAGGGCAACAAGCAGCGGGTCGTGCCGGTGGGCGTCCGGGCGGTGCAGGCGATTGAGCACTATCTGCAGACCGAGCGGGGCACCCTGGCTGCCCACGCCCGCGGGCCGGCCCCTTGGCTGCTGCTCTCGCGGCGCGGTCAGCGGCTGCGCCGCGAGGCCATCTGGGAGCTGGTCAAGAAGTACGCGCGTCGCGCGGGCCTGCCGGCGTCCATCAGTCCGCACACGCTGCGGCACAGTTTCGCCACGCATCTGCTGGCCGGCGGGGCCGATCTGCGCCAGGTGCAGGAGCTGCTGGGTCACGCCAGCATTGCCACGACGCAGATCTACACGCACGTCGAGCAGTCGCGTCTGAAGAAAGTGCACGCGCGGTTTCACCCCCGCGCCTGACCGCGGTGCGGGCGGACCCGAGCGTGGTTTACGAGGCCGCCGGTTCGGCGGGCGGCGTGAACTTGATCTTCTCGATGAGCTTTTGCACCTGGCCCGTCGAGCGGTCCACATAGCCGGAAACGGCCGTGATGGCCTCGATGATGTGCTCGTAGTGGAGACCGTAATCAAAGTCGAATTCGACCTCCGCGTCGGCCCGCGCGGACGGCTCGTCCCCACCCACCACACCGATGACAAAGTTGTGGAGTGCTTCGATGCTGTCGAGCATCCGTTCGCCGTTGACGACAATCCCGCCGCTGCTCAACAGCCGGCCGGTCGCATCGGCGCGGAGCTGGACGTGGAGCGTCACCAGCGGGCTGTCCTCCGGCAGCCCCTGCTGCTGCGTGGCCAGCGGCATCTGGATGTTGAAGTCACCCTCCTGGGCGACGATCTTGAACGACATGATGAAGAAGGTGAGCAGCTGGAAGACGATGTCGATCATCGGCGTCATCTGCAGCTCGATCTTCCGTTCTTCCTGGGAGCCCACGTGGCGGAATTTCATGGCGACGCTCAACCGCAGCGCGCCGCCGGGCGGCGCGCCGTCTCCTTAAGGCCCGAAATCTTCCTTGGCACGCAGCGCAAACTTCTCAAACTTCTCTTCCTGGCACAGCTGGATCAACTTCTGGACGACGCCCGCCTGGGCGTAACGGTCGGCACGGATCACGATCGTCGCGTCCGACATCGGCCGACCTCGTCCCTCCAACACCATCCGCTCGTTGACCAGATACGGGCGTAGCCGTTGCATCGTGGCCAGTTCCTGCCCGGCATACACCACGCTGCCGTCGCGCGTCATGTGAATCGTGACCGGGTGCTGCAGCGGACGTTCCGGCGGCTTGGCCAACACACTCTGCGGCAACATGACCCGCTGGTCCTGTTCCGTCTGCGAAAAGTTGATCAGGACCATGAAGAAGGCGATCAGCTGGAAGGTCATGTCGATCATGGGCGTCATGTCACCTTCCTGGATCCGGGCGCCCGAGCGCGGTTTTCCTGCCAGTCGCATGACACTGTCTCCTGCACGCGGCGCGGACCGCTGCTGCTACTTCTTGCGCGCACCCACGTTCTCGAAGCGGCCCATCAGTCCTTCGCTGACAATTCCGACCTCCAGCACCAGGCGGTCGATGCGGTTCTTCAGGATGTTGTAGGCGGCAATGGCCGGAATCGCGATGGCCAGGCCGACGAGCGTGGTGAAGAGGGCCGTCGAGATACCCTGAGCCAGCTGCGAGGGGGGGGGAGTGCCCGGGGAGTTGGCGATGACGCGGAACGACGAAATCATCCCCTGCACGGTGCCGAACAGGCCGACCATGGGCGAGATGGTCCCGATCAGCGCCATGTAGCTCAGGCGATGATCCAGTTTCATGTTCTCCTCCTCGCCCACTTCCTGCATCGCCTCGATGGCCTGCGGGAAGCCGGCGTTGAGTTTGGCGAGGCCGGCAGCCAGCACCTGACCCAGGAACGAATCGTCGCCCTTGGCCAGTTCGTACGCCTCCTGGTACTGCTTCTCGTCCAGGTGTTTCTCGAACCCCTCGACCAGTTCCGTCGGGCAGACGTTTTCGCGGCGGGCGGTCAGCAGGTTCATCACCAGCAGGGCCACCAGCGTGAAGGAGAGCCCGAGGAAGATCAGGCTGTAACTCCACCCCAGGGCGGTCAAGGCAATGCTCAGGTAGGACTGATCATCGATGCGCCGGGGCGGTTCCGCCGGAGCCGCAGGGGCTGGCGGTGCGTCGGCTGGCGCTGCCGCCGGCCCGGGCGGAGCCTCCGCCGCCGGCTCCGGGTCGTCGATCAAGTCCTCCGCCGCCGGCTCCGCAGCTTCCTCGGCCGGCGCGTCCTGCGCCCAGACCACCGCCGACGATCCCGGACCTGGCCACGCACACCACATCACTCCCACGAGCCCTGTCACCAGCCACCAGAGGGCTACCGACCGGCATCCGCACCAGGTTCGCGGCCGCATACATATCTCCCACGGGAAAAACCTTGTGTTCCGTCCGCTCTTTGCCCGCGCCACCCATGCACAGATCGGCGCGCGGCAATCATGTCCGGCGCCGCGCAGAGATGTCGCCCGGCAGGTTGGGCACATTCTACTCCGAGCCCGCCCCGGTCGTAAACACGACGCTGGCAGGCTACTTGCGATTCGCCCAGGGGCTGCCCGAGTACCGGTCCTCCAACATGCCGCGCGCCTGCAGCGCCCGCTCGGCGTGATTCAGTTCCCGCCACAGGGAACTCAAGTGGTATAGCGCTTCCGCGTGCGCGTCGGGATCCTGATTGAACAGCAGGTCGACGTGCAGGAAGGCCAACAGCGCATCCTGCGGCTGTTTGGCCTGGAGGTAGCAGTTCCCCAGGGCGTTGTAAGCCCGGGCGAACAGCACCGGCTTGGCCTGCGAGTCGTTCTCGGCGATCACCTGGCTGGCCAGTGCAATCCCCGCTTCGGTCTGACCGGTGGCGGCCAGGCAGACCGCTCGGCCGAGCGTGGCCAGCAGTTTCGTTTCGCGGGCGCGTGTGTCATCGACGGGCGACGCGAGCACGCTGTCGAACTTGGCCAGCGCCGCCGGGTGCATCGCGTTGGCCAGCAGGGCATTGCCCTCGAGCACAGCGCCCTTCATTTGCGCTGCGGGCCAGGGCGCTTCGGCCAGCAGGCCGTAGTACTTGATGCCGTTGTCCAGGCTTCCCAGGGCGACGGCGAGGTCCCCCAGCAGTTCCACGGCCGCGAAGTAGTGCAGGCTCTGCTGGTTGCCCGGGTTTTCCACGAACGCGCGGAGCGCCTTGACGGCCGCGGCCTTGTCGCCGCCGCCGACCAGCGCCAGGCGGCCTTCGACGAAGCCCTTGTAGAACTCGATGTCTTGCAGCATCTCCGTGCGCGTCAGGCCATCCAGGCTGATCTTCTCCAACTCACTCCGCGCATTTTCGAACTGCCCGCGGAGCACCGCGTCGCGGGCGTTACGCAGTTCGCGCGGTTCGCCCTTGAAGGTGATCTTCTGAATGTCCGGCACGGCAAACTGTTTCTTGCCCTGATTGGTCTCGAGGCTCACCTGCGACCGGGTGATTTCGGTGATCGTCCCGAACGTCGTGCTGCCGCGTTCCATCACGGAATCGGATTGCTGCGCCCTCACAGGGTTTGTCGTGCCCGCCAACAGGCCAATTCCTGCCACACAGATCCACGGTCGCATATGCATCGCTCCTTGCGGCCAAGGGTCGCCGCGTCGCGCGTCCATGCGGCGTGCCCTCCGGCCCGCTTAAGACCCCGCACTCGGTTTGACGCCCAAACCCACGACGGGTTCGTTCAGGGCACGTTGGATGGTTTTCAACAAGGCGTCATACTTCCCGCGCCACGGAGCCCCGCCCATCTGCGGGTACAAACGTTGGGTGAACACAATGTAGTCCTTGGCCGACTGGAGGTATTTCTGCCGATCGGCCGGCGCACGCAGCCTCAACGCGTATTTGTAGTGGCACTGGGCGGCGTTGAACCGTGCCTGATGGTAAACGTCGCGATACGCCTCGTAGCGCGACACCGTCTGGGCGATCCGGTTCCAGCCCCAGATCAAGTTCTTCTGCGTGGCCGGGTCGGGTTCGCCGCCGCCCACCGCCAGCTTGTACTTCGGCGCCTGCTGCGGCTCGGCCGCCCACAGCTGATACGTCAGGGCCGCCTCGACCTGCACGTCTACCTTGCGCCCGTCTTCGGCCAGCATTTGCCGGAACGTGGCGATCGCGTCGCTGAACTGACCGCCCGAGCGTTGCGCCAGGGCCAGCCGCAGTTGCAGCCCGCGTCGCATCTCGGACGCGAGCGGTTCGGTGCCCGGTCGATCCAGGATCTGCCGGTAGGTCTCGATGGCGTGGGCAAAGCAGGCCCGTCGCGCCTCGGCCGAACGCGGATCATCGCCCAACCCACGTCCCAGGCTGGCAAACGACTCCGCCACCCAGTTGAGGATCCGCAGATCGGTCGATTCGCCGCGCACCTGATCCAAGAACGCGCTGAGACCTTCGGACAGCACCTGGCGATCTTCTGGCCGTTCCAGCAGCGTAATCTGCGTCTCGAGCCCGCGGGCCAGGCCGTAGAGCACTTCGATCAACCGCTGTGACGCGCCCGGCGCATCGCCGACTTCCTTGCGCAGCGCGTCCATCAGCTGGCGGCTGCGTTCGATCAGCGCCGAACGATCCGTCGCATCAGAGGCGTGCGGCAGCGCGGACACGACGGCACTGAGTGCGACGCGGTAGGCCTGTTCGCGCAGCAGCGGTTGATCCAGCGCCGGGTCCTGGCGCGCGAGGAGCGGCAGTACCCCGATCTTCTCGTCGTCCAGCAGGGTCAAGGCGCGGGTGGCCTGGTCCAGGTCGACGTAGATTTGCGCCAGCGCCAGGACGGCCCGCGGCATGCTCTCGTGCACCGCCCCCGTCTGGCGGCTCCGCTCCACCCCCGCCTCCAGGATCGCCAGGGCGGATTGCTTGAGTCCGTCCAGTTCCACCTTGCGGCGGGCGATGCGGTCGCGCAGTTCATTGGCCGGCTCCTCGCCCGCCTGCAGCTCGCGTTCCCAGGCGCGCACCTCGTTCATGCCCAGCAGGTAGTCGCGCCACAGGGACTCCCCAATGCGGAGCTCCGCCGCTGCCCGCTGCGGCGACGTCTCGGGCATGTTCTCGGCATACTGCCGGGCCTTGTCCACCTCGCCACGGCTGACGAGCAGCGGAATCAGCGTGTTGATGGCGTCCGCGGCTGCGGGACTGCCGGCCCACGTTTCGACGATGTAGTTGGCCAGGGACACGATGTGTTGCGTCGCGAAATCCCGCTGCTCCGGCTCGCTCGCCTCGTACAGCTTCAGATACGCCGCCAGGGCAATCTGGGCGCTGGTCTCGGCCCCGGCCGCGGTGGGGAATCGCCGCCCGACGAATTCGCCCAACACCGCCGCCTCGTAGTAGTCCTGCTGCAGGTAGTGCAGATACGCCAACAAGCGCCGCACATAGTTCAGATCGTCGGAGGGGGTCTTTGCATCTGCCAGCCGGACGGCCGCCAGCAGGTTTTCCCGGGCCGCCTGGCGCTGCTGGGCCGCGGCGTCCTGGGTCGCCTCAAGTTGCTGCTGCAGCTCGGCGCGCACCGCCGCGTCGGTTTCCTGGGGCAGGCGTTCCGCCAGGGCGCGGACCAGTTCGTCGGCGTTGCGCATCTCCGCCAGCGCTTCCTCGGCGTTCGTTTGGGCTTCCGCGAACGTCACGGCCGGCGGCTTCTGCACCGTCTGGGCCCCGCGGACACCGCCGGGAATGGTGGCCAGCAGAGCGCGGGCCTCGGCCTGTCGCGGGCCGGGCACGCGTGTCACGGCGCGCGCCAGCCGACGTGCCTCGTCGCGCGACGTCTTGATCTGGGAATTGCCGGAGTCGCTCGCCTGCAACTGGTCGGCCAGCGCGACGTGCGCTTTGGCCAGCTGCAGCTGGAGCGACACCCACACCGGCTCCGTTTCCTCCCCAGGATGCATCTGGTCCACCCACGGTTGGGTCCGCTCCACGGCCGTCGCGTACTCCCGCTTCGACTCGTGCATCCAGCACTCCAGGGCCAGCAGGAACCCTTGCGCCATCAAGGCGCGTGCGGCCGGTTTGCTGGCGTCTTCGCGGCGCAGGATGTCGTCCACCAATTGCAGCGCCTTGTCCAGGTCGCCCTGCTTGATCCGCACGCGGGCGGCGTTGAGCCGCGCCTGCACGCCGGCCTGGCGATCCGGATATTTCTGCACCATCTCGGTGTAGAGTTCGAGCGCCGCAACCAGGAACTTGGGCCGCTCGGCTGAATCCGGCAGCTCGGCCTCCGCCCGCAGCTCGCGCGTCTCGGCCCGCGAGAGCAGCGCGTCGAGATACTGGGTGCGAAGCGCCTCGCGGCGCTCCCTAGCCTCCGGGTCGTCGGCCCCCTCGGGCGTCTGACGCAGGCCGGCCAGTTCGTCGCGCAGCTGCGTCACGGCCGTGTCGAACACGCCGTAGGCCTGGTCAAAGAGCGCGGCGGCGTCCTGACGCGTCTGCGCGTCCTGGGTTTGAGCCGCCTGCTCGGCCTTCATCCGGCCCCACTCGCGCAGCAGCTCCCCAAACTGCCACTGCGAAACCGACTTCTTCGGATGCTCCGGCTGCTCGCGGAGAAAGCGTTCGAGATTCTCCTTCGCCCCTTGCAGGTAACGCTCCCGCGCGGCGCGGTCCCGTTCCACCGCCGCGGCCCGCGTCAAGGTGATGCCGCGCTGCAGCGGGATCTCCCGCCGGAACTCGTCGGGCGTCGCCGGGTGCGCCTCGAGGCGGTCGAGGTACAGGATGGCCACGTCGTAATAGCGTTTCTCGCGCAGCGCCGCCAGAAAACGCTCCGCCGGCTCCTCCGCCACGGCCTCCAACACCCCCACGAGCGCGACCAGCCAGGCGACATGACACCATCGGGCATTCATTGCACGCATCTTCGCTGGTGGTTCCCCTCGGTCGGGTCGGGCCGGCAGCCGCGGCGGCCGCTTGGCAGGCACCTCACCCGCCCCGTGGTTCCTTGTTCCGCGCCTGTCTACAAATGGTACGGACAACCCGTGGCGCTGTGCAACCGTCCCCGTCACAATAACATGAGGAGCAGCGCCGGCGGACACGTTGTCGGGCGGCGTGCGGCGACTTGACAGCGATGCTCGGCCAGCGGCAACGGCCGGGCATCGCCCGGACGAGGTGTGTGTGCATGGTTCGCTTTTCCACCGGCCCAGCGACTCGCACAAGCCGTTCCGCGCGGCGGCCCCCGCCCAATTACTTCTCGCGCCGCGTCCAGTTCCAGGTCGGCTTCCGCGTGTTTCTGTTCATGACCGTGCTGATGCTGATGGTCGAGGCCCGCAAACCGGAGAATTGGGAGTGGATGTGGAAACTGGAGCGGCACAACCCAACCCAGGGACGCGACTCGGTCCCGCCGTCCGAAGGTCCGACCAACGGCCCTGCGAGCGGCGGCGCGGCAATCGACACGCGCGCTACGGAGGAAGTCGCCGAGGCCGCGTCGCCGCCAAGCCAACCACTGGTGTCCGCCGCGGCGTCTCCACCGCCACTGGACTGGCGTCAGACATCAGGCGACCGATCAGTGGACGTGGCGGTGCTCCATGGCTGGTCCTCGGTCTGGGACCGCTTGCCGGGACCGCAGCGCATCCTGCTGCGCGACGGGCTGCGGCGGCAACGACGCGGGGAGCTGGCCAGCCCGCACGATGCGGACGTGTGGGGGCGGCTGTTGGCCGAGCTCAAACGCCAGTGGGACGCCTACCAGCAAGACGCCGCCGCGACGCTGACGCGGGCCCCAGCAGCGCTGACCCCCGACCAGCACCGCGAGGCACGTGCCGCGCTCGCCGCGCTGGAAGTCCGCTGGCGCCGCGAACTCGAGGCGCTGGCAGCGGCCAATGAGTCGACGCCGGTTGCGGTCGAGCCGGCGGCGGTCCTGGAGTCGCTGCAGCAGGTCCTTGACCAGCGGGCCTGGCAGGCCGTCGAAGACAATACGGTCCTGCGGTCGGCCGACCACGAGGCCTGGCTGCGCGGCTGGGAGCGCGTGGATGCCCTGTCCCCAGCCACGGCGTCCGCGGCCGCGCAGAGGGTGACGTTCTTACAGCTTTTCTCGCAACCGGACGCCTACCGCGGTCGGCTGGTGCAGGTGTCCGGCACCGCGCGGCACGGCTACACCGCGGTGTCCCGCGATCCCCACGGCCTCGGACACGACTACCACGTCCTGTGGCTGCGGCCGAGCGACGGCAGCAATGCACCGATCGTCGTGTACGTGCGGGAGGTGCCGGCGGGATTCCCACCGCTGCCGGTGCGAGGCACCGGGCAGGACGGCGTGGAACTGCGCGAGGAGGTGGTTGTGACGGGCGTGTTCTTCAAACGCTGGCTTTACGCGTCGCGCGACGGATTGCGGATGGCTCCGCTGGTCCTGGGCCACGTCACGCGCTGGACCCGGGTTGAGCCCGCCGCGGCCACACCGACGGCGCGGCCGATCGGCCCGTGGCGAGCGACGGGGTTGGTGTTGGCCGCCGCGGCACTCGGCTGCGCCGGCGCCCTGCTCATGACGCGCAGCAGCCGTCGGCTGCCGCGCGCCGCGCAGCGGCTGGCACCCGCGCCCACCCGGCTGCCGGAGTTTGCGTCAAACGATGTGCAGCCCGCTGTGGGAGCGCGCTTGAGCCAACTGGCAGAGGAGCAACGCGATGAGACGTGACGCGACGCGCGCCGTCCTGGCCTGCGTGTGCGTGCTGCTGACGCTGGCCGGTCGCGATGCGTGCCTGACGGCGCAGGAATCGCGCGCCGGGGAACCACCACGCCTGTTGGCCGAGCCGTTCGCCACGCCACGGCAGTTGCTCGCCCTGCTGGATGTGGGCGACAGCGACTGGGCCGCATTGCAGGATGCCTTGCCACTGGGCCCGCACGAACAGGGACCGCTGGTCAAGATCCTGTACCGGATGCCGTGGATCAGCGAGGCGGATGTCGCGCGGTGGCAGCGCGGCACGCTGAGCGTGGCCGCGCTGCGTCAGGATCCGCGCGCGGCACGTGGCGAGTTCTTTCCGTTGCAGGGTCGGATCCGTACTCTGGCACGCCGACCGCTGCTCCCGCGCCAGGCCGCGCTGTTTGAATTCGGCGAGTATTTCGAGCTGGACATGCAGCTGGCCGCGGGGGGCGAGCCGGCGATCGTGCTGACGCGGACGATTCCCGCAGCCTGGCAGACGCAGACCGTGCTGGATGAGCGGGCCAGCGCCGCGGGACTGTTTCTCAAGGTCGGCGCGGAGTCCGCGGCGGGGCCCCCGCTGCTGTTTGCCGCCCCGCGTGTGGCGTGGCTTCCCGATCGTGTCGCGCCGGAACTGGGGATCGGCCCCGACCAGGTGTGGCTGGCCCGCTTCGGCATGGATATCGGACTCTTCGATGCGGTCCGCGCGCGCAACCGGGGACCGATCAGCGCGGAAGAACGAGAGTGTTTCTACGCGCTGCTGCGGACTGTGGGCCGCGCGGGCAGCGCGGCGCTGGAGCAGCAGGCGCGTGCCGTCCCCTTAGGCGATCTCCTGCAGCATCCGGAACGTGAACATGGAAGCGTGGTCTCGCTGCGGGGCACCGTGCGGCGGATCACGCGCGTCGTGGTCGATGACCCCGACCTGCGCGCGCGGTATCAGGTGCCCGCGTACTACCAGCTCGATGTCCTCGTGCCGCTGGACGGACAGACCATCGAAGTGCGCGACCCGGCCGAGGGGGCGACCGGCCCGGTCTACCGCGACGCGTTCCCCTGTACCGTCTGCGCGCTCGAGCTGCCCGCCGCCTGGGACTCGCTCTCCGGCGCACCGCACGTGAACCAGCCGGCGGAACTGGCGGGCGTGTTTTTCAAGTTGTGGGCGTACAGTTCGCCGTACGTCGATGCGGTCAACCCGCGTCAGCGTCAGCTCAGCCCGCTGCTGATCACGCAGCGGCCCGTTGCGCTCGCGGCCGGCAGCCGCTCCGCCGAGCGGGGCGGCCTGATCGTCGGCATCGGGTTTCTCGTGCTGTTGGCCGTCCTGTGGTGGCTGGTGACACGGATGCAGCGCACCCCCCGCCGCTCACCCCACCGCGCCGCCCCCGCTGAACCGCCGGTCTGGACCGTGCCGGAGGCTGTGGAGCCGCCCGATCGCGATCCGTCCTGAGACCGCGGCGCGTCCCGTGGGTGATGCTCCAATTCCAGGCGCCCCACTTGACGCCGCCCGCCAGACCCGCATATTGCCACCATTCACCCTCACCTCATCCGCAACACAGGAGATCCACTCGATGGCGCGGGCAAAGATATCGATTATTGGAGCCGGCAACGTGGGCGCCACCACCGCCCACTGGTGCGCCGTAATGGAACTTGGTGATATCGTCCTGCTCGATGTCCCGGCCACCGACGGGATGCCCAAAGGCAAAGCCCTCGACCTCCTCCAGGCGCTGCCCATCGTCGGCTCCGATGCGCAGATCGTCGGCACTACATCGTACGACGAAACGGAGAACAGCGACGTGGTCGTCATCACGGCCGGCCTGGCGCGCCGACCGGGCATGAGCCGTGACGACCTGCTGGCCACCAACGCCAAGATCGTGACGTCCGTGACCGAACAGGTCATTCAGCGCTGCCCGCATGCCATCATCGTCGTGTTGAGCAACCCGCTGGATGCCATGGTGCAGCGGGCCTATCAGGTGAGCGGATTTCCCTGCCACCGCGTCGTCGGGCAGGCCGGTGTGCTCGATACCGCCCGCTACCGCCTGTTTCTGTCCATGGAACTGGGCGTGAGCGTCGAAGACATCCGCGCCATGCTCATGGGCGGACACGGCGATACGATGGTGCCGCTGCCGCGCTACACCAGCATCGGCGGCATCCCCGTCACCGAACTGCTCGCGAAAGACCGACTGGATGCCCTCATCGAACGGACCCGCAAAGGCGGCTCCGAAATCGTCGACCTGCTCAAGACAGCCAGCGCCTACTACGCGCCGGCCGCCGCCGCCGCCCAAATGGTCGCCGCGATCGTCCACGACAAGAAACGCCTCGTCCCGTGCGCTGCCTACTGCGACAAGGAGTATGGCGTCGGCGGCTACTACGTGGGCGTCCCGGTGATTCTCGGCGCCAGCGGCGTCGAACGGATCATCGAACTGGATCTTACCGCGGAAGAACGCGCAGATTTCCAGAAGAGCGTCGAGGCCGTCAAGTCGCTGGTGAAGGTGATGGGTGAGCTGCTGGGGGGTGCCTGACAGCACGGTCCCCCTGACAGAACCAGATCGGCTGAAGCGCGGCGCCGTGGTGACATTGACACGCGGGTCAGACTGCTCTACAACGCGTCCCCAGTGGAATGGTCAGCATCGGCTGGCCGCGTGCAGTGAGGAGTTCTCTCGCGCCTGATCGGCAGTCCTCGTCCGAGGGCCTGCGCGTTTGCGGATGCGTCTGTGTTTATGAAGCGACACCAGGTGAAGCCGACGTTGTTCTCGACACTGGCAGGTGAGTCACCGCAGTTGGAGCACGCGTTGGCGTGGACGGCGCACGAGGGTGACGGACACTGTGCGGTGTTTGCGCCGCTGCACTACGAGCGGAACTATGCCTATCCGCTGGTGGTGTGGCTGCATGGACCGGGGCAGGACGAGCGGCAGTTGCTGCGGATCATGCCCGAGGTGAGCATGCGGAACTACGTGGCGGTGGCGCCGCGCGGCCCGCAGGCGCGGGGTGCCGTGCGCGGCGCAGGCTATGGCTGGTCGCTGGATGACGACTTGCTGGTGGCGATCGAGAACGCGGTTTTCGGCAGCATCGACACGGCCTGTGCGCGGTACCACATTGCCCGGCACCGCATTTTTCTGGTGGGGCATGAGCGGGGCGGGACACTGGCCTTCTGGCTGGGGATGCGACATCCGCGCAAGTTCGCGGGGGTCGCGTCATTGTGCGGGCCGTTTCCTAGCGGCCGCGCTCCGCTGGCCCATTTCGACGAGGCGCGCGAGGTGCCGGTGTTTCTGGCGCACGGTCGCCATTCCGAGTCCTATCCGGTGGAGACGGCCTGTGCCGAACTGCGGCTATTCCATGCCGCGGGCATGAACGTGACGCTGCGTCAGTACCCCGGTGGCGACGACCTGCATCCGCAGATGTTGCGCGACGTGAACGCGTGGCTCATGGAGCAGGTGACGGGGATGCCGAGCACCGAGGCCGAAAGTCTCACGCCGCTGCGTGGGGACGAGTTCTGAGCGGTTTCACCCGCGTGCAGCGTCGGGACCGCGGAACGCGCATTGACAGGCGGTCGCGGCATCGAGTACAACCCCCGCGCGAGGTTCCCTGGTTCAAGGGAGCGGCCTGGACATGGAAGTCAGCCTCTGATGCCTGCTGCGCCGAAGACTCAACCGCCGACCGACAACAGCAACGAGCGCCCGTCGTTCGTGGCGCGCGTCCTGCTTGCGGTCCCGCGCGCCGTGACATCTCTGCGTCACAACCGAATGCTGGCCTTCATCGTGTTGAGCGGGTTAGGTGTGATCGCCTGTTCGGCAGGTTCGGTGGCGTTCTACTTCCTGGGACAGGGCGCGACGCGGGACGCGGAACGCACGATCGCCCGGGCTTTTGCCGCGCTGGACGCCGGGCAGTACGCGGACGCCAAGCAACTGGTCACCCAGCGCTGGCGGCTCGCGGCGTTGTCGTCGGCGCACCAAGGGTACCCGCTGATCATCATGGGCCTGGTGCTGGCGCGGGAGGCGGAGCAGCCGGGCCGCGAAGCGGACCGCGCGACACTGTACTTGCTGGCCGCCCGGTATCTGGAGGAAGCCCAGCGACGCGGCGTGCCGGCCGAACGGCAAGAGCAAGTCGCACTCGAGCTGGCCCGCTGCCTGTTTCACAGTGGGCGGTATGCGGAGAGTCTCCCTGCGCTGCAGGCGGCCGTGGAACTGAATCCGACCGAAGCGCCCCGGCTGTGCCGCTGGCTGGCCACGGCGTACCGGCGCGATGCCGTGCCGCAACTGCGTCCCGCCCTGGCAGCGCTCCAGCGGGCGCTGGACAATCCGCACCTGGCACCCGACGAGCGTCAGGCGACACGGGTCGAACAGGCGCTGGTCCAGTTCCAGCTCGGGGACTTGGACGGTTGTCGGGCTTCGCTGGCGGAACTCCCGGCCGAGTCGCTTTTGACGGATCAGGCGTTGATCCTGGAAGCACGCTGTCTGATCACCGAAGGGGATCGACTCATCGGCGCGGCGTCGGATGCGGCCGGTGTTCCGGCCGCGGCCGACAAGTACCGTCAGGCGGTGGCGATCCTGGAACAGGCGCTGGCGGTCGATCGGACGGGCATCGTGCAGGGGCCGGCGCGCTACCTGTTGGGCGTGGCCCACCGGCAGCTGGGCGATGTGCCGGCGGCGATGGCGGCATATCGGCGTGCTCGGCGCACGCACACCGGCACGGACGAAGGGCTGGCAGCGACGCTGGACGAAGCCGATCTGCAGCATGCGCACGGCAGCCCGAGCGAAGCGCTCGATCTGTACCTGGCTCTGCTCCGCGAGGTGCCGGCGCCGGCCGCGTACTACAACCCATGGATCACACGGCCGGCACTTCAGGCGCGGCTGCGGGCGGCGCTGCATCGCTTTCAGACGGCCCACCAGTTCGCCGCGGCCGTCACGCTCGGCACGCGGCTGGGAGCGCTGTTGCCGGCCGACGAGCTGACGGAGATGGAGGCGGAGACGCAGGAGGCCTGGGGCGTGTGGCTGACGCAGCCGGGTCCGGACGGCGCAGGACTGGTCAGTGCCGTGCAGCAGGCCGAGGGGCGCGCGCATTTCCGCGCCGCGGCAGAGGCGTATCAGCGACTCGCCACACTGCGCTTCGCCACGCGGCACTACCCGCAAGATCTGTGGAAGAGCGGGCACTGTTTCCTGCGGGGCCACAATTTCTCCGCCGCGATTCCGCTGCTCCAGCGCTACCTCGACTGCGCTCCGCGCCGGCAGCACGCACCGGGCCTGCTGGGACTGGGCGAATGCCATCTGGCCCTCGGGCACTTTCATCAGGCGTTGGATGTGCTCCGCGAGTGCATCGACCTGTTTCCCAAACATCCCGAGACGTATCGGGCCCGCATGCTGGCCAGCCAGGCCTGTGTGCAGCTGCAGCAGTTCCCCGAAGCAAAGCAGTTCCTGGTCGACAATCTCCACAATTCCGAACTGACCCCGCAAAGCCTGCCGTGGCAACATTCGCTCTTTGCCTACGGCCTGCTCCTGTTTACGGCGGCCAAGGCCGAGGACGCCGCGGCGCGCACGGCGCCGGCCGCGGGTGACAACGCGGCAGGCGGCCCGGCGCAAGGGGCTCAGCTGCCGGTCATCGCACAGCAGTTCGCCGAAGCCCGCCGCTACCTGCAGGAAGCCGTGGCACGGTATCCCGACGCGGAGTTGGCGCGGCGGGCGCGCTACTGCATTGCCGAATCCTGTCGCTATGCGGCCCGGCTGCCCGAAACCAGCCTGCTGGCGGAGTCCGCACCGACGCGCCGCCGGCAGTTGCAGGAGCAACGCCGCAGCGACCTGACCACCGCCGCGGAGGCGTACCGCCAGCTGCAAGATGCCGGGCTGACCGGCAGCCCGGCGCCCCAGGACCTCTCGGCGGTCGACCGGCGCATCCGCCGCAACGCGCTCTTCGCCTACGCGAGCGTGCTGTGTGACCTGGAGGATTTCGAGGGAGCGATCCCGGCGTACGCCACGGCGTCGCAGCGGTACCAGCACGAGCCGGTGGCGCTGGAGGCCCTGGTGCAGCTCGCCCACTGCTACCGCCGTACGCGGGCCTGGGACCAGGCCCGTGAGACCGTGTTGCTGGCCCGGGCCACACTCGCCCGGATGGCCGCCGATGCCGATTTCACCCGGACCACGCGCCATTCCAAGGAGGGCTGGAGCAATCTGCTCGACTGGTTCACGCAGCTGTAACCCCGCCGCACGCGGCGGATCACCCATCGAAGAACACGACCGTGACCGACCCACTGGACACTGATGTGCTGACACGCTGGATCGGCCAGAAGCTGGCCATCCTCGAGCAGGTGCGCGGGCTCTCGCAGCGGCAATCGACGCTGATCGCCGCGGGAGACGTGCAGCGGCTCTTATCCGTGCTGTCGGCCAAACAGACACTGCTCAACGAACTGCAGAAAGTGGAGCGGGAGCTCGAACCGTTCCGGCGGCAGGACCCCGAGACGCGTCGGTGGCGGAGCCCCGCCGTGCGGGAGCAGTGCCGGCAGCTGGCCGCCCACTGTGAAGCGGCGCTGCGCGACATCGTGCGGATCGAACAGCAGGATGAAGCGGAGTTGCGGCAGCGGCGGAACGCGGCCGCAGTCCGGCTGCAGGGGAGTCATGACACGGCCGAGGCCACGCGCGCGTACCTCGGTCCGCCCGTTGTCCCGCCGGCCAGCCTGGACCTGACCTCCGACACGTGAACCGGAACCGACCAGCCACAACCGCGCGGCGGCTCCGGCCGCCGCACACGGACCAACAGCGAAGGGCACAACCCATGCAGACTCGAACGCGGCGCCCGCCGGACCTCCCGTCCGGCAGTCCCGGCAGCGACGTCGAACTGCAAGCGGTGCTGGCCGCCTGGCATACGGCCACGGACCGTCTGCAGCAGACGCACGAGGCCCTGCGACGCGAAGTCCGCCGGCTGACCGACGAGCTGGAGGTCAAGAACCGCGCGCTGGCGCGCAAGAATCGCCTGGCGGACCTGGGCCAGATGGCGTCGCACGTGGCCCACGAAGTCCGCAACAGCCTCGTCCCGCTGACGTTGTATCTCAGTCTGCTGCGGCGCCATCTGGGCGGCAACGACTACGCCGCCCAGGTGCTGGACAAGATCACGGCCGGCCTCTCGGCCATGGAGGTGCTTGTGAGTGACCTGCTGCAGTTTACGGCCCACCGCGATCCGCAGTGGCAGACGTTTGATCTCGAGCCGCTGGTGCGGGAAGTGTGTGACGCGCTGGCCCCGCAACTGGCCGCGCAGGGGATCCGCGCCGAACTGGACATCCCGGCCGCGCTGAGCGTGCGGGCCGACCGCGACATGCTCCGCCGCGCCACGCTCAACCTCGTCCTCAACGCCCTGGACGTGATGCCGCAGGGAGGCGAACTGACCGTGACCGGCACGGCCGGTCCATACGGCGTCGAACTGGAAATCGCGGACAGCGGGCCGGGGATCGAGCAGAGTCTGGGGCCACGCCTGTTCGAACCGTTTTTTACCACCAAGCGGGGCGGCACCGGCTTGGGACTGGCCATTGTCGAACGCATCGCCGCCGCGCACGGCGGCACGGTGATGGCCCGCAACTGCCCCCAAGGGGGTGCCGCCTTTACGATCCGGTTGCCCGCGCGTGTCCTGGAGGCCGCCGCCTGATGATCGCCACCCCCTCTGCCTCACGGTCCGGACGCGTGCTGGTCGTCGACGACCACGCCAGTGCCCGCGAGTCGATGGCCGACGTGCTGCGGCACGCGGGTCACGACGTCCGCTGCTGCAGCAGCGCGGTCGAAGCGCTCCGGCAGCTCGACCGCTGGTCGGCCGACGTGATTCTGACCGACCTGAAGATGCCTGGCATGGACGGCCTGGCATTCATTCGGGCGCTGGCCGAACGGGCAATTGACGCGCAAATCGTGATGGTGACGGCGCACGCCACCGTGTCCTCGGCTGTCGACGCCATGCGGCTGGGGGCCTTCGACTACATCGAAAAACCTTTCGGCGTGGACCAGCTGGAGCAACTGGTCAACCGTGCGCTGCAGCAGGCCGAGCGGGCGCAGGTCCAGGCGGCGGTGCCTTCCTCCTGGCCGGCCCAGGACGCCGACGGCAGCGACCCGATGATCGGCACCAGTGCCGCGATGACGACGTTGCGGCAGCGGATCCGGCAGGTCGCACCGACGGACGAGACCGTGCTGATTACGGGTGAGAGCGGGACCGGCAAGGAGCTCGTGGCGCGACACATCCACCGGGCAAGTCGCCGGACGGCGGCCGCGCTGGTCAGCTTCAACTGTCCGGCCCTCTCACCCCAGCTGATGGAAAGCGAGCTGTTCGGCCACGAGCGGGGTGCCTTCACTGGCGCCGATGCGCCGCGCGTGGGCCGATTCGAGCTGGCCCATCAGGGCACGGTCCTGCTGGACGAAATCACCGAAATCGAACTGCCGCTCCAGGCCAAACTGCTGCGCGTGCTGCAGGAACAGGCGTTTGAACGGGTCGGCTCGAGCGTGACGCGGCGAGTCGACGTGCGCGTGCTGGCCACCACCAACCGGGACCTGAGTCGGGAAGTCCAGGCCGGGCGGTTCCGCCAGGACCTGTACTTTCGCCTGGCCGTGGTGCCCATCCACGTCGCGCCCCTGCGGGAGCGCCGGGAAGATATCCCGACGCTGGTCGAGTACTTCCTGCAGCGTGCCGCGCGGCGGCTCGAACAACCTCCCGCCCGACTCGACGACGCGGCGCTGGCACTGCTGACACGCCACCACTGGCCCGGCAATGTGCGCGAACTGGAGAACATTGTCACACGCGCCAGCGTGCTCTGCGGCGCAGAGCCGGTGACCGCCGACCTGCTGCGGCCCTGGCTGCTGGACGCGCCTGTGTCGGGCGCGGAGGCGGGCAGTCCGGCCGCAACCGCGGTGGAGGTCGGGATGAGTCTCCAGGTGATGGAGCGCCGACTGATTGAAACCACGTTGGATCATTACCACGGACATCGCGCTCAGACGGCCAAGGCCCTGGGCATCGGCATTCGCACGTTGGCCAACAAGTTACGGAGTTACGGATACGCACCCCGTGAAAAGTCGTTCATCCGCGCTGCCTGAGTCAGCCGCCGGAACCGCAGGGCGAGCGGCAGCTTCTGCCGATCGCGATCGGCAAGCGTTGCCGACCGGGTCCGCGTGCCATCCGGCGCCGCGCGGGCGGCCTGGCGGGATGCAGGAGGAGTGAGTCGTCGGCAAACCAGACTGTGATCACGAGTTATGCAGGTAGACGGGACATGGGTGCCGCGTCGGCCAGCGCGCTTCGGCATGGCAGTTGCACGCCAGGCGCCGCCGGCGCTGCCCACGCCGTGACACCTGCGGGCAGGCCTCCCACCCGGCGCAGCGGCGCTTTGTGATGAGCCCCCTTGGCACGAGGCCCTCCCGCACGGAACCCGGTGCCGCTCGGAGCAAAACGTTCATGTTGCACACCCTCTTTGACCAAACGACACTCCCGATGCTGCAGGAGGTGTTGCGGTTCTCGGAAGCACGCCATCGCGTGTTGGCGGGAAACGTGGCCAATGCCGACACACCGGGCTATCGCGTGCGTGACTTGAGCGTGGAGAATTTTCAGCAGCAGCTGAAGGCGGCGTGGGAAGACCCGCCGCCATCGCCCGGCGAGTTCACGTCCCCCGGCGACCGGCCCACCCTGACCTGGGATGACCGGCTGCGCGAGGTGCGCGAGTCCATCAAGTCCATCCAGTTCCTCGACGGCAGCGACGTCGGCATCGAACAACAAGTGACGGAAGTGGCCAAGAACCAGTTCCTCCACAACCTGACGGTCTCCCTCATGAGCAGCCAGTTCCGGCTGCTGCAGACGGCGATCAGCGAACGCGTGTAAGGAGAGCACGACGCCATGTTACGAGCCCTCGACATCAGCACCAGCGGCCTGGTCGCACAGCGCATCCGGCTCAACGCGATCTCCGGCAATCTGGCCAACATGTCCTCCGTCCGCAACGAACGGGGCGAGGTGCAGCCCTATCAGGAACGGTTTGTCGTGTTCCAGCCGGACGAAGAGGTCCGGTCGGCGGATGGCGCCGTGGGGGTCAAAGTCAGCCAGGTGCGGACGGAAACCGTGGAGCCCAAGTATCGGTACCAGCCCGGGCACCCGCTGGCGATTCGCGAGGGGAAGTGGAAAGGGTACGTGGCCTATCCCAACATGGACATGATGACGCAGTTCGTCGACGCCTTGATCGCCACGCGCGCGTACGAAGCGAACTTGGGGGTCATGGAAGTGACCAAGAATCTCGGGGAACAATCGATGCGGATTATCGGCTGACCGGCACCGCCGGCTCACCCTGGGGTCGCCCGGTGCGGCCACGCGGGGTCCGCGGCGGTTCTGTGCCAGGAGCGGCAGACGTCATGCAAATCAACTCAGGCCTGCACATACCGGCCGCCCCCGCGCCGCCACCGGCGCCGCGCGGGGACGGCGCCGGCGGTCCCCAGGCGAGCTCGTTCAAGGACCTGCTGCTGGACGGCTTGCAGCAGGTCAACTCGATGCAGCAACAGGCCGACCACGCGGTACAACAGCTGATGACCGGCGCAGATGTCGATCCGGCCGTGGTCCTGACGGCCGTGCAGAAGGCTGACATCTCGTTTCGCCTCATGATGCAGATCCGCAACAAGCTGGTCCAGGCGTATCAGGAAGTCAAGGACATCCGGATTTGAGCCGCGGGCGTCTGCCCCAGACGCCCGCACGCGACGGAGCGCGGTAGATGGACGTGCTGAACAAAGCCTACGGGCAAGTGGCCGAGCTGTTCCGGAGCATGACGCCCGGCGCGCGGATGACGGCAGCCATGCTGCTGGTCACGATCGTCGTCAGCCTCACGTACCTGTTCGTGTTCCAGATCCACACGGCGGACGAGTACCTGTTCGGCTCGCGGGACTTCTCGCAGGCGGAACTGGATGCCATGCAGTCGGCGTTCGCCGCCGCGCGGCTGGACGAGTTCGAGGTGGTGGGCAAACGGATCCGCGTGCCGCACAGCAAACTGGTCGACTACCTCCAGGCGCTCTCGCAAAGCAACTTCCTCCCCCAGAACTTCGACTCGGCCATCGACGAGGCGCTGGCCAAGTCGAACAGTATCATCGACTCCAAACCGCTCCAGGATTACCGTTTCAGCCAGGCTTCGCAGAAGAAATTCGGGCAGGTCATCGCCGCGCTCGCCGGGATCGACACGGCGACCGCCCAGTTCCAGGAAGTGCCGAAAGGGGGCTTCCCGCCCCAAGTGGAGCGGAAGGCGACCGTCGCCGTCCGCGGCACGGCCGGCCGCGAGCTCTCGCCCACGCTGGTCCAGGCGGTCCGCACCGCAGCCAGCGGCTGGTTCGGCATTCAACCTCACGATGTCACGATCATCGATCTCAACGGCAATGTCACGTTCGGCGGCGACCTGGCGACGCGCGAACCCAACGGCCCGAGCACGCCCTACGCGGACGCGAAACGCTGGTACGAAAGCTACTGGAAGTCCAAGATCGAGGACTGCCTGGCCGTGTACCCGGGCGTCGTCGTGGGTGTGAACGTGGAACTGGATCCCGAGACGGACAACGAGTCCAAGAAGGTGACGGTCGACACGCAGCCGATCGCCCTGGAATCGAACACGTACACCAAGACGTCCGAGAGTCGTCCCGCCGCCGGTGGCCGTCCCGGGGCCGTGCCCAACGAAGTCCCCAGCAACACGCCGCGCGACATCACGTCGCTCACCTCCCAGGCCACCACGCTGGACGAGAACCGCGAAGAACAGGTCTCCGTGGCCGGACATCAGCAGACGATCAGCAAGAAAGCGTCGCTCGTCCCCAGCTCCGTCACGGCCACCGTGCTGGTCCCGAAAAGCCATCTCACCAAGCTCTGGCACCAGCGGAACCCGGTCGCAGCGGGCACCGAGCCCAAGGAACCGACAGACGCCGAGCTGCAGCCGATCGAACGGGACGTCACAGACAAGATCACCAAAGCAGTGGTCCGGACGCTGCCTCCTCAGGATCCGACGGCGCCCGCCGCATCGCTGGTGGAGGTGAGCAGTTATGAAGATCTCCCCCCCGCCACACTGGCAGGACCCACCGCGACGGCCTCGGCCCTGGCCTGGATGACCGATAACTGGCACCGCCTGGCGCTGTTCGGGATCGGGATCGTCAGTCTGCTGATGATCCGCAGCATGGTCCGCACGCACGCCCCGGCAGCGCCGAGCGCGGCGCCCGCCTTGGCCGTGGTGGCGCCGCCCGAGGACACATCGGAGCCGGCAGCGGCCCTGGAAGCACCCGCGCTGAACCGTCGCGCGCGGGCCAGCGGGGCGTCGCTGCGTGACGAACTGACGGCCATGGTCCGCGAGGATCCGGATGCCGCTGCGAACGTGCTGCGGACTTGGATTGGAGATGCTGCCTGATGCAACCGACGCTACGCAAAGCCGCGATTCTGGTGGCGAGTCTGGACACGACCAGCGCCGACGCGCTGTTGGAGGAGATGGAGCCGGAGGAGGCGGCGCGGGTTCGCCGCGCCGTACTCGAACTGGGCGACGTGGACCCGGCCGAACAACAACAGATCATGAACGACTTTCTGCGGCGGCCACCGCACGGTGCGCCGGCCGACGCCTCGGCGGTGGAGCTCGATCCGTCCCTGGCCGCGCGACTTCGCGCGCCCCGTGCCGAGGCCGAGGCGCCACGCGGCGCCGCGCCGGCCGCGTCGTTTGCCTTCCTGCAGCCGCTCGAGACGGCGGAACTGGCGCGCGTCCTGGTCCGGGAACATCCGCAGACGATCGCCATCGTCATCTCGCATCTGCCTCCCGCGCGCGCGGCCGACGTGCTGCGGCGACTCCCCGCCTCACGGCAATCGGAAACGCTCATGCGTGTCGCCCGTCTGGGCCGCCTGGCGCCGGACGTGGTGCAGGATATTGAACAGGCGCTGCGCGCCGTGCTGGAGGACCAGCCCGCGCTGGAACCGGTCGCGCCCCGCGGCGTGGCCGCCATCGCCGCCATCCTGCAGGCCGCCTCCGGCACCGAACGCCAGACGCTCCTGGCCGACCTCTCCCGCCAGGACCCGGCGCTCGCCCAGCATTTCGGACACCGCTTCCCGAGTCCCCTGACCCCCGACGCGGAAGCGCGCGACGCGGTCCCGGTGATACCCGCCAACGACGCGCTGCCGCGACCGGTCGATCGTCCCGGGACGGCGGACCCGTCCGCCCCGACGGTCCGCCCTCCGGCGCTGTTGTTCGCCGACCTGGAACAACTGGAGGACGCGGCGCTGGCCCACGTGCTGCACCACTCGAGCCCCGCCACCGCCATCCTCGCCCTGGCGGGCGCCAGCCCGCCATTTGTCACACGGATTCTCGGTCAGCTGCCCGCGCGCGAGGCCACGCAGCTGCAGCGCAAGATGCAGCAACTCGGTCCGCTCCGACTCGATGACATCGAACGCGCCCAACTGCGGCTGGCCGATGTCGCCCAACAACTGATCGCACAAGGAACAATCACGTCGCCGCCGGTCGCCCGCTTCGCGGTCGCGGCCTGAGTGCCGGTCGCGCTGGCAGCGCCCGGTCAAGGCGGCCCGGACGGCCACTCACTCGCAACCTGGACGGAACTGCACCCATGGCATCGGTCATCAAAGCGGGCCAGATCACCCCCGGCGGGACCGCAATTCAGCACACCGAATTCAACTGGGAGGACATGTCTGTCAACGCGGCCCGCTACCTGGACACGGTGCGCAAACAGGCGGAACAGATCGTGGCGTCGGCCCAGCAGCAGGCGCGGCAGATCGCCGCGCAGGCAGCCGCCCGGGGCCACCAGACCGCCCTGCAGGAAGCCCGCACCGCAGCGCTGGCCGAGGTTCAGACCCGGTGGCAGACGTTGACACCCATGTTCCAGCAGCTCCGCGAGAGCCTCACCCTGGCACAGAGCCGCTGGCAACGCGATTGGGAAGACCGCGCCGTCCACCTCGCCGTGGCGATCGCCCAACGCCTCGTCCGCGGCGAACTCTCCCGCCAGCCGCGCATTTCCCAGCAGTGGATTCGCGAAGCGCTGGAGCTGGCCGCCGGCTGCCGTACCATCACCCTGCGCCTCCATCCCGACGACTTCGCCGCCGTCGGAGACTGGCGCGAATTGCTCGCGCGCGAGCTGGCCGCCCGTGCCCCGACGCAGATCGTGCCCGACCCCGGCGTGGAACGCGGCGGCTGCCACGTCGACACCGAATTCGGGTCGATCGACCAGCAACTGACCAGCCAGCTCGCCCGCATCGAAGAAGAATTGACCGGTACCCCGTGACCCAACTCGTTGCGCGCGGCCGGACCGCGTGAACCAACCCACCATGCACGACATGCTCACCAGCCTGGTGCCTCACATCATGCCCACGCAGATCGTGGGCAGCGTCGTCCAGACCGACGGACTGGCCGCCTCGGTGGCCGGCTTCCCGGCACCGATCGGCGCGATCGTCGAGATCGAGCGGCAGGTCGGCCAGACGGTGCGCGGTGAGGTGATTGGGTTTCGCGATCATACGACGATCGTGTATCCGTTCGGCAACGTGTCGGGCGTGCGGCGCGGCAGCCGGGTGCGACTGGTGAGCACGGCGCGATTCCTGCGCGTCGGCCCCGCGCTGCTGGGACGCGTGATCGACGCGCACGCACAGCCGCTGGATCACTTGCCGGCACCGGGGCTGGTCGAGCGCACGCGGTTGGACCGCCGGCCGCCCGCCGCGGTCGAACGGCCGCGGATCGCCGTGCCGCTGGCCACGGGCATTCGCGTCCTCGATGCCCTGCTCACGTGCGGTCGGGGTCAGCGGATGGGCATCTTCTCCGGCTCCGGCGTGGGCAAGAGCGTACTGCTGGGCATGATGGCGCGGTACACCAACGCCGACGTGAACGTGATCGCGCTGATCGGCGAACGCGGTCGCGAGGTGAACGAGTTCCTGGAGCGCGATCTCGGTCCCGCTGGGCTGGCCCGCAGCGTGGTGGTGGTCGCGACCAGCGACGAACCGGCCGTGGTCCGCGTGCAGGCGGCACAGACCGCCACGGCCGTCGCCGAGTATTTCCGCGATCGCGGCCAGCACGTCCTGCTCATGATGGACTCGCTCACCCGGTTCGCGATGGCTCAGCGCGAGATCGGCCTGGCGGCCGGTGAGCCGCCGACCACCCGGGGCTACCCGCCGTCCGTGTTCGGGCTGCTCCCGCGACTGGTCGAACGCGCCGGACTGACCCCGCAGGGGAGCATCACCGCGTTCTACTCCGTGCTGGTCGAGGGAGATGACACCAGCGAACCGATCAGTGACGCCGTGCGCGGTCTGTTGGACGGACATACCGTGCTATCGCGTCGACTCGCCAGTCGTGGCCACTATCCGGCCGTCGATGTGCTGGCCAGCATCAGCCGCGTGATGCCCGATATCGTCTCGCGCGAACAGCGCGAGGCGGCCGCCACGCTGCGCGAGCTGCTGGCGGTGTACTACGAACATGAAGACCTCATCTCGATCGGCGCCTATCGCAAGGGGAGCCATCCCCTGGTCGACGTGGCCCTGCAGATGAAACCGGACATCGATCAGTTCGTGCGTCAGGCCATTGACCAGTCGAGTGCGCTCGAGACGACCGTGCAGGGCGTGCTGCAACTGGCCGCGCGCTGCCGGCAGGGCATGAAACCGGCCACGTGACCCCAGCCCCCATGGCGCCGGGCGCGGGCCCGCGACGGCGGTCGGGACCACGCCCGGCACACCAGGACGATCAGGCAGAACCATGACGGCATTTACCTTTCGCCTGGAGCCCCTGCTGCGGCTGCGAACCGCCGAGCGCGATCGCCGGCGGGAAGAGCTGGCCAAGGCCTTCCGCGCCGAGCTGGTGCTGCAGCAGCAGCAACAGGCGGTGGAGGACGAGCTGCAGGTCACGCGACAGGAGGCGCAGCAGCAGTCCGCGCCCGGTCCCATCCACGTCGATCCGCTCCTGCACGCGCACCGCTATGCCCTGCTGCTCCAGGCGCACCTCGCGCAACTGCGGCGACAGCAACTGGCGGTCCGCCAGGAAATTGACCGCCGTCGCGAAGCCCTGGTGGAAGCGGACCGCGAGCTCCGCATCCTCGAGAAACTGAAAGAACGGCACCTCGCGGCCCACGTGTACCAGGAGCAGCGTGCCGACCTGCGGACGCTCGATGAGATCGCCCTGCGCCGCCGGCCCGGTCGATCGGAGGTCGCCCAACCGTGAAGAAACTCCTATCCCTGCTTACCACCGCCGCGCTCTACTTCAGCCTCGCCACGGTGCTGGCGCAGGCGATCGCGCTGACCGCCCTGTGGGCCCGCGGCGCCCTGGATCGCGGCCGCCTCTACCGCGTGGTCGCCGCCCTCCACGGACTCGATGTCGTGACCATGCACGCCCGCGTCGCGGCGCGCAAGTCGGCTGTCGAGGAAGAACAGACGCCCCTGGAGGACCGGCTCGCCGACCAGGAACTCCAGAGCCTGGACCTGGACCTGCGCGAGCTGGCCGTCCGACAGGGAACGCTGGACATGCAGAATCTCGAAACCACCGTCCGCGACCAGTGGCTCACGCTGCAAACCACCAAGTCGGCGTTCGACACGCAGCTCAAGGACCTGGCGGAGGAACAACAGAGCACGGCGCGCCGCGAGCTGCAGCGCACGATCGAAGCCATGCGACCGGATCAGGCCAAAATGCAGCTCCTCAAGATGCTCGAAGACCAGGCCATGGGTGATGTCGTCGCCATCGTCACGGCCATGCCGGTCGACAAACGCAAGAAGATCATCGCCGAGTTCAAGGCAGGAACGGATGCCGACCAGCTCTACGAGATCCTGAAAAACATCCGGCAAGGCGAGCCGGTCGTCAGCCAGGTGCAGGACATGCGCGACGCCCTGCAGCAACTGAGCCCAACTCCGTAACGGTTACAGATGACCATGGAACTCCCCGTTGCCTCGACGCCGCTGACCAGCGAACGGCCGGAGCCCGCCCGGCGCGCCGCTGGCTCCACCGCCAGCTCCGGGCTCGAGGACTCATTTCGCGTACATTGGCAGACAAGTCCGCCGGCCGCGCAGCCAGCACCAGAGCGGCCCGACGACCCGCCACCGACGCCGGGCCGCACGGCGTCGGCACCCGCGGACCCCGCGCTGCCGGATGAACACCCCGCAGGGGAATCGCCCGACACATCAGCTGAGCCGGTCATGGCAGCGCCCGCACCGGCTTCGCCGGCAGTCGCGGACGAAGCCTCCCAGGCGGCGCCGGCGCTCACAGGCGACGTGGCGGACACCCCGGCGCCGATGGCCGAACGTGTACACCCGCCATCGCCGGCGCCACCCACGTCGCGCACAGACCGGCTCGCCAGCGACTCCGCGCCGCAGGCACCCGTGGTCAAGCTGGCCGGGAAGTCGCCGGATCCGCGGTCAGCTCCTGGTCCGATCGCTGCGGACGTGCCCGTGGTGGCCACGCACGTGACGGCACTGGAGCCCACCGCCACCGGCGCCTTGCCTGTGGTCCCCGACCCGTCGGCTGTCGCGGCAGACGCTCCGCCCCGCCGCGCCGCAGCGACGCGCGGCGACAGCCGCCCGCGTGCCGCCGGCACCGCACGCGCCGAGGGCGGGACTTCCGGCGAAACCCCCGTTGGCACCGAAACCGTCGCGCGCGGCGGACCCCGCGCGCCGCTCTCCACTGCCGCAGTGGACAACATGGCCAGCGCAGAGAGCGCATCGCGACGCGAGCTGGATCCCGGTCCTGCCGACGCGCCCCAGGAAGGAAGCACGCGGGGAGACCAGGGCGTCCGCGCAGCGGGCCTGCCCGAACGCCTGGCACATCACCTGACCACGCGGAGTGACGCGCCGAGTCCATCGGGCGTGCCGGTCACCGCCACGGAACAGCACCGTCTGCTGCAGCGTGTGGCGCGCGCCATCGAAGCAGCGGCCGAACGAGGCGGCGTCCTGCGCCTGCGCCTGCGTCCGCCCGAACTCGGCTCGCTCCGGCTCGAGGTCGCCCTCGAACCCGGCAAGCTCACCGCACGGATTGAAACGGAAACGCCGCAGGCCCGCGCCATTCTGCTCGACAACCTCCCCCAACTCCGCGCGCGGCTGGCCGAGCAGGGCATGGTCGTCGAACGGTTCGACGTCGACGTGTCCGCGCGTGACGCAGACCAGCCGTCGTCCGGACCGCGAGATTGGGACCCGCCCGGATCGTCATCCGCCCCCACGCGTCGTCCCAGCCGGGCCGAGGCCACCGCCCCCGAACCGCCGGCCAGCGCCACGCACATCGCCACTACTACCCCAGGAACTCTGAACGTCGTGATCTAGCGATCGCGCAGGAGAGGAAGGAACTACCCCATGACGTCCACATCCAATATCAACCCGGTGACGACCGCCGGCGCGTCACCCGTCAGCAACCGCGGGCTCGGCTCCGTCAACTTGGACGACTTCCTGAGCCTGATGATCGCGGAGATGCAGAATCAGGACCCGCTCGACCCGATGAAGAACACCGAGATGCTGCAGCAGCTGAGCCAGATCCGCTCGATCGGGGCTACCGACAAGCTGACCAGCACGCTCGATGCGGTGCTGTTGGGCCAGAATCTCACGACGGCCAGCAGCCTGATCGGACGGGACATCGATGCGTTGAACGACGACGGCGTGAACGTGCAGGGGCGGGTGGACCGAGTCACGGTGGCACCCTCGGCAGACGGCCATGCCGCCACGATTCGGATCCACGTCGGCACCGACTCGATCGCCCTGAACAACATTCGTCAGATCTTACCGGCCGACGAGGAAAGCTGATGCGCCCGCAGGCATCTTCGCCGGCGCTCCATTTACCCAGCTCGTTTGTACCAGCAAACGAACTACTCAGATAAGGATCACACCATGGGACTCTCCACCGCCATGAATACCGCGCTGACCGGCCTGCAGGCCGCTGAAGTGCAGATTGACGTGGCAGGGAACAACCTGGCCAACTCGCAGACGGTCGGTTTCAAAGCCTCCGACGTGGTCTTCGCCACACAGTTCTTGCGTACCTTGAACCTGGGGTCCCAGCCGACAGGGACCAACGGCGGCACAAACCCAATGCAGCTCGGACTGGGCGTGCAGGTCGCCGAGATCGCGCCCAACTTCTCGCAAGGCGCGATCGAGGTCAGTTCCAGCCCCTCGGACCTCGCCATTCAAGGCGACGGGTTCTTCATTGTCGCCGGCCCGCAAGGCGAACAGCTTTACACGCGCAACGGCATCTTCAAGACCAATGCGGACAATGAGCTCGTGTCCGCCACCGGCCAGCGTCTGCTGGGGTACGGCGTGGATGAGTTTTACACACTGCAGACCACCCAACTCGTGCCGTTGTCCATCCCGCTGGGTGCCGCCGCCGCGGCCCAGGCCACGCAAAACGTGTTTCTCAACGGCAACCTGACGCCCACCGGGGACGTCGCCGATACCGCCGAGGTCATCCAGAGCGAAGTGCTCGGCGATGCCAGCGTGCCACGCCCGGATGTCAACGCGCCCGGTGGCGGCACGACCGCCGCCGTGGTCCCGCGTCCCTCCGCCAGCGGCGCGTCCGCCGCCGCCGCCGGCAGTGGCTCCAGCTTCATCGCCGGCGACCAGTACGAGTACGCCGTGACGTTCGCCAACGCCGCCGGCCAGGAATCCCTCGCCTCCTCAACGACCATCGCCGCGACGATTGCCGCCGACGGCAACAATGTCACGCTCTCCAACCTGCCCGATGCGACCGGGAGCGCGCCGTTCGATCAGGTCAATGTGTACCGCCGCAAGCTGGGCGTTGTGACCGGCGACCCGGAAGCGGACTACCGCCTGGTCGGCAGCACGGCCGCCGGCGTGACAACGTTCGTCGACAGCGGCGCCGCGCCCGGCACCCAGCTCGATACCACCCAACTCAACGGCCTCTACAGCTACATGGTCACGTTCTCCGGACCGGGCGTGGCAGAAAGCCGCCCGTCGGAAGTCATCGGACCGGTGAGCGTGGTGAACGGCCGGCTCGAAGTGGACGACCTGCCGAGTATCCCCAGCGGCCCGGACATCCCGGTCTACACCACGATCAACATCTACCGGAACCTGGCCAGCAATGCCAACCAGTATTATCTGGTGACTAGCGTGGCCCCGGGCGCGAACTATGTCGATCAGCGCAGCGATGCCGCAATTTCCGACCTGAGCAACCCCGCCAATCGGGAACTGAATTTCAGCGGCCCGACGATCACCAACGCTACCTTGCTGACCAACGTGATCCGTCGTAACGGATACGAGTACCAGTCGCTGTTTACGCCCGGCGAGCTGGAGTACACGGGACGCAAAGGTGGCAACACGTTGGCACCGTCCACGTTCACGATCGCCGCCGACACCACCGTCGGAGACTACCTCCAGTTTCTGTCCGCCGCCTCCGGGATCCAGACCGCCACGCCCGGCGATCCGCCCTCGTTGCCCAGCTCGGTCAACCGCATCCCGGGCGAGACCGGCACACTCGACCCCGGCGCAACCATCACCAGCGACGGCCGGCTGCGTCTGGTTTCGAACAACGGGACCGGCAACGCCGTGGAGATCCCCGGCTCGGCATTTCAGCTCACGTCCACCAGCGGCACGAGCACGACGCCCAATCTCGGCTTCACCACCGCCCAGGAAGCGCTGGGACAAAGCGCCTCGTCGTCGTTCATCGTCTACGACTCCCTGGGCATCCCGCTCGACGTCCGACTCACCACCGTGCTCCAGTCCCGCGATGCCACCGCGACCACCTACCGCTGGTTCGCCGACTCCAGCGGCAACGACCCGCTGGGCGCAGACCATCCGATCGCCGTGGGCACCGGATTGATCTCGTTCGACGGCGAAGGCCGCTTGATCCAGGCCGACAACCCGGTCGTGACGATCCTGCGGCAGGATATCCCCTCCACGGACCCGCTCGCGTTCGATCTGGATTTCTCCCAGGTCACGGGGTTTGCCACCCCCGAGAGCAGCATTGCGGCCACGCGCCAGGATGGCTCACCGGTGGGCACACTCACCAGCTACAGCATCGGCGAGGGAGGGGAGATCGAAGGGGTCTTCAGCAACGGCATTTCCCGCACACTCGGACAGATCCGGCTGGCACGCTTCGCCAACCCGATCGGGCTCCAACAGCGAGGCGAAAACCTCTTCGGTGTAAGCTTCAATTCCGGCCTGCCCGTCGAAGGCAACCCGGGTGATCTGGGACTGGGCGGCATCGTCGGCGGGGCCCTGGAGCTGTCCAACACCGACACCGGGGAAAACCTGATTGACCTGCTGCTGGCGTCCACCCAGTACCGGGCGAACTCCCGGGTGATCTCGACATCACAACAGTTACTCGACGACCTGCTGAATCTCCGCCGCTAGCGCCGAACGATGGCTGCGCACAGGACCTGACAAGGAGGATCGCACCGATTGGGAGCCCGCGGACCGTTGACCACGCAGTCCGTGTCCTATGTTTTTCCAGGGTCCGTTGCGCGCGCCGCCGACCCCGCCACGAACCACCCGACCGGGGCAGAAGGCCATGATTCGACTCACGCACCTGGATGGGGAACCGTTCATCCTCAACGCCGAACTGATCCGGTACGTGGAAGCCCGGCCGGACACATTTATCACGTTGACGTCGGGGGAACGGCTGGTGGTACGGGAAACCATGGACCAAGTACTGGAGCGGACGCTGGCGTATCAGCAGTCGAAGTACCTGGTTCCCCCGCCGAAGGTGAACGGATCGGGGTCGTTCGCCGCGGGCGGCGCGGCGCCGGGCGAGGTGTGAGAAACGTGACGGACCGCTGGGGCGGTTTGTCCTGGACGTGAGGAACGTATGGATATTGCCAGTGTCGTGGGATTGCTCCTGGCCTTAGGCCTGGTGTTCGGTTCGATCGCAGCGGGCTCGGCCCCGATGTCCGCCTTCTGGGACGTACCGTCGGTGCTGGTCGTATTTGGCGGCGCGATCGGGGCGACATTCCTGTGTTTTCCCCTGCGCACGCTGCTCAACCTGCCGCTGGTCACCAAGAAGGTGTTCTTGAACAAGTCCCCCAGCATCCCGCAGCTGATTGAACAGCTTGTCAGCCTGGCCGAGACGGCGCGGCGCGACGGTCTGCTGGCGCTGGAAGGTCGGCTGAATGAAGTGGACAACTCGTTCATTCGCCTGGGTATTCAGATGGCCGTGGACGGCACGCGTCCCGAGGTGATTGAAGACATCATGCGGACCGAGATGGAGGCGGTGGCGACGCGGCACCGCGAGGGGAAATCGATCATGGACCAGATGGGCAAGTTCGCGCCTGCCTTCGGCATGATCGGCACGCTCATGGGGCTGATCATGATGTTGAGCAACATGTCGGACCCGTCCAGCATCGGATCGGGCATGGCCGTGGCGCTCATTACGACGCTCTATGGCGCCGTCGCTTCCAACGTTGTGTTCCTGCCGTTCGCCGAAAAACTGGGGTTCATCAACAAACAGGAAATGCTCGGTCTGGAGATCATCATCCGCGGCATCATGGCGATCCAGTCGGGCGAGAATCCGCGTGTGGTCGAGCAGAAGCTCAACACGTTCCTCCCACCGAAGCTGCGACCCGCTGAGGAGGCAGCCTGACCATGTCCCTGTTGCAGGAAGAGGATAGCGGCGGTGGAGTCCCTGAGTGGATCGTCACGTTCGGCGACATGATGTCGTTGCTGCTGACGTTCTTCATCATGCTGGTCTCCATGAGCGAGATCAAACAGGAAGAGAAATACCAGGCCATGGTCGACTCGATCATCCGCCGGTTTGGCTACGACACGTCCGTCGCCAGCCTGGCCCCCGGAACGTCGCAGCCGCGCAGCACGCGCATCGCCCAGGTGGCCAACGACGGAAGGGCCCGCCGGCTGAACCTGATGCAGGGTGGCGACAAGGTGCAGGCGGCTACCGGAGATTTCCCGCGCGTGCGGATCATCCGCCCGGGCGAACGGACCAACATCGGCGCCGTGATTTTCTTCGACGAAGCCTCCGCCGAGCTGGATGAGCGTGCCCAGTACGACCTGCAGCAACTCGCGCTGTCGCTGCGCGGCAAGCCACAGAAGATCGAGGTCCGTGGACACACGTCGCAGCGGCCTATTCCGGTGGGCAGTCCCTGGCGCAGCCACTCGGAGCTGGCTTACCAGCGCAGCTGGCACACCGTGCGGTACCTGGTCGACCAGCTGGGCATCGAGGAACCGCGGTTGCGCATTTCGATCGCCGGCCCCTACGAACCGCTCCACATTACCCCTGACCAAGTGAGCCAGACCCGTAATCCCCGCGTGGAAGTCTTCATGCTCGATGAAGTGGTAACCGACTTGATGGGGACCCAGGAGGAGCAGAATCAACGCTACACGGATGGCGATATCCCATAGATCCCGCGTGGCCTTGCTGGCCCTTGGCCACGCCCCTTCGAAAAGGAAACACCGCCATGCCCGATGCCGAAAAACCCACCACTGAAACACCCAGGACTTCCTTGGTTGCCCGCATTCTCATCGCCACCTTTTTGGGGGCGGTGGTGATCGCCGAGTGCCTCTTTGCGTACTTCTGGCTGCCCAGCGCGAGCGAAGTCGCCGCTCAGGTCGAACAGCTGGCCACCGCCGCGGAAGCGGAAGCCGCCGCCACGGAGGCCGTTTCCCCGGCCGCAGCAACCGCGTTCGTCGAGGTGGATCTGGGCAACTTCACCGTCACCAACCACCGGCTGCCGACCGAGGCCACCTTCCGCACGGATTTCCATCTCTTCGGCACGGTGGCTGAGGCGGATGCCGAGTCGTTCAAAGAGCTGTTTCAGCGCCACGAGCGTCGCTTCCGCGATCTGGTCATCATGGAAATCCGGAATTGTGACGTGAAAGACCTGGAAGACGCCGGGTTGGGGTTGATCAAAAGGCGGTTTTTAGAGAAAAGTAACGCCTTGTTTGGTCGGCCGGTGCTGCAGTCCGTCATCTTTGCAGACTACACATTTGTCGAGCTGTAGTCGGCCGGCACAGGCGACAGCCGAGCAGTCTGCGGGGAAGGCCATGCCATGACCGACGCGGCGGAGAACCTCGGGCACGAGGAGGTCGAGCAGATTCTGCGCGAGGCGGCCGTCGGGCCGCCGCGTGCGACAGCGTCCGGCAGCGGACCAGAGCCGGGGCCGGGCACGGCCCGCACGAAGGCGGCCCATGCCACCGAGGCGTCTGCCATCGCGTCGAGCGGCCCGATCGACGAGGACGTGCAGTTTCTCCTGGCCCAGGCGGAACAGGCCATCCGGTCGGTCGACGAACCGCAGCACAACCCGGTGCCGCACCTGGAGCGGTTTGAGCTGAAGGATCTGACGACGGCGCCGGCGTCGACCGAACGCGCGTCGCTCGATCTGCTGCGCGACGTGGAGCTGGATCTGCGCATCGAGCTGGGCCGCACCGCCATGTATCTGGAAGACGTCCTGCAGCTGCGCCGCGGGTCGGTCGTGCCGTTGGACAAACTCGCCGGAGATCCCGTCGACGTGTACGTCAACGGACGGCTGGTGGCCCGGGGCGAGGTGCTGGTGCTCAACGACAATTTCTGTGTGCGGATCGCGGAGTTGATCGCCGGAGACGAGTGAAAGGTCAGGCAAGGATGCCGCGCATCGTGATCGCCCTGTTGTTGTGGGCGCTGATGGGTACGCCCAGCCAGGGTCAGACGGCGCCGCCACACAGTGCGGTGCCCGGCGGGACCCCCGGCGCCACTCCGGCGGCGCGCTTGCGGACCGGGACCGAGGTGGCCCGCGATCTGTCGGCGGCGGCACGCTTCCAGGGAGCAGGGCAGGGGGAGCCGATCCCGATTGCGCCGCCGACTGCAGTGCGTTCTGCGCCCACGACCGGCGGTCGCCGCACCACGGGCAGCATGGCCCTGGTCGTCGGCAGCAGTCTGGCCATCGTGCTCGGGCTGTTCTTCCTGTTCGTCTGGTTGTCGCGCCGCGCGTTTCCCAAGACCGCCGCCACGCTGCCCAGCGACGTACTCGAAGTCCTTGGCCGGGTACAGTTGGCCAGCCGCCATCACCTGCAGTTGATCCGCCTGGGGCGACGCCTCGTGCTGATCTCCGTGACGGCCGAGCATGCCGAGGCGTTGAGCGAAATCACCGATCCGGACGAGGTGAATCAGCTGTGCGGGCTGTGCCGCCAGCAGCAGCCGGGGAGCATTTCGGATTCGTTTCGTCAGGTGCTGCAGCAGTTGGGGGCGTCCCCCGCGGCGTCGTGGCCCGCGGCGGCCGGTCGCGACGCCGACGCGTTCGCCAGCTCCGATCGTCGTCCACGCTCGTCCGTGTCCTAGGCCGGCCCCAGAACTCGCGAGAACCGCGTCCATGTCCGCCACGCGTCATTCACCCTCACACGACGGGGCGGCCGCACACGAGCGGCGGCGCGGAGGTGCCCTCGGCCTGCTGGCTGCGGGACTGGTCGCCGTCGGCGTTGCGCTCGGGTCCTGCACGCCGGTCGCGGCCCAGGAACGGACGCCGGACGGTCCGGCCCGCATGACCGACTTTCTGGGCGGGGGACCGGACCTCTGGACCAGCCCGCAGGGGCTGACGTCCGCCCTGCAGGTCATGCTGTTGCTGACCGTTCTGAGCCTGGCGCCGGCCGTGCTGCTGATGACGACCAGCTTCGTGCGGATGATTGTGGTGCTCGGCCTGCTGCGTCAGGCGCTGGGCACGCAGCAGCTCCCGCCCAGCCAGGTGATCACCTCGCTGGCGCTGTTTCTGACCTTGCTGATCATGACGCCCGTGTGGAAAGACGTGTACGACGACGCGATCGCGCCCTACACGCACCCGCGCAGCCAGATGACGCTGGAGGAGGCGTGGCAACGCGGGGCCTTGCCGATCAAGCGGTTCATGGCGCGGCAGATCGACGCGGCCGGCAACACGCAAGACATTCACATCTTCTATCGGTATCTCCCTCCCGACACGCCCGCGCCGCAGACGTTCGACGACGTGCCGCTGCAGGTGCTGCTGCCGGCCTACCTGATGAGCGAACTGAAGATCGCCTTCCTGATTGGGTTCCAGATCTATCTGCCGTTCCTGATCCTGGACATCGTGGTGGCCAGCGTCACGATCTCGATGGGCATGCTCATGCTGCCGCCCGTCATGATCTCCCTGCCGCTCAAACTGATCCTGTTCGTGCTCGTGGACGGCTGGCGGCTGGTCGTCGGCCTGCTGCTCGAGAGTTTTGGCACCCTGTACTGAAACCGTGTCCTGGCGGAGGGTCCTGCAACATGGATGCGCAAACAGCGGTCGACTTGGGGCGGGAAGCCCTCTGGATGGCGCTGCTGGTCGGCGCCCCGGTCCTGCTGGTCGGCGTCGTCGTCGGTCTGCTGATCGGCTTGGTGCAGGCACTGACCCAGATCCAGGACCAGACCGTCTCGTTCGTCCCGAAGATTGTCACCATGGTGGTGGTCCTGGCGATCTGCCTGCCGTGGTTGATTCAGCGGATGATGACCTACTCGCACGACCTGTTCACCAACATTCCCCGCACGTTGCTGGGCGGCTGACGGGCACGCGTGCGGCGCGAGGGAGCGCGTATGGAGACCTGGCTGGCGCTCTACACGCAGCAGGTGATCGTGTTCGTGCTGGTGCTGGCCCGGGTCAGCGGTTTGCTGACACTGGCGCCGGTCTGGAGTTCCCGGGCGATCCCGGTGCGGGTCCGGGCGTTCCTGGCGGTCGGCCTCACGCTGATCATCACACCCCTGCAGTGGCACGTGCCGGTCCGCGACGCGCAGGATGTCCTGCACATCGGCCTGCTGCTGGCCGGCGAATTCCTGATCGGCCTGGCGTTGGGCCTGGCCGTCATGATCTACTTCGCCGGCCTGGAGCTGGCGGGACAGGTGCTGGGGCAGATGTCGGGCATGTCGCTGGCCGAAGTGGTCAGTCCGACGTACGACGCG
>JALOQX010000400.1 GCA_025459265.1 Pirellulaceae bacterium | reverse complement strand
CAAAGTGGAGCTGTGGGTGAATGGAACACTGCTCACTACGGACACAACCGCCCCGTACAGTTTCGCGTGGGACACGACGAAGGTTGCGAACGGAACCGCCACCCTCACGGCCAAGGCGGTCGATGCCGCTGGGAACGCAGCCAGCTCCGCGGTGGCCGTGAACGTGGCGAATGCGGTCGTCGCCGACACGACGCCGCCGGCGGTAGCCCTGGCGAACCCGGCGTCAGGCTCGAGGGTGTCCGGCTCGGTGAAGGTCTCGGCCAGTGCGTCGGACAACAGTGGAGTGAGCGGCCTGTCGCTGGCGCTGTTCATCAACGGCAGCCGGGTGGCGACGGCCACCGGCAGCAGCTCGCTGAGCTACACGTGGAACACGCGCAAGATCGCCGCCGGCACCTACACGCTACGCGTCGACGCCCGGGATGCAGCCGGCAATGTCGCGTCTCAGTCCGTCACCGTGACCCGGTAGGCCGCGACGAGATCCAACGTCCTAGGCGAGCCGACAACACAAGCCGACTTGATGTTAGGTCACTCTCGCTGAACCCAGCCGGTTCATGGCGTGTCTGCGAACAAATTGCATCGGGGGTGTCGACTCTTCTTACATTCGCCATTCGCCGGTCCGCGGGACTGTAGTGCTGACAAGCACTTACGCTGCCTGGCCCACTTTTTGCAGCCTCCACCTCAGGGCCGTCTGACGCACGCGTAGAGTCTTCTACGAACGAGTAAAGCGTTAGAGGGCAGGTTAACTCACAGGCGGAGGTCGAGATGGGCTACGGAATGGGGATGTTTCGCAAGGCGGCGCTTGCTGCTGTTCTTTCTGCATTGACTGCCGCGGCATCGGCCGCCGTCGTGTACGACACGTGGACGGTCAACGAGGGAGCGCCAGCCAATTTGAGCGTCACCGTCACGCAGTCTGGAGATTTTTTCAACTGGACGTTGACGGTGGACCCTTTCAACGCCGAGGCGCTCGGCCTATTTGTTGACTTCGGGGACGTGGACCTGGGCACCGTCAACATCACCAACGTGACGACTTCGCCGAACACATCAGGGACGGTGACCCTCTTTGCGAAAGACACGACGAGTGGCAGTTGTGGGAACGGGTGCAACCTGAACGGGAGTCCGAGCGAGCCAATTGCCACGCCCGATGGGGAGTGGGAGTTGGTGTTCCGTCTGGGCGAGTCAGGCTTTCAGAACCTCCAGACGTTCAACTGGACTACGGAAGATTTCGGCCTCACGGAAGCGAATTTCGGCTTGATGGCCTACCGTACCCAAGTGAATTGCCCCGCTGGCGGCACGATCGGATCCGGGACCTGCAGCGGAAGCCAAAAGGGATTCGGTTATCCGAGTGACGGTAACGGTAACGGTAACGGTAACGGCAATGGCGGTGGTGGCGGCTCTATTCCCGAGCCCGGCTCGCTTGCCCTGGTTGGCCTTGGCTTGTTGGGCGCGTCAGTATTCCGTCGTCGTCGCACGGTCTAATTACCGGATTGTTGCGACTTCCCCGCGCGAGTGGGGAAAACACGGAGGGCCTCGCAAGGGGCTCTTTCGTTTTTTCACGGGTTCAGCTTGGCTCAGGTTGACAGTTGCGCCTGACCGCTAGAGGCGAGACGCATGCCACGCGGGTTGTGGCTTCGCAGTATGGTGTATGCGGCGGCCAGCCTGACGCGGCCGCATCGAGGCTCGGCCACCGTCAGGGCAACAATTCGAGCACCGGACGCCAGCCGAACCCGGATCCCTCGTAGCCGATTTCGGTCGCATGGAAGCGCGAAATGGTGACGTAGCCGCGGTTCACGCCGTGGGTCTTGCCGCCGATCTCGATCGTCTCGCGACACCACGTTGCGCGACCGAACCCCTCGCCGACAGCGAGGCCATCGTCGTCGTAAGGCTGCGGAAGCCAGCCATAGATGCCCTCCGGATAAGCGACGAAGTCCCCGTCGCCGCGGTGGATGCCGCCCATCAGCGCATTCCACTCCGCGGCGACGTCCATCGTGTGTCCGCCGCAGCCGATGAGCCGGACGCGGTAGCGGCGGCCGTGGCGGTCGCTGACCTCGGCGTTCTGCGTGTACCACTTCCAGCCCAGCCGCAGGCGGCCGGCGTCACCCCTGGCCGCGCCCGCCTGCGCAATGGCACTCCAGGACACCGATTGCTTGATCGGTTGGCTTGCCACGAGCAGGGTGCGTCCATCGTAGAGGAATCGGAGCCAGGCGGGCCTGCCGTCGCCCACGAAGCGCCCACCCTCGACCGAGATCATCTGTGCGATTCCCACACCGGGGCCGAACAACTCGTCGTTGCTGACTGTTCCCGCAAACCCGGCCTGGCGCGACGGGGACCACTGGACCGGAGCGTTCTGATCGCCGTTCCAATGGCGCGCCACGGGATCGGCCGGCGAGGCGATGCGCTCTAGCACCGGTCGCCATTGAAGCCGGTCGGTGCGCTGATCGGGCGGGGACACATGAAACCGCGACGCAAAGAAGTAACCTCGCGCGACACGCCCGCCTCGGAATTCGTCGCGACACCAGGTCAGCGACCCGTGGTAGCCGACGTTCAGGTCCTTGTCGCTGTAGGGGCGTCTGACCCAGCCGTAGCGCGGCCCGGTGAAGTCCATATCGCCACGGTGAACCGCGCCGATCAGCAAATTCCACTCGGACAGATCGGCGAGCGTCGAATGGCCGCACGACGGCATGCGAACCCGCAATTCATCGCCGTGCACGTCTTTAACACGGGCATTCTGGATAGCCAGTCCGAGTCCTACCGGCACCGTGACCCCGTCGGCCAGGGCGGCACCCGCGCGGGCAACGTCGTCCCAGGAAACGAAGTTCATCAGCGGCGTCTTGGCCACCCAGATTTCTCGGCGATCGCCATCGAGGCGGTACTCAAAATGCAGCCACCCAGGCCTTGCGGCGACGACTTGTCCAGCTTTGCGTCCGTGTTCATCGACGGGACGCACGTGGTCGAGAAGGGTTGCGCCCGGACCGAACAGCGCGTCATCGGTAACCTCGCCGTGGAAGATCACCTCGACATCCGTCGGCCCATCGGCGAAGCGGGTTACCTCGCTCGAGGGAGCGTCACAACCGTGGAGCAGGAGCGACAGGAGCACCAAAAGAGCGGTAACCGCCGGTCGGCGGCAATTCGGCGAACTAGCGAACAAGCTGGGCACAGTCATGTCATGGGGTCACTTCGCACCATTCTCGCGGTCCAATGCGAAGTCTGTCCCGGCATCGCGCCACGAGAACCGCCGGTTCGTTGCGCTGGGCAGTCGAACGCTCTCAACTGCCCGGGTCCAGAGATCCAGTAATGCGGTCGGCCGGCATCGAGCGCCAAAGCCCACGCACCTGTCGGCATCCGTGACTAGGAGTCAGGAACACGAGTTGCGCAGTCGTGGCAGGCTGTAGACATTCAAACATGCTGAGTCTCCGACATGTCCACGACCGTGATCGTGCGCCTTGATGACGACGTCAAGCACCGCCTCGATGCCTCGGCCTGGGCAATCCGTCGCAGCAATTCGTTCGTCGCCGCTGAAGCCATCCGTGCCTACGTCGAGACCGACGAGTGGCAGGTTGGCGAGATCTAGGCGGCGCTCGAGGAGGCCGATGCCGGTGACTTTGCCGGCGACAGCGAGGCGGCGGCGTTGGCCAAGACGTGGCAAGTGAATGCGGGTTGAGTGGCTGCGCGAGGGGACTGCGCTACCTCGACGATGGGGCCATCTGCATCGCGGCAAACGATGCGGCGGCTGCTCGTCTTGTCGTCGAGCGTGTACTCGATGCCGTTTCGATGCTTGCGGAGCAGCCCAGTCTCGGTCGACTTTGCCGGGTGCCCGGCGCGCGCGAGTTGATCATGGCCAAGACACGCTACGTCGTTCCCTACCGCGTGCGGGGCGAGACGGTCGAGATCCTGCGCGTGTTTCACACATCACGGCGACTCCCGGAGCGGTAGTGAACGGATCGGTCGCCATCGCGACCGATTCCGGCGAGTCGCTGGTCGCGTTCGTTCGCCCCACGGGCTGGCGTCTAGGAGTTCGGGGTCGAGCGCGAGCACGGCCTCACGCGCGAGCCGACGCTTTGAGACACATGCTCAACACCAGCGTCCAGTCTGAAGCCGCCGCGGCGCGAACCCGACGCCCAAGTCGTGCGCTGACTAAACACAACGTCTTAAATGATGCAGCATAGCCGACGAAGAGTCTCGTTCGGTCTGTGCCAGCGGCTGAAGCAATCTGTGACTGCGTCCAAGACGGCGGGCAGCGTCGGGAAGTGCCTGTTGTGGGTGGCCAGCTGCGGGCTGTACGGCGGCAAGTAGAGCAAGCTCAGGTGTCGTCGGTGCTTGTGCAGCAGCGGCTGGAGCACTCGGGCGTGGTGGTACGCGGCGTTGTCGAGTACCAGGACCATGCGCCGGCCGGCTCGGCGATAGCGCAGCAGCCTGCGCACGAAGTCCTCGAAAGTCTCGCCGTTGAAGATCGCACAGAACCGCGTGACCAGCCGGCCGGTGCTCAGGTTGACGGCGCCAAAGCAGGCCACCGACTTGCGCGTGGGCGCATGCCTGACCACGGGATCGCGGCTCTCCGGCGCAATC
>JALOQX010000399.1 GCA_025459265.1 Pirellulaceae bacterium | reverse complement strand
GACTATCTGGGCACCGACGACGCCGTGGCAGCTGTTTCATCTCGACCCCAACCGAAGCTACGGGGTCGGCAACTGGTTCGATCAGAACGATCCGCCGACAATCAGCGGGCAGGAGCAGCTGGCGACGCTCGAAGACCAGCCGGTGACCGTCAGTGCCGAGACGCTGATCATCAGTGATCCGGATGTCGACGTCCGGTTCCACGCTGCCTATTCGATCCGCCTTTATCCAGGCGAGAATTATCTCTACAACGGCACGACTGTAACGCCGACAGAAAATTTCAACGGTCAGCTGCAGGTGCCGGTCACCGTCAGTGACGGTGCGGCGGATAGCCAGACGTTCGAGCTGCGGATCGACGTCACGCCGGTCAATGATCCCCCGGTCATCGTTGGACAGAGAGACCTGCAGACCCAGGAACGGACTCCATTGACGATCGCCGCGCCGGACCTGCAGATGACAGACCCGGACAATGAAGTCGGCGACCTCGTTATCGTCGTGCAGGACGGCGTCGGCTACCAGCGCGTGGATAACACGATCACGCCCGAACCTGGTGTCGTCGGCGACCTGCGGGTCGGCGTGATTGCGTCCGATGGGGATCTGCACAGCGCTGTGTTCTCAGTGCTGGTCGTAGTCTCGCCCGATATCACGCCGCCGGTATTGACGCTGCTCGGTTCGCCGACCGCGACGCTGCAGGCGGGGGACGCGTACACCGACGCCGGAGCGTCGGCCATGGACGACGTGGACGGAGACATCACGACGCGGATCGTCACTGATAACCCGGTCGACACGTCCCGGGCCGGCACCTACGTGGTGACTTACAGCGTCTCGGACTCGGCCGGTAATGGCGCGTCCATGACGCGCACAGTGATCGTCAACTTACGGCCGCGGCACCATGGTGGTGGCGGAATCGATGTTGCGTTTCCCGTGTTTCTGATGGCCATCTTGGGCATGCGAAGACTGACTCGTGGACACGACGCAGGCTCACCTCTGACCTGAGTTGCTTCATCCAGATCCGCAGGTATCGCATTCCGGCGAGCAATTTGGGACGGTCGAACGGTCGCAATGGCTGAGGCCAGTGTGGTTAGAGGCGCCGAATATCCTACGGACCCGACTGATCTGCGTCCCTGAATTCGAGGAGGACCGAGCTGCAGCGATCGGCCAGGTGGTGCATGGCCGCCCGGATGAACAGGACGAGGCCAGCCATCTCCAGCGTTTCTTCGACACCGGCGATCAGCTTGTAGCCGACGCCTGACCCCACTGTATCCGACCAGTAGGCACTGATCATCTCGACAACGATTGCGCCGGTTAGAAAAATGACCGCCGCAATGATGAGCCGGCGGCGCAACAGGGGTGACAGACTCCTGAGAAACGGCGTGAACAGCAAGCCGAGAAATGCGACCAATGGTATCCCGATGGCTACCCAGGCGAACGCAAAGTAACCCGAAAACTTCACGCCGCTGAACAGGGACCGCGCAAAGGGTCCCCAGTGCCGATCATGGACCGAGAATGCCTCATCGAAAGCCATGAAGAGGAAGCCGGTCGCGAGTACAGCCCACATCAGGTAGCGGGCTGTACGCTCTCGCCTCTCCAGGGCGTAAATCGCGGAGGTGACGCCAGCGGCCATCAACAGCAGCAGTGTCGAAAAAAAGGAGGGGATGTTCAGTTCCCGCTCCAGATCGAACAGTGGCACCAGACCCTTGACGGTCGGTCGTTCGAAATAAAGGGCGACGAGAACTCCGGCGTGAGCCACGACCAATAGCAGGATCGCAAGCCCAAGCGCACGCGCGACGGCGTCAGGTCGATAGCGAATATTCAGAGCCGGCGCCCGACCGACGGATCGGGCACCGGCATGATGATCAACCGGATCGTCGATTTGCTGCTCCGCCATCACGTGAACCATCGTTCGTGACGGGTATTCGTTCTCTTCTAACACCGATTGCACGGTCTGTCTCATGCGTCGCGGCGGAGGTAACGAACGAGAGTCAACCCCAGCAACGCAATCAGCAGCGCGCGATCCGCGGCTCCGCCGCCCCCGCCGCGGCTTCCGCCACCTTGGCCGCCTGAGCCGGTGCTGGCGACCGCTGCCACGCTGACGCTCGCCGACGCACGGTCATTGCTCGCGTCGCCGTCGTTACCGGCCGTCAGGCTGGCCTCGATGGCTGTCACGCCCGCGCGCGTGCCGCGCAGATCGATGTCTGCCTGACGCGTGGTGCCGGCCGGAACGTTGCCCAGCGCACAGGTCACGCCGCCGGCGGTTTCGACGCAGGTGCCTTGGTCCACGGTCGCAGCCACGACGGACAGCATGTCGCCTGGCACCGCGATGAGTACCGTGACACCGGCAAGGGCTTGCGTGCCGCGGCTGGTCAGCAGCACCGAGGCGCGCTGCAGCCGACCCTCCTCACCGCTCAGCACGGCCGGCGAAATCGTCAACGCGCCGTCCGCGGCAGAATTCAAGGTCAACGAGACGACCGAGGTGTCGTTGGCCGGGTTCGAGTCGAGAGGTGTCGCGACGACGGCAGAGACGGCAAATTGGCCGGACGTGTCGCCCTGGAGGTTCAAAGTGATCGGACGACGCTCGCCGATCGCTACGGGCCCAAGCTCGCAAGTCACGCTGCCCGACGCTGCGGAGCAAGCCCCGTTGGTCACGGCGGCGCCCAGGATCTGCAGCGCCGGATCGGACGTGAGCGTGACGGTGGACGAGGTAGCATCCCGGGTGCCGACGGACACGACTTCGATCGTGACTGGCGTGGGCTGGCCGATGAATCCCGTGATTGCACTCGCCGGTGCTGCGAACCCGAGGTCGACGAATCCAGCGGAGCGCAGGCAGCTTGCGCGATCGACGACCGGGGCCATGGTCGAAAGGCTGCACTGCGAGAACGCACCGCTGCCGTTGATCGATGGCGCCATCAGGAAGGTGCGTGGCGTCGACGCGCAGGGCGAATCGGTCTCGCCGTCGTGCAGCGCGCCGAAATTGTGGCCGATCTCGTGCGCAGCAACCAGCGCGCCGATCCACGGGTCGAGACCCTGTTCGCTCAGCGACGCGGCGAAGCCGTTGCTGCACAACGCATCGACGTATGCGATCCCGGCCGTGGTGCCGTCGAGGTCGCGGCCCGTCATCAGGTGGGTCAGCCCGCGGCTGCGCAGCTCCGGCGTCGAGGATCGCACGGTTGCGAGTTGCCTCAGCAGGGAGGTGGCGTCGCTCGACTTCAGCGTACCGTTGTCGTCCAGCACGCTCAGTTCCGTCGCGACGACGCTCACGCCGACCTGAGCGGCGAAGATCCCATCCACCGTGTTCAAGCGCGAGAGCATGACGCCGTGTGGATCGATGAATCGCTGCCCGAACTGAACGTCGGCCACTAGGCCGATGGCCAGCTCGCGGCTGGCGGCGAGCGCAGCCGCGGTCGCCGGAGACGACAGTTCACTTGCCAGTGCGGTGTACTGCACGGCGGCTGTGAGCGGATCCTCCGGGATGGTGGCCGTGCAGAATCCAGGGCCGAGCCCTGAATCGACGTCCGCCGCACGGTAGATCAACGTCGCGTCCGGTCCGCCGGGGACCCGCTCGCGGAGCATGCCCGAGATGGCCCGCGCGGGCGCGATGGCAAAGACCTCCGTGCCGTCCGAAATCGCTCCATAGACGCTGCCGGCGACGCTCGTGAGCCTCAGCCAGGAGTCCGGGATGTCGGCCAGCTGCCCCTTGTAGAGGACATGCGGTGGCAGTGCGTTGCGTTGATCGGCAGGCAAGTCGCGCAGGACGTCGGCGTTCGATTCGACATCCAGTTCGAACGGGCGCCCGAAAGCCTCGAAGCGTACCCGCAGAGGACGCCCGGCGCTCCTGAGCATTGCCTCGGTCGGCAGCGCGGCGGCGGTCAGGTTGATCGGTTCCGCGTGGCGGATCCGCGTCGACGTCCGCTCATGGGCGTGCGCCGGGACGGTCCCAGCCAGAAGGATCACGAGCAAGTATCGTCTGAGACGGGTCATGGTGATTATGTGGACTATGGGCAATGCGCGCGCCACGGGCCAACACAGGGCCGGAATGGTTCCCAGGTTCTTGACGCACAGCACAAAATTGGCGCGGTCGGCGCGCGCCGCGACGATCCAACCGGCCGCTGCTCACCCGCCCCGGTTGACCACCAGCGACGTCGCGATCAGTTCCTCGAGCAGCGCCATCGTGGCCTGGCCGGAGCAATCGAACGGGCTCAAGGCGGGTCGCTCGCCGTACTTGAGCAGCAGCGACGGATTGACCTTGGCGAGGTTGACCTGGCCCATCGTCCAGTTGCCGAATCGCCGCTCGCGGATCTCCTCGAAGCTCAGGATGCGGACGTTCTGGTGGCGGTCGTCGCGCACGATCGTGTTGTAGAGCTCGCAGACTTCGTCACGGCCGCCCTCGAGGACCTGGATGAACAGGTCGTCGCTGTAGCAGAGGATGCCGGTGATGCCGAGCTTCGGGTTTCGCGCGCGCGACTGCTCTAGGATCGAATCCTGCACGGACGTGATGAGCGGGGCGGTCGCACGGCTGGCGTAGAGAAGGCGGACGAGCATGGGAGCCTCAGTCGGTCAGGCTGATGAG
>JALOQX010000398.1 GCA_025459265.1 Pirellulaceae bacterium | reverse complement strand
CGGCGGTTCATTGGACTGGTGAGCTACAAGGACGCTGCGCCCCAACACTCATCCCCCCGCCGACCCCGTGTCGGCGGTTCATTGGACTGGTGAGCTACAGGAAGGCATGGAACGTGGCAACGCTCCCCGCCGACCCCGCGTCGGCGGTTCATTGGACTGGTGAGCTACAACCGAGGCCGCGCAGAAAATCCCCTCCCCGCCGACCCCGTGTCGGCGGCTTGTGGGACTGGTGAGCTACAAGCAAGGCCATGCAAAAAGTCCCCTCCCCGCCGACCCCGTGTCGGCGGTTCATTGGACTGGTGAGCTACAACCGAGGCCGCGCAGAAAATCCCCTCCCCGCCGACCCCGTGTCGGCGGTTCATTGGACTGGTGAGCTACAAGGACGCTGCGCCCCAACACTCATCCCCCCGCCGACCCTGTGTCGGCGGCTTGTTGGACTGGTGAGCTACAGGAGGGCATGGAACGTGGCAACGCTCCCCGCCGACCCCGTGTCGGCGGCTCGTCGGACTGGAGCTTGTCCCGGACAATTGCAGACTGGCTGCACGCTTCGCCACGGACTATAACTTGCTCGCAATAGGCAACGCTTGGTTCGCGGTCGTACCGGCACGCCAGGCCCGCGATGTCGATCTGGTGGGCAATCTGCAACGTGATGTTCGCCGCACAGGCCTGTGCGAAGTGATGCCACACCGTCGGAGGTACGCGGGATGGCCCAACTTGTGTTGACAATCGACCCCGACCCACGGCGACGCGGACTGCTCCTGAACGCGGCTTGTGAGAAACTTGCGGGCCGACCCGACTTGGTGATCGATCACGCACAAGCGGACACGTTTCAGGCCGTGTGGGCCACGTTCGCCGGGGCGCCACAGAGCTGCTGTCGTCGACCAACGGGATTCGCTCTCATCTTGGGTGACGCCATCGGGTCGGATGATCAGCGGCTCGCGGCCGACCACTTGATGCGCATGTCCGACGCTGACGCCGAGCACTGGCCGGTTTGCGACGGCTACCACTGCGCCATCTCGTACTGCCCGAGGGAGGGCTTGTTTCTGAGCGTCGATCCGCTGGGTTTGTTTCCCATTTACTATTACTATTCCGCGCGCGAAGACGCACTGGTTGTCGCCACAAGCTGCGAGCTTGCGCTGGCACATCCCTGCATCGAACGAAGACTCGATGGCCAGGGACTGGCCGGCATCCTCCTGACCAACGGGTTGGTGGCAAATCGCCCTCTCATGGCCGGCATGACGCGGCTTGGAGCCGGGCACGTCTTGCGGTGGATTCCTGGGGCGGCAGGTCAGCCGCCGCAACTGGTGGCAACCGAGGCCTACCGACCGCCGATTCACGGTCAATACCGTAGCCTCTCGTTCAACGCGACGTGTCAGTTGTTGGATGAACGATTGAGCGCCGCAATCCGGCGGCAGCGCCCGCGCGAGGCACCGTCGACGCTGATGCTCTCGGGCGGTCTTGATTCCCGCCTGCTGGCTGGCTACCTGGCGCACGACCGTGCGGTGGATTCCGCCGTGATCCTGGGCCGCGACACCGACTTCGAGGTCCGCACCGCAGAGCCGGTTGCGCGTGCTGTGGGGCTGCCCGTCGAGCGGGAAGCGGAGGAGCCGACCGAGGCGGAGTTCTTCCACTGGGCGCGGCACGTCGCCCGCTGGGAGCATCTGGCCGGTGGATATTCCGGGCTGGAGGTCGAACCCTCCGCCCGCACCGTGGCCCGCGCCGCACCGTACGTCTGGACCGGCTATGCCGGTGACCTGGCGTTGGGTGGGTCGCCGATTCGTTTCGGTTACGATCGGTCCGCCGGCACCAATACGTTGGACCGTTTCCTGGCGGAGACGAGTCAATGGGGCATCACTGCCGAGCGACTCGGTGGCTTGCTGGCATCGCCGGATGGTCATGACTGGGTGCAGTCCTGCGTGACGCAGCTGCGGGATGAGTGGGAGCGTGGCGACGAGCGCCCGTGGCAGCGATCGCTCCGGATGCGGCTCCACATGCGCATCCGCCATCACATCGGGGCGGTCGTGCATCGCCTGAGCCATCACTCTTGGCCGCTTATTCCTTTTGTCGATCGCAGCGTGCTGGACGTCGTCTTTAATGTTGCCGAGCAGCATCTGCGGGATCGGCAATTGCAGTACGCGTTGGTGAACGCCCGCTTCCCCGCCTTGGCGGCGTTGGCCCAAGACTCGAATTCGTTCTCTCTCGATTCGCCCCGCCAGCACGTGGCGGGCACGCATTCCCCGCTGGTCCGTGCGGCCGCCTGGATCCGCCGGCGCGGCCGGCAGTGGTACTGGCGCAAGTGGCGGGGCATGGAACCGCGGCGCTACTACCGGTACTTCCATCCCGACGGACCTTACTGGCAGTGCGTGCGGCAGGCGGCGGAATCGCACCGCCGCGCGCTGGACCCATGGCTCCGCGCCGAAGAGGTCGAGCGCCTCTGGCCGCCGCCGCACTTCCTGCTGCAGCTGAAGAACCCGTTTGCGCACGGCAGTGCGTTGCGGCTGCTGTTGGGGCTGGCCTGGTGGCTAAGCGACTCGCCGTGAAGCATCGGTGCGCCGAGCCGTGTGCCTGGCGGGTGAGTCTGCCCGTTCCTGGCTCGTTCCGCAACGCGGCTCCTGCCGCCGCTCAATGTGTCAGCTCGGCCACTGCGTCTGCAGAGATCGTCGCTGGTCCTCGCACCAGCTGCTCGTCATGGTGCAGGAGCCGCATGCCGTGATCATGCAGCTGTCGACCTCGTCGGCAGCATTTCATTCCGTCACTCGCTCGTATGCAGTGCGGTGAGCATCTCGAGCAGGTTGTCAGTCAGGATGACGGAGGCGTCCTCCTGCACGCGGTTGGTGCCGAGCCACGTTTCGTAGCCTCCGAGCTTGTGCTGCTCGGGGGTGGGCAGGTAGCCGTGGTAGCCGTTCGCGATGCCGATGACCATCGTGTGGGCGATGGGGCTGCGGCTCTTGAGTTCCAGGCCGATTTCCACAAGCGTCTCGAAAGGAAGTGCGCACATGGCCAGATCGCCAATCCGGATCGCCTGGAGGGTGACGGTCAGCGTGTCAGCGCCGTCCGCCAGCGCCATGACGCGCCGCGCGTAATGTCGTGCCAGCGGTGGGAGTTTGTCCTGCGCGGCCTGCTCGGTCGTATCAAGCACAGCTTGGGCCTCCGCCAGCTGTTCGGCGGAAGGACGACGGACCTGCAGTGTGACGTGACGCTCCAGCATGCCGAGACGGGCGTCCGCGCGATGACTCGCGATGCTATCCCGCGCCTGCCACGCGGCGTCAGCTGCCTTTTGGGCGACGATCCGGATCTGCTCGAACGGCTCGCGCGGAGGACGGTTTACAAGGAACGGGATGTTATTGATGTCGCCCGACGCGCCATTGGACATCATGGCGACGAAACGCTCGTCGCCCCCCACACGCGATCGCATCAGGCGCGCAAACTCACCGAAGTAATCGGCCGAGACGACCGTCGGCGGAACGCCGCCCACGTAGTGCAGCGAGTAGTTGGCCACCAGGGCTAACGGCTGGAGCGACTGCGCATCCTGCACCGATAGAACCGTCACGTCCGGATCCGTGGGTCCCGCCGGGCGGTCGAGAATGTCTGCCGTCGTGCCGGGGTTCATCTTCACTTGGTCCATGCGTCCGAACGGATTCGGCGTCATCTTGCCCGGCTTCAGATACCAGCGCCGATTGAACACTTCATCCGGCAGTGGATGGGCTGCCGCACCCACTGCCGCGGGCCGCAGCGCCGCCTGCGCCAGGACGATCGCATCCGCGATCCCCGCCACCAGGACCTTCCGGTAGGCCGCGGCCGGCTCATCCCCATCGTGGACATTCGAAGGCGGTGCGCTGTGGGTGTGGGTGGATGCTACCAGGATCCTCTCGACGGGGATCCCGCATCGCCGGGACGCCAGGGCCTTGGCTTCGTTCAGGGTCTCTTCGGCCACGCCCAGGTTGTCGACGACGACGATCGCCAAGGACGTGGCGCCGTCGTCCAGCACCAGTCCGCGGGCGAACAGCGCATCGTGCACACGCTCGGCCATGTTGGCCGCGAAACCGCCGGGCATGTTGAACGGAAACATCGTCGGTGTGATGTCAACCGCCGCTGCCCCGGCCCGCAGCCCGCGGGAATCGCCGGCGGCGGTACGGCCCGCTACTCCGAGAAGACTCACCGACACAAGCAAGAACACGGCGCGCTTCATGGCGAACCTCGCAGGGGTGGGGGCTGCGGCAACGGCCGGTGTCGTATGGCACCGGATCGGCCGTAAATCACGTTCTAGGGCGCTGCAGAATTCCGGTCAAGACGCAGCTGGCCACGTGGACCGCAAGCCAGGCTGGATCCGGTCGCGCGGGCAAAGTAAATTCGTCGATCGAAGCGGAGAACGGCCATGATGCGATGTTGCATTCTGATAGCGGTGATGGTCAGTGCGATTGGGGATGGTCAGAGCGAAGACCTGGGTTCCCCGCCGACCCCGCGTCGGCGGCTCGTTGGACTGGTGAGCTGCACGCGAGGCGGTGCAAATAGATCTCTTCCCCGCCGACCCCGCGTCGGCGGCTCGTTGGACTGGTGAGCTGCAAGCGAGGCGGTGCA
>JALOQX010000397.1 GCA_025459265.1 Pirellulaceae bacterium | reverse complement strand
TTGAGCAGGTAGAACAGACCACGGATGCTGGTCGTCTTGCCCTGTTCGATCAGCCGTTTGCAGCCGCTGCCGACGAGCATGGTCTGCATGTAGCTCTTGGCCTGCGACAGGTTGAACAGTTCACGGCGGTTCTTGCCGGTTCCCATCTCGATGAACCGTTTGGACTTGTTGTAGTGCACGTTGCTCAGCGACCGGGAGGGGATATCCAGATGGGGTGCCTTGCGGCGCTGCGCGGTGTCGACGACGCCATCGGCCAGCGTGCGGATCGCCTGCAACGTCTTCTTGTCCACGGGCGTCTGGGACGCAGTTTCCGTCGCGCCTGCGCGCTGCGGCGCGGCACGGCGCACTTTCTTGGCCATAGGTTCAGTCCGTCACAATCAAGACATTCTCGCCGAAGTCCTCGTCGTCTGATTCGATGCGCCGCCCGCGGTCGTCGAACTGCGCGTCGGCCTCCGCGGTCTTCCGCTTGGCCACGTCGAGCAGCTGTCCGTAGAGCGCTGCGCGGTCGGCTCCGTTGATCTCGCTGACCGCCGTCGCCACCTCGCCCAGGTACCGCAGGAAGATGTTGCGGCGCTCGCCCTCCTGCTGCGAGCGCTGCCGGCGCCGCAGGTACATGCCGAGCTTGCGGCCCACGGACTGCAGCCCCAGCCGCAGCTCGCGCTCGATTTCCGGATACGCCGCGATGGCCTCCTTCGACTCGCTCGTGAACGGCACCCAGACGCTCGCGATGTGCACCATGACCGTCACCGGGCCGTTGGGCAGCGCGCCGCGCGACTGGCTGAGCCCGTATGAACGCCAATTGGTGGTCATGACCGCTTCGGTGATGGCACAGTCCCGCTGTTTGAACTGCAGCGGCACGCGATTGGCGTAGCGGAGGACCTGGATGGTCTGGCCCTCGGAGATGTTCACGTTCCGCATGGCCTCGTGCAGCCTGGCGACTTCGTCGCGCGTCAGCCGCGCCGGCGACGTCCGCGTCCCGAACTCCGCTTCCTTGATGATCCGCTCGGCGGCGGCCGGGCCCAGGCCGTCGAACGTGTTGACCAGGAACTGGCGGAGCGTGCGTGCGTCGCTCTCGTGGAGCAGTTGCTGGAGCGTTTCGAGGGACACGCGCTGCGCGGCACTCGATCCGCCGTAGGCCAGCGCGACTTCGATCTGAAAGGGATTGCCGCGGTACACGGCTGGCGGACGCGTGCTGGCACAGTAAAACTCGCCGGGCACCACGTGATGCAGACCACTCAACAGCAGCCCTTCGCCGATGGGCACCACGCAGTCGGTAGCCGGCGCGCCGATCTTGGTCTTCTGGATGGCCTGGTACAGCGAATCGGCTTCCTCCCGGCCGATCTTGCGGGTTGACGCGCGCGGGCTCAACTTCGCCGCTTCACAGATCCGTCGCGCCACACCAGGACTGACCCGCGAGAACGACGTCGTCAGGAACTGCGCGAGCGTCGTGGCCTTGGTTGCCTTGAGCATCGTCACGAGCCGGCCCAGTTCCACTCCGTACGGATGCGGTTTGATCTCCTTCGGCTCCGGCGGGAGCGTGGTCGTCGAGCGGCGGTAGGTGGTTTGGTGGCCTTCGGGATCGGCGTAATGGAGCGTCACGTGTGGATTGGCAATCGCCGTCTGCTGCAGGTAGTCGTCCACGCTGCCGCGCCCACGCTGATACTTCCCCTCCAGCTCGATCGTCACGCGCGTCCCGCTGGCCACCTCCTCCGGCGACTTTCCCTCCGCGACCGGATCGTAGTGCGATGCCCACTCGATGCCGTGCCGGCGCATGTACTCCAGCCCTGCCGCGCCGGGGGGCACGTCCACCCCCTCGCCCTTGCCGTTGAGGATCTCCGGCACGTTCTTCTTGGTGTCGATCTGGATCTCGTAGTAGTGCGCCGCCTTCTTCAGCGCCGTCTTGGAAATGATCTTCACTGGCTTGCCGGTCGTGAGCATGCCGTACATGCCGGCCGCGCTGATGCCGATCCCCTGCTGTCCGCGGCTCATCCGCAGCCGGTGGAACTTGGACCCGTAGAGCAGTTTGCCGAAGATCAGCGGGATCTGCGGCTTCATGATGCCCGGCCCGTTGTCCTGCACGGCCACGCGGAACCGATCGGCCCGCGTGGCTTCAATGTGGACCCAGATCTCGGGGGGGATCCCGGCTTCTTCGCAGGCGTCGAGCGAATTGTCGACAGCCTCTTTGACGGTCGTGAGCAGTGCCTTGCGCGGATTGTCGAACCCCAGCAGGTGGCGGTTCTTGGCAAAAAACTCGCTGACGGAAATGTCCCGCTGCTTGGCGGCCATCGCTTCGGCCGTGACGCGCCGCCGCGGCTGGCCGTTTTGACCGGCTGGATCACTCGCGGGATTCCCTTGTCCATTGCCTTCCGACACCTCCGCGGCGCGCACCGACGCCAGTCCTGGCTGTTGTTTGCGTTTGACCGTTGCCAACGCTGGATACTCCTTGACCCGCCGGGCTTCCGTTCAGGGGACAGGGGGGCCCGCGTCACGGAGTCGACGCACCGCGGCGCGGGATCGAGCGAGGTTGTACGCAGAAGGGTCTCGACCCTGCGGATTATAGCGATTGCAGCGGCCGGCTCCCAGCCTGCTTTTCGACCCGCGGCAGGCGCACCGCCACGTTTGCCCCAAACGTCAAATAAAGATGTACTCGCGGCCCCGTGGCGACCGAGAAATCCTTGTGGGACCGCATGGCTCGTGCCGCCGTCCCGCAACCAACCCAAGGATGTTCACCCGTCGGGATCGCCGGCCCCACAAGGGCCGCAGGTTCCCGCGGACCCGCCATCAGCCCTGCCCTGGTTCAGGACCGCGCGGCGCACAACGGATTGGGCCGCCGTCGTGACTGGCCCCGCGGCCGCCTTCCCCCGCATGCAAGGAGGAGCGTTTGATGCCTCGGATCTACCGACTAACGGCTGTGCTGGCGGCCGGGCTGCTGACCAGCGTCTGGTTCGCCACTGTGCATACGACTGCCGCAGCCGCCCAAGACGACACCGCGCCGGCCGACACGTCCGTCGTTACCGATGGGCAGGCTTGTCCGCCAGGTGCCAGTTGCCGCCTGGGCCACGGCGTACTTTCTAGCTTGCGGGACCTGCACGGCAACGACATCGAGAACTGCCGCCCGCGAACCTACGGCCAGCCCGATCTGTTCTACAACTACTATGTGCCGGGAACCTGCGGTGGCGTTCCCGCCGCGATGTACCTGGCCCCCCAGCCGGTGCCCGCCTGGGTCGGACATACGTACTACACGTATCAGCCGTTTCTGCCGCACGAGCTGATGTACCAACATCACCGTCACTACTACCGCTATTACGATCAAGGGCGAGGTCTGACACGCACCAGCGTGTCGTGGTACCGTCCTCCGATTTACATTCCGTCGCACTTCCGGATCGCCCGCTAGCCGCCCGCGCGGGGGATCCGTCGTTCGGCCGGAGAACTCGCCGGCCGGACGAGATCTCGAATCGCCCACTTGACGAGGAAACCCCACCGATGAAGAAGTTTTTCCTGATCATCAGCTTGGCCACCGTGATGCTGTTGGTGGCATTTCAGGAAGCGCGCGCCGTCGGACCACGCAAAGTCGCCAATCGATGGGGCGAACGCTATGCCCGTACCATGCCCTGGCACGGCCAGTATTACTACGCCCCGTGGGGCGCTCCCGTTTCGCTGGTTGTCCCGCCCGTGTCCAACATGCAGACGAGCATGGGGTGGGGCGTAACACAGACCGAGATGATGCCGATTTACCACCAGTTCGCACGTCCCTACCCGGGCGACGGCGCGGGTGCCGGTGTCGGGTTCCTGCCTACGCCGCGATGGCCGAGCCACACCGATCAGTTTGGCGTCTATTACGTGCGCGGGCCGTGGCGCTGAGCCGCATGCCGGCGCACGCTCCGCAGGCGGCCCCTGTGCACGACGCGCGGACTGGCCGCGCGTCGCCTGTCTCCATAATGGCGACACGCTGAGTCATATCGACGACACCGCGCCGGCGGTCCGCTGCCTGCCAGCGCGGCGGCCCGCCGCCGGTAACGCGTTTTTCCCCGGCATTTCCGCAGCACCCAACCCTGTCCGGCACTCTTGGCACAGTGTGTGCCTCTTCACGACATCGACCCACACGGCCGAAGCCATCCCGCCCTCACCGCGACGGACTGGGACCACCGCGGGGCGCGGAGGACTGGCCGCGAACAACGTCATGCAGGAGTGCCGCACCATGTTGATTCAGACGCTGCTCTTCGCCGGTGGACTGGCCGTGTCCCTGATCGCGAGCCAGTGGCTGGTGCGCCCCGTACGCATGACGAACCCGTTCGGAATCTGAAACACGCGGCTCGTCTCACGGGGGAAGCGGATTGCCGAGCGGCCCCAGTTGCCGGGCTCACCACCAACGTGCGCGTCGGTCGGAGCATGACTGGTCAGCGACAGACGCGCCCCAACCGCTTTCTCGCTCACCACCGACCTTGTGTCGGTGGGAGCATGACTGGTCAGCTACAGACGCGCCCCAACCACGTCCTCGCTCACCACCGACCTTGTGTCGGTGGGAGCATGACTGGCCAGCTACTGACGCGCCCCAACCACGTCCTCGCTCACCACCGACCTTGTGTCGGTGGGAGCATGACTGG
>JALOQX010000396.1 GCA_025459265.1 Pirellulaceae bacterium | reverse complement strand
GAGCATCCGGCGCTGGCCGAGTTCAAGCGCACATACTACGCGAATCGCAGTTTCGGCTCGGAGCTCGCCAAGCGCGGCTACGTGGTCATGGCCATCGACATGTTCTACTGGGGCGAGCGGCGGATGCTGCGGTCCGACGATCCGGCCGCGTGGCACAAACGGGAGGCGATGACCGCTCAGGACATCGCTGCTTTTCACCGCCGCAGCTCGGAGAATACCTGGCTCGTGGGGACCGGGTTGTTCGAGGCGGGGATCACGTGGGCAGGAGTGATGTTCACGGACGACATGCGGACGGTGGACTACCTGGTAACTCGGCCAGAGGTGGACGTCGAGCGGATCGGTTGCTGCGGTCTGTCGGTGGGCGGATTCCGGTCGGCGCATCTGGCGGGACTTGATCCACGGATCAAGGCGGCCGTCGTCGTCGGCTGGATGTCGACGTACGGCGAGATGCTGCAGTCGCACTTGACCAGCATTGGTCCCATGAAGATTATCCCCGGGCTGTACCAGTACATGGACCTTCCCGACGTCGTCTCAATGCACTGTCCCGGGGCGCTGATGATCATCAACGGGACCCAGGACGCGCTGTTCCCGATGGAGGGCGTGCGGGCGGCGTTTGACAAGGTGGCCCGCGTCTACGCCAAGGCGGGAGTTCCCGAGCGGTTTGAAGGCGTGCTCTACGACGGGCCGCATGAGTTTAATGCCGCCATGCAGGACAAGGCGTTTGCGTGGCTGGATCGATGGCTGAAACCGGAGTCGCCGGCACTTGTCCGTTGAGCCCGTCATGACTCGATACACACGAATCTTTCGCAGTCTGGCTCCGCTGCTGACGGCCGTTGCGATCAGCCTGGCCACCGCAGACGCAGGTGCATCGGCGCCGTCGCAGCCGCCGTCGCCACCTTCTACGCTCTGTCGGCTGCAGGCAGTGCCAGACGGACCGCTCGCGCGAGATCGGCACACGTGTTTGCTGGCCAGTTTCGACGCGGCGGACGGAAACGATGCGGAATTCGCGCGCGTCGAACGGCGTGAAGTGGGATTTCGGAGCCAGCCGGATGCGCCGGGGCGGTTTGGCGGAGGTGTCGCCGTCACCGGCTCGAACGAATGCGTCATGTACTCCGGTCTGGACAATTACGCTCCGGGGCGCGGCACGGTCGAGTTCTGGGCACAGTCGCGCGGCGAGGCGTCGATCTGGAACGACGCGCAGGAGCATTGGCTGCTTGCGCTCTATCCCGAACGAGCGGGGTGCGCGGCGCGATACGGGATGACGCCCTTCTTTGTGACCCTCTGCAAGACGGCGCAGAACGCACTGGAGCTCCGCGTCGTCAAGGCCTCAGTGCCCAGCTATGCCGCGGCGCCCAGCCTGCGCGCTGCAACGGGCTGGTCGCTGGCCGTGCCCGTCGACAGCCTCGCCGCACACGAGTGGCACCATCTGTTGGTCTCCTGGGATCTGGCGGGTGCCGGCCGCGCGTGGCTATTGGTCAACGGGCAGGGAGTGACAGCGGAACTGGGACTGCCGCCCGATCAACTGGCCGCGAACCCAGGCGGGCTGATCGCGTTCGGCGGTCTGTGGGGGCTGCCGGGTGACGGCGTTGAGTCGTCGAACTGCAACCTGGATGACCTGCGCGTCCAGACCTGCACCGTCGCGACGCGTCTGTGCGGATCGCCCGCCTCGTCGGACATCCAGTTGGACGAGGCTCGGCTGCTGACCGAAGAGGATCTCGCCCGGGCGATGCTGGACCAGTTGCTGAAGCTGCAGTTTCACGGCGGGTGGGGAGCGGGGTATCACTGGCCGACGTACACACCCTCCGGCTGGAGCCTGGTCGGGCGCGGTGTCGACATGTGGTTCGCTCACTCGGCCGAGGCGGCCCAGGCCCTGTTGCGGGGCTGGATGGTCTGGGGGGATGACCGCTATCTGGACGGGGCGATCGAGGCGGCCGACATGTTCTGCCGCACGCAGTTGGAGAACGGCTCCTGGGCTTATCATTACACCTACAGCCGCGGAGAATTTCAGCGGTGGGGCGACCATGCGTACATCGCGCAGGCGATGCAGAGCAACCAGATCCGCTTTCTCTGTTTGATGAGTCGGCGGCTGGGCTACGAGCGCTACCAGCAGGCCATCCGCCGAGCCGGGGACTGGATGATCTCGATTCAGTTTCCCGGCGGCGCCTGGGGGTGGGAAGCCTACCCGCTCGGCCAGACGGGGCCCTACGGACACCCGGCGCTGAACGATGCGGTGACGCCGCAAGCCATGCACGATCTGTTCGTAATCGCTTGTGCGACCGGAGAGGACAAGTATCTGCAGCCGATACTCCGCGGGGCGGACTGGATCATCCAGTCCCAGGCGGCAGCGCCGACTTACGGCTGGGCCGACCAGTACAACGAGAAGAACGAGTTCATCTGGATGCGCAGTTTCGAGCCGCCGGCGATATCGATGCAGGCCATCAGCGCGGCAACCTGGGGTCTGTGCCTGGCCTATGATCTGTCCGCGGATCCGAAGTACCTCGCACCGCTGCGAAACGTCCTGCGGTGGATGGAGAGCGTGCCGGAAGATCAGCACGGGTGGCTCTGGTATGACCCGGTAACCAACGGCCCGGTCGTTGCCTACTACAACGAAATGCTGCCCGTCACGCATCCCAAGGCGATCGCCGAGATGATTCCTCGTCTGGACGCCCATTACGGGACCAAATACCCCTGGCAGGCGGATCGTATTCGTGAGGAGTTGCGCCGCCGGGACCAGGGGCCGGTCTACTCCGACTGGCGCGGTGTCCGACTGCGCAGCGACTTCGCCCAGGCACCGACCCTGGCGGATTTTGCCGTGGCGTATCAAACAGACGAGGCCGCGGAAGCACGGACGCAGATCGCCGCCTGGGCGGACGGCCGACCGCTCGCCGGCGGCTTGCTGGGGGGCAGCCCATCGTCCGGCCGCACGTTTGAGATCGGCAACGCGATCCGCTATTGCGAACGGCTGTTGACCGACATCGAGAACGCGCGCGTCGCGCTCGGGGATCTCGCGCCCGAAGCGATCCCGCGCTATCAGCGCGGCGGTGCCAGCAACTGGGTCTACCTGGATCCCGCGCGGGACTACCTGGCCACACCGCGGGGAGCGTCCTGGTAGTGCGGCGGTTCGCCACCCCGTGCGACCTGGAGTGGGAGGTCTGTGGAGTGTGGCCCCTTTTCGTGGCGTGTATTTCCATCCACAATGGGGAGGCACCACGAGTTCCGGAAGGAGCCCGCCGTGGCCCAACACGGCCCGCTAATGGATCGGAATGCCCAGGCAAGGATGAGCACGGCATGGAGCTTGGCCTGACACCGTCTGGTCGGATTTCCGCACGGTGCACGCTGGACGGCGCAGGCAGGGGGGCGGCCAGCGCCGCGGGCCGCGCTCTGGAACGAGTGGCAGAGGCCTTCACGACCAGCCAGGGAGAGGGTCTGTTTCTGCTTGCCAGCGAGCGGTTCGACGCGCCGCTTCCTCCCAGCTGGGCCTATTGGCGGGCACTCTCGACGCAGTACCTGCAGACGCTCTGCCTCAACCCGGAGATCGCGGGGCTGGAACTGGAGTCGATACCGCCGCCGAACGACCTGCTGGCGGACTGGACGCGGAACGCTCCGCCGATGCAGGGCGCGGAGTACTTGAGCGAGGCGGTGCTCGCCAACCTGTGGCAGGAACTGGATGCCTGGGTCCGCGCGGCGGTACAAGCCGGCGGCACCGGCCTGACCGGCTTCCTGCAAAAGCGTGCGCCGCTGTGGCATCAGGTCGGCCGAGTCTGTTTCCATCTGGCCGAGAATCGACGCAGCGAGGAGTATCCGTTCGCGTTCCTGGCGACCTACGCCCCCAGCGTCGCCTCCGGTTGCCGCGTGCAGTATCAACCGCTCAGCACGGCCTTGCGAGAACTGGCAGGTACCCGGAACCGAACGGCACTGATCCGCCTGCTATCCCCGGTGCAACAGGCGTCGGAACGAAGTCCGCTGGTGAAGGAGTTGGTCGAGTCAGGCGACCTTTATCAGCCGCTGGCGTGGACGCCGCGTGAAGCCTATCGATTCCTGCAGGACGTCCCGTTGCTCGAGGCAAGCGGCGTGCTCGTACGCATGCCCGACTGGTGGAAGAAGCGGCCTCGCCCGCGCGTCACCGCCGTGATCGGCGATGTGCGTCAGTCGAAATTTGATGTGCACAGCATGCTCGATTTCCGAGTCGAGCTGGCGCTGGGGGACGAGACACTGAGCCCGGCCGAATGGCGGGCGCTCATGCAGTCCGAAGACGGACTGGTCCTGCTGCGCGGACAATGGGTCGAAGTGAATCGAGACAAGCTGCAGGAGGCGCTGGCACACTGGCAGCAGGTCGAGGAAGAATCGACCGCGGGCATCTCCTTCCTGGAGGGCATGCGGCTGCTGGCCGGCGTCCCGGCCGATCTGGCGGGGGACAGGCCTGACGATGAACGGGAGTGGTCATGCGTGCGATCCGGGGGCTGGCTGGGCGACGTCCTCAAGAAGCTGCGCAGCCCGGATCAACTGGCGCTGCCGTCGGGCAGCGCGGCATTGCAGACGACCCTGCGTCCCTACCAGGAGACGGGCGTCAGCTGGTTGCGGTTTCTGACCGGCCTCGGACTGGGA
>JALOQX010000395.1 GCA_025459265.1 Pirellulaceae bacterium | reverse complement strand
GGTCCTGCGCAGGAGCTGTTGGCCGAGCCGATGCGGATCATTGTCGAGCCGGAGGGAAGCGTGCCTGTTGCATGGCATGCCGCTGGTGCAACGATCACGGCGCACACGCCTGGCAGCGTCGCGTGGGAGGCCGTCAGCACGGCGGAGTCCTGGGACCTGGTGTGCCGTGCCCAACTGGAATGCGACGGCTACACCAACTTCCGGCTCACGCTCAAGTCGCAGCACGCCGCCCGGGTCCGCGACATTCGGCTGGAGATTCCCCTGCGCCGCGACATCGCCACGTACATGATGGGGCTGGGACGCAAGGGTGGCTACCGGCCTCCGCGATGGGAGTGGAAATGGGACATCGCACGCACGAACAACCAGTTCTGGATCGGCGATGTGCATGCCGGCCTGAGCTGCAAGCTCAAGCACCTGGAAGACCGCTGGGACCTGTTCAATCTCCAGGAGTCGGGCCTGTATCGGGACTGGAGCAATCACGGCTTGGGTGGGTGTACGGTGGAGGAAGCGGGTGCGGACCAGGTGATCGTACGCGCGTACACCGGTCCGCGGGACGTGGCGGCTGGAGAGGAACTCCATTTCCACTTCGGGCTGCTCATTACGCCACTCAAAACGCTCGACCAAGACCACTGGCAGTGGCGTTACTTCCATCGCGCTGCCGCCGCGCCGGTCACAGAAGTCGCCGCCACGGGAGCCAACGTGATCAACCTGCATCAGGGTGACGGCCTGAACCCCCACATCAACTACCCGTTCCTGACGGCGCCGCAACTTGCGGCCTACGCGGCCGAGGCGCACGCGCGCCAGATGAAGGTGAAGATCTATTACACGGTGCGCGAGTTGAGCAATTACGCGGCCGAGTTCTGGGCGCTGCGGAGCTTCGGCCCCGAGATCTACACGCCCGGCCCCGGCTTCCGCATCGCGGACCAGTTTGCCCAACAGCCGGCGGGAGACCGCCGTCCGACCGGCGGCGCGTGGTTATGCGAACACGCGATCACCGACTACGCGCCTGCCTGGCACCAGCCGCTGGGCAACGGCCACTGTGATGCCGCGATCGCCACGGCGGGCCTGTCGCGCTGGCACAATTACTATCTCGAAGGTCTCAACTGGCTGGTCCGCCAGGTGGGAATCGATGGTCTCTACCTGGACGGCATCGGATACGACCGCGAGATCATGAAGCGCGTTCGCAAGGTCCTCGAGCGCGCTCGACCTGGCTGCCTGATCGACTTCCACTCTGGAAATCATTTCCATCCGCAGTATGGACTCAACAATTGCGCCAACCTCTACCTGGAGTTGTTTCCCTGTATTGACAGCCTGTGGTTTGGCGAAGGGTTCGACTACAACGAGCCGCCTGACTTCTGGCTGGTAGAGATGGCCGGGATTCCCTACGGGTTGTTCGGCGAGATGCTGCAGGGTGGAGGGAATCCGTGGCGCGGCATGATCTACGGCATGACCAACCGGCTGGGGTGGGGTGGCGATCCGCGGGAATTATGGCGAGTGTGGGACGAGTTCGGCATTCAACACGCGCGGATGATTGGCTATTGGGACAAGGCGTGTCCCGTGAAGACGGGGCGGGACGATGTGCTGGCCACCGTCTATCAGCGGGAAGGGAAAACGCTTGTCGCGCTGGCCAGTTGGGCCGCTGAGCCGGCCGGCATTCGGTTGGCCATCGACTTTCAGCAGCTGGGACTCGATCCCGCCAAATCGCATTTGTATGCCCCGCGCGTCGCCGAGTTTCAGGACGAAGTTGTGTTCGAACCGGATGCGACGATCCCGGTCGCTCCGGGGCGCGGGTGGCTCTTGGTACTTGACGAGCAACAACGCGAGGTAGTTCCGGTCGAGGAACTGGGCGCGGGCAGCGCCATGTCGTATGAAGAATCCCTGGCAGGTGATCGCCTCCATATCGCTGGGAGACAACAATGATGCTCAAATCCGTCCTGAGCGACCACGCTCCGTCTGCGCTTGTCCGCCTCGTGATCTTGTGCTGCGTACCGGTGGCCGGTGCAACCGAGCCGCCCGCACCCTACGGGCCCGTGCCGACAGCGCGCCAGCTGGCATGGCAGGAATTGGAGTTCTACGGCTTCGTGCATTTCACCGTGAACACGTTCACCGACCAGGAGTGGGGCTTCGGCGACGAACAGCCAGCTGTGTTCCAACCCACGGAGCTGAATGCCGACCAGATTGTGGCCGCTTGTCGCGACGCTGGCATGAAGGGGCTGATCCTCACGGCCAAGCATCATGACGGCTTCTGTTTGTGGCCTTCGCAATACACGCAACACTCGGTCAAGCACAGTCCATGGAAGAATGGCCAAGGCGATGTGGTGCAGGAGTTCGCCACGGCCTGCCAGAAGCATGGGCTGAAACTGGGCCTGTATCTGTCCCCCTGGGATCGCAACCATGCCGAGTATGGCCGACCGGCGTATGTCGAGTACTACAAAGACCAGATCCGCGAACTGCTGACGCGTTACGGGCCGGTGTTCGAAATGTGGTTTGACGGGGCGAGCGGCGGCAGCGGCTACTACGGCGGTCAGGGCGGTGAACGCAAGATCGACTACAACACTAACTACGACTGGAAAGGAGTGCGTGCCCTGATCCGGCAGCTGCAACCGGACTGCGCCATCTGGTGCGGGCAATACCGGGAGGGCGACCAGCTGGTGTGGGCCGACTGTCGTTGGGGCGGCTCGGAAGGGGGCGATGTAGGCGACCCGTGCTGGAATACGCTCAGCAGCCAGCGCGTGGAGACCGACATTGCCGACTACCAGCACGGCCACCGCGACGGCGATGTCTGGTGTCCGGCCGAAGGCGACGTGTCCATCCGGCCCGGCTGGTTCTACCATGCGCACCAGGACGACCAGGTCAAATCGCCGCAGCAGCTGATGAACATCTACTATTCGTGTGTGGGTCGCGGCGCGAACCTGATTCTGAATGTACCGCCGGACCGCCGCGGCCAGCTGCACGCCAAGGACGTAGAGGTTCTGCAGCAGTTCGGCCAGTTGTTGGCCGCGACGTTCCGCCACGATCTGGCCGGGTCGGCCCGGATCACGGCCAGTCACGTGCGCGGTGGCGATCCGACGTTCGGCCCGCAGCAGCTGGTCGACGGCGTGCGCACGACGTACTGGTCTACCGACGACGAGGTCAGGACACCGGAAGTCGTGATGGAGTTTCCGCAGCCGATCACGTTCAACGTCGTGCGCCTCCGCGAATACTTGCCGCTGGGACAGCGCGTGGACGACTGGGCGCTGGATACCTGGCAGGACGAAGCCTGGCAGGAGTACGCTCGAGGCACGGCGATCGGTGCGTGCCGGCTGGTGCGTGGCACGCCGCGCACTACGTCACGCATCCGGCTGCGGATTGTGCGCGCTGCGGCCTGCCCGGCGCTGGCGGAGTGCGCGCTCTTCGCCGAACCGTAGCGGCCGAGTGCGCACGAGTGTTTTGTCCCTTCGAGTTATCTGCCCGAACACGCGCCGATTACTGTCACGGCCCGCGCCACAATTCCCGGATGGCACTGGGATCGACGTCGTGGGCGAGTTCCCACGGGTGCTGCCCAGCCAACAACGCGTTGGCGGACGTGGCGATATTGCGGCAGTGCGGGCCCTCGATCCTCAGGAACGCGTTGGAATCCCCCAGCGGCCGGCAGTTGCGGACCAACGCGTCGCGCGTCTCGCGGAGTCGGATCAGGGATTCTGCCTCGGCATGGCCGGTGGCACACAAGTTGTCAATATCGATATCCTCGGCATCGTCGAGCACGACGGCAGGCCGCAGGTCGGGCGCGGCCAGGTCACAGCGGACGTCGTCGAGTGTCAGTCCCCGGACGTGGCGTGCATAGAGGCCGTAGGCAGGGAGCACGCCCCACATGAAATACTCCGGGTACTGGTCCGCCAGTTCTGGTATCTCGCGCCGCGCCGCCTCCTCCCGTGTCCCGCCGCCGGGATAGGTCACGCGGATGCCGCGCAGCGTCACGTTCTCGATCGGATGCTCGGGGATCCCGCAGATCGAAATGCACTGGCGCTCTTCCCCGGGATACGCCTGAGGCTTGGGGTCCCGCGGGTAGTCGGCGTACAGCGCGCTGATCCCGGCCTTCAGGCTCGCCTCGTCCAGCACGTTCGCCTGGATGTTCGCAAAGGTGAGGTTCCGCAGTGAGCCAAGCGGGTGCGCCGTGTCGCGCTGCTCACCGTTGTAGTGGTGGTTGCCAAACCGGAGGGAAATCGGGCAGGAGACGTTCTGCATGACGATGTTCGTGAAACTCATGTTTTCCAGCGACCCGTTGCCGCTCACCTGCAGCTTGATCCCGCAGCCATACGTGTCGCGGATCACGCAGTTCGACACGGTCACGTTGCGGATGCCGGCGCGGTGGGCGCCCCCCGAGCGAATCGCGGCCCAACGCGTGCTCATCAGGCAGTTGGTGATGACGATGTCCTGAACGGGTTGCTCGTCCGACATGTTCTGGAAGCAGATGCAGTCGTCTTCACAGATCAGCCCGTTGGCGCGATTGTAGATCGATATGCCGTGGACGCGGACCCCGGTGCATCCCCGGAAGTGTGCGCACCAGGCGGCCGAGTTCCGCAGCGTAAGTCCATCCAGTGACACATTGCGGCACGAGGCCATGCGCAGCAGCATGGGGCGCTGGCCCGCGGTACCGGCGAGCGGAAACGCGCGGCCCTGGCCGTCGATCGTGCCGCGCCCGGTGATCGACACGTTGTCGGCATCTTCCGCGTAGATCAGGCAGAGGTCGAGGTACGAGTGCAGGGTGAACCCGCAGCCCTGCACGCGGGGGTCATAGTCTTCCAGTCGCGTGCTGCCGAGAAGCGTCGCCCCGGGTTCCAGATGGAGCGTGGTATGGCTCTTGAGAAATACCGTGCCGGTGACGAACTTCCCTGGGGGGACGTGGACGGTTCCGCCCCCGCGGGCAGCACACGCGTCGATCGCCCGCTGCATGGCGACCGTATTCAGATGCTGGCCGTCTCCGATCGCTCCGAACGAGCGGATGTCAAAGACGCCGGCCGACTCGCCGTCGGCCGTGATCGCGGCGCACTCCATGCGGCCGTCGCCGTGAGACAATCCCCACATCACACAGACGGCCGCGAACCACCAGACACGCTGAGGCGTAGTACGGATCTTCACGGAATTCTCCTTGGATGCCGAGCACGCGACATGCCGGCCATATTATCATGTGGGAACGTGATCGCAGAGAGCCCATCGCCTCAGCGGCCCGGTGGTGTGTGATCGCCGCGTGTGAATCAGGGTCTTGGGGAGGAACGCTCATGAGACGTTTCTATGCCGTTGCATGTGTCGTGGGGATGATCGGCGTCGGGTTGCCGGAGGCAGCTGCCGGCGAACCGCAAGCGCTGTTGCGCGTGGCCACGTTTCGCTGTGATGTCACGCCGGTGCTGGACGGGAGCTACTGTGGCGGCTGGGTGCAGCCCCTGGTGTCGCTCGAATCGCCTTTGTGGGCCAAAGGAGTCGTGCTCGAGACCAACGACGCACGCTACGTCCTGTGTGCGCTGGATTGGTGCACGCTGGAGAATTCGGCCCATGCGCTCTTCTGCCGCAAGCTGGCCGATGCCGCCTCGACCGATGTGTCCCGAGTGGCTGTCCAGTGCGTGCATCAACACACGGCACCTTATGTCAACGCCGATGCCCAGAAGCTGCTGGAGGGGCAGGACCAGCCGCCGCGGTTCGCCAATCTCGCCAATCTCGAAGAGGTGGCCGACCGCGTGGCGGCACAGCTGCGCACGTCGATCGACCACCTGCAGCCGGTGGATCGATTGGGCGTGGGAGAGGCACGAGTCGAACAGGTTGCCGCGAACCGACGCGTGATCGGACCCGACGGGACCATCCGCGTGCGTTGGAGCGCTTGCGCGGACGCGGAGCTGCGCGCGGCACCGGAAGGACTGATCGACCCGATGCTCAAGACCATTACGCTCAGCTGCGGTGAGCAGCCGCTGGTCCGGCTGCACTACTATGCCACGCACCCGCAGAGCGGCGGTGGTGACGGGCGAGTGGGCATCGATTTTGTCGGCGATGCCCGGGAACAACTGGAGCGCGACGAGGGCGTTCCGCAGATCTACTTCACCGGCTGTGCGGGTGACATCACGGTCGGCAAGTACAATGACGGCACGCCGGCGGTCCGACCGCAGTTGGCCGCACGTTTGCTGACGGCAATGCGGGCGGCGGTCGCGTCGACGCGAACCGTCGCGATTGACAGTCTCGCCTGGCGAAGCGTGCCGGTGGTGCTGCCGCCGCAGCCGGTGACGGAAGCGTTGTTGACTGAGAGCCGGTCGATTCTGGCGGATCCTCAGGCCGTGCCGCGAGCGCGGCTGCAGGCTGCGGCCTGCCTGGCGTTTCACCAGGCCCAACCGCAACCGATTGTGCTGAGCATGCTGGCGATCGGTCCGGTGCGCATCGTGCATCTGCCGGGTGAGCCCATGCTGGAGTTCCAGAGATACGCGCAGCAGATCTGTCCGGAGCACTTCGTCGCGGTCGCTGGGTATGGCGACGGAGCACCGGGCTACCTCTGCACCGAGGAGTCCTATGCGCAAGGTGGCTACGAACCCACGGCGACATGGATTGCCCCAAGCGGTGAAGCGGTCCTCAAAACGCACATCGCGGAATTGCTGCGGCAGGAGCAGTAAGTGTCGGCGATCGACCGGTGGGGCACGACGGACGGATGCGCGGCGACCCCGGGCTATGACGTCTGACCGCTTCGCGGTCAGGAGCCGTGACCGCAGGGCACAACACCGCCAGGCGGTCGTCTCAACGCCGAAGGCGTTGTACGTCATAGCCCGGGGTCAGCGGAGCGGCGCAGCCGCGCAGCGCCACCCCGGGTTGCGCGCGTCATGAAAAGCCCCCAAACCCCGAAGGGGTTTCACAACTGGTCGCGCGCACGACGCCGTGGCCCATTGGCCCACTTGACCTGACAACTCAGATGTCTGGGCGGACGCGATGTAGTCCGGGGACGAGTAGTCAGCAAGGAGTGACGAGCTCCGCGGGGGAATCCCGTTCGTCGCTCGAGAATCGTTGTTCGGTTGGTTCGTTCCGGGTGCGAAGGTCGATGTTCGAAGGCGGCTCGGCAGGAGCCTCGCCCTCCCGCACGCGCCTCGCCCTCCCGCACGCGCCTCGCCCTCCGTCCTCTGTCCTCCGCCCTCCGTCCTCTGTCCTCCGCCCTCCGTCCTCTGTCCTCCGTCCTCTGTCCTCCGTCCTCTGTCCTCCGTCCTCTGCCCTCTGCCCTCCGTCCTGTTGTGTAAGATTTCCCGCGGGGCGTTGTGTATATATTGGACAGGCGAGCCGCGCGGGCGCTACGGCGTGGCGGGGCGGGTCGCACCGGGCGGCAAGGTGATCCATGGACGAAGCTCCCAAAACGCGTCACAGCTTGTTGTTGCGTCTCCGCGACAGCGAAGATACACAGGCTTGGCGGGAGTTCGTGGCGATTTACGAGCCGCTGGTGTACCGGCTGGCCCGTCGGAAGGGCTGGCAGCACGCGGACGCACTGGAGCTGACGCAGGACGTGCTGTTCGCTGTCTCCAAGTCGATCAGTCGCTGGAGTGCGGATCCAAGGCGCGGGTCATTCCGCGGCTGGCTCTATCGCGTCACGCGGAACCTGATGGTGAACCTGGTCATCAAACAGCGTCGCCATCCGCCGGGTGTCGGGAGCACGGACTTTCAGCGGTTGTTGGCCGAACAGGTGGATCCGGCGTCGCAGGAATCGGCCGTCTTCGACTGGGAGTATCGGCGCCGGCTGTTCCGCTGGGCGGCGGAACAGGTCCAGTCGGAGTTCCGCCCGGCGACCTGGGACGCGTTTTGGCGGACGTGTGTCGAGGGTCAGTCGGTG
>JALOQX010000125.1 GCA_025459265.1 Pirellulaceae bacterium | reverse complement strand
GCGGACGTGGAGAATACGGCCAGCTGCGTCACGTCGCGCTCGCTGCCGTCGGCGAATACCACCCGTGCCTGGAGCTGTTGGCTGCCGCCCGCGGCAAGCACCGCTTCCGGCGGCGTGACGTGCAACGCCGTCGCGACCTGCCTCTGATCGTCGCCCCAGGGACAGCCCTGGGCCACCCACGCACTGAGGCGGGCATGGTCCGCTGAATCCACTTGGATCAGCGCCCCGCCCGGGTGAGGCGACACATTAGCAGCTTTCAACAGGAAGAGGCTGTTGGTCGCATCCCCCTGGTTGACTCGCCGACCGCCGTCAGCGTGGGCGAGCGCTTCGTAGTCCGCGCGCGGGTCCGCCCCAAACATCGACAACTTGAATCCGCCCTGGCCGGCCGCTCCACCATGACAGGCCACGGCGTTGCAGCCCAGTTTGGCCAACCGCGGCATCACGTCGCCCAGAAACGTCGCGCTCTCACCCGCCGCCGCAACATCACTCTGCGCCGGGACCGCATCATCCGCAACAAGTGACGTCCGCGTCACGGCGCATGACACAATCCAGGCTGCACACAAGAAGCGAGGTAACGTCGACCAGCGGCTCATAGCATACGACCCCTTGCTGCTCATCGGCCTCCGACAGGTCTAGATGCCGATGGTGGGTGCATCGAGGCGGGTCTGCGGGGGAAACAACTGCGGACGATCACCTCCCATTTTCCGTTCGGCGAGACGGCTCCGCAAGTCATCCGAGCCCAGTTTGCGGCCGACGCCCGGTCAGTCGTCGTCGTCCTGTCCGGCGGCCCACTCGGGATAGGGCACCTGGCTCCCGCGCACCGCTCGCCACAGGATCCGATTGAGCACGTCTTCCGGAGCCCGGTCGACTTCGCGGAAATTGAGGCTGGCTGAGACGACGGCATCCTGCCGCAGGACGGGGTCGTTGATCGCCGCCGGCTGGGGATTCATCTGATCCAGCGGCACGCTGGCAGCCACCGATTCGTACGACGTGAGATCCAGCTGGTCGGTGAAGCAGTCAAACATCGGCGTGGCACTGGCGTCGAACTGGTTCATGGGGGGCAGTCCCAGAATTTGTTCGATCGTGCGCAAGATGCTCGTGGTGTTGTATTGCGTGCTGATCACCTGCCGGCGCTTGGCATACGGGCTGATGCAGAAGGCGATCGTGCGATAACCGCTGACGTGATCCCAGCCGGCTTGCGGATCGTCTTCGATGGCCAGGATCGCCATCTGTGGCCAGAAGCGGGAGCGGCTCAGGCCTTCCACAATCCGTCCGAATGCCAGATCGTTGTCAGCTACGCACGCCTTGGGCGTGGGACATCCGGGTGACGTGCCGCTCGTGTGGTCATTCGGCAGACAGATGATCACGAGCTGTGGAAACTCACCGCGCGCCTCAAATGCCTGCAATTCCCGCAGGATATAATCCGCCCGGAACTGGTCGGGGACCGACATTTCCCAGCCGACATAGTCGGTCGGCGAGAACGGCCGGATCGTCTCCACAGACGGCCAGCTCTCGAAAATGACGTCATCGGTCTTGTCGCGCCAGGCGTGGTAGCAGGCCAGGAAGTCCGGCGTGCCCGTGCGCGACGGGTCGCGCCAGCGCACAGATGGGCCCATGAACTCGCCGTAGTTGCGGATGGTGACGCCGTGCCTGAGGGCGCTATCCCAAATGAATCCGGCTGGCGAGTACGCCAAGGCATCGTTTCCGTCCTCGCCCATGCCGTCCGGATAGCTCCGCGGGAACCCCGCGAAACTCTTCTCCATATAGTCCGTGCTGAACGCCGTCGTGCTCCACTGATGCCCGTCGGCACTGAGGATCCCGGCGCAATACGTATTGTCCAAGAGCACGAACTCACCGGCCAGCTTGTGCTGATTGGGCGTCACGCGCTCGCCGAAAATGCACAGCGACGCGTCGCCGTTGCCGCGCTCCAGCGCACCAAACACCTGATCGTACGTGCGATTCTCCTTGATGATGTAGACGACGTGCTTGATCAGGCTCGGCTCGCCAATCCGCTGCGGAATCGCCCGCGGCGGTTGATCTGCGCGCGGCGGGAGCAGCGCTTCGGCAATGCGCGGCGCGCGCAGATTGCGTGCCACGCGTTCGGCCAGCTCGGGCAACTGCTGGTCGCTGGGAATCGGCACGAGCGACAGCGTGCCGGCGTAGTGGTGAGAGTTGAAACCGGTCCGCCCGTCCTCCGTGCGCGGAGCTTTGGGAAGCCCCTTGATGTTCGCCACCACCAGACGCTGCCGGGCATCATCCACCCGCAACGCTCCCGGATACCAGCCGACAGGAATCAGACCGTCAAGCTGGGAATCGTCCACGTCTTTCGCATCAAAGCCAATCACGGCGATCGCGTTCTGCGCGCCGTTGGCCACATACAGCCGCGTTCCGTCGGCAGAAAACGCGATCGCGTTGGGCGATGCCCCCAGCAGGTCGGCCGGACTCGGCTTGGTCCAGATCGTGGCAACGACCGAGTCACTCGTCACATCGATCACACTCAGGTGGTCGCTGGCCGCATTGGCGCACACGACGAACCGGCCGTCCGGCGAGACAGCCAAACCGCTGGCATGCAATCCCGTGATCAGCTCCTGGACGACAGTCCCCGCCGCCAGGTCGACGACGGTGACCGACCCTTCGCTGGCGATGTGCCGCACCGGATCGACGCGCACCACGGTGCCACGCCCCGCCGGTCCGGTCAGATCCCCTGCGCCGGGCCGCCGTCCACCCCAGTTGCTCACATAGGCTTTCGAGCCCGCCAGGACGACGTCGTAGGGTGCCACCCCGACGTCAAATCGGCGGAGGACGTTGCCGTTTGCCGTGTCACACTCGAGCAACTGGTTCGACAGATTGCCGCACACGTAGAGCCGCGTACCATCCGGCGAAACAGCCAGGCCGCTGGGGATCTCCGCGGCGCGCCGCGGAGCTTGCGCCGGCGGCAGCTGCCAAGCGCTCGCCGCGACGAGCCTGTCGTCCGGCGTCAGGGCGAACACATTAATCCACCCGTCGACGTTGCTCATGTACAGCCGCTCGCCGCGCGGGTCAAAGACGAGCCCCGTGTAGCTCAACTGGCCCGGCTTGTCGGGATGGAGCCAGTGGGGCGATACCGGCGCCGCACTGTCAACCGGACTGGCTTTGCTCGGCAACGTGACGCGCGACCGGATGCTGCCGTCCTCGGCATTGAGCACGACGATCTCGCTGGTCTTGCCCGACACCACCAGCGTGCGACCGTCCGGCGAGAGCGCCACGGCCTGCGGCCGCATCCCGGGGAGATCGATCTGGGTGCCCAGCGGCGTCAATACCTGGTTCACGGGCGTGATGGCGCGATCATCGTCCGTGTAGCCGACCCGCTCCGCGTCCGCCGCGGCGGGCATCTGCCCGCGGGCCATGGGCAGCCAACAGAACGTCACCACCAGCACCAGACAGCCGCGCAGCGTAAGACACGCTGCACCGCACGGAATCGACAGCGGCGACATGCGGAACACTCCCTGACGAACTAAGGGCAGACCAGGCCCGACACGAAACCAGAGTCTAAGACTGATGGCGTCGGCGGTCCAGTCTCTCTCGTCGTGTCAAGGAGTGCCGCGTGAAAGGTTAATGCAGTTTGAACACGCTGCTCACAAATTCCATGGGCGCGCGCTTCGGACTCACGGCTGCCGGTCAATCAGCAGGACGGCGTGCAATCCGTCCTCCAGGAACGTCAGCGTGACCGTCAGGTCGGAGAACCCGCGCAGCAGCGTGTCGATCGCGCCGTTGTCCGCAGGCACGGCGAGCTGCCGCGGCTGGGCGGCCGATCCGTGCAGCGTGCAGACGACTCCGTTGCCTTCAAGCACATAGCGGCCCCCCTCCGGACAGAAGCAGCGCACCCCGTACACCTGCTCGGCCCGCGCGTGCAGGCCGGCGGGATCCTCGGGGGATGCGGCGGAGGCATCCGGCGTCACTGCCGGCAGGAGTCGGGCCACGCTCGACAACCGGCCGACGTTATCCAGGCAGGCCAGCCGATGTCGTTCGGCCCAACCCAGCCGGAATCCGGGCAGGACCTGATTCCAATGCTGCGGTCGAATCCGGATCATCGCGTGCCCCGCCGACGGGGAGACCGCATCCGGGTTTGCCGGCGCGGTGCGCGAACCGGCCAGCTGCGCCGCCAGGTCCTCCAGGATGTACGACTTGCTGGTGATGTACAGCGTCTTGTCCAGCCGCGCCCAGAAAAAGCGCCACTTCACGGGCCCGAACTGGAATCCGAAGCTGCGCGCGTCGACGTCTCCTGCGAGCGGCAGGCGGTAGAAGTCCATATCGATGTCAAAGAAGCCGCCCCGCTCCTTCTGCCGGACTGCCGGAGCAAGCGCAGCGTCCAACTTGTCCAAGAACCGATCCACCACGTCGGTATCCTCCAGCTCGATCGAGATGTATACCGGCGAGTTGAGCGAGGCCCCGAGGAAGACGAAGGGGAGAAATTCACCGTTCATTCCCCCGCCGCGACGACCGGCGAAATTCCCCGCCATCTGCCCCAGGAAACCCATCAACTGGAAATCGAAGAACTGGTCCGCGTCATACGTGTGCAGGCCAACCTGGTCGCCCACACCCTGGACCATGAACTCGTACGCATCCTTCTGCGTGATGCCCAGTCCTGACACGCCCGGGATCCAAAACAGGCGCACCGGCCGGGGCATATCCGCCTGCATCCGGTCCAGATCGGGCGTGGTCTCCCCTCCGCTGCGCGTGACCAACGCGCGCAGGTCCTGGTCACTCAGCGTGTTGCGCAGCGCCAGCACCGACCCGTCTGCGAAACAGACCAACCCGGGCGTTTTGTCGTCCGCGAACAACGCTTGACGCAGGATGGCCGTCTCCGAACTGACATCTTCCGGCTTGGTCCACACCACGGCGTGCTTCTCGGTCGCGTGCAGCGCCATGATCGTATTGGAAGTGCCGTCTCGGATGTCCGGAAACCTCGGAGCGGCGGCGACACTCGGAAAGATCGCGCCGGCTCCCACGGGGAGCACGAACCGTGTAACGCCGTCCTGCAAGGGCTGATTGATGACCGAGCGGTAGACCGCCGGCATCTGCGGGATCAACTCCCGATTGTGCGGACTGTCCCACGGCTCATCGAGATGGAACTTCTGGTACAGCTCCAGTTGTTCCATAAACGGCAGCAGGTGGACGCGCCAGCTCAGGAGCGGACGCTGCTGCCGATCAACGCTCCCCGCTGCCGGAAACCTCCTGTAGGTGTCGTGATAGTTGTGCATGGCCAGGCCGATCTGTTTCAGCTGGTTGATGGTCCGCAGCATGTCCACGCGCGGCGCGGCCGGACCGGCTTGTTCGTCCGGCGGCGGCGTGATCCCCGCCTGGTCGAGCAGCCTGGGCTTGTCGAGCTTGACGTAGCCGCTGAAGATCGTGCGCCGTGGGATGGGAGGCGCATCGAGCGGTTGCGGCTCTCCGCCCAAGGCCATGGCCAGGGACGTGTAGATTGAGTTGTCGATCAGCGGCAGCACGATCGTTTCCAGGCGATAGCGCTCTGGCGTCACCTGCACGCGCACCGCGATGGGATCGAAGAACGTCCGCCAATACTCGCTGTACTGCTGCACGAACTGCTCGTAGGCTTGCGCTTCCCGGCTCGACACCTCGCGCAGCGGGTTCTCGCTGCAGGGCAGCAATAAATCGACCGGCCCGTGATGCGAACACGTGGCCGTGCAGCCATCGGCACTCAGCGCATACTCGCCGCCGCAAGGACAAGCCAGCCGCCCCTGTCCGAATGTGCCCGGCGTGCACTGGGCGGCAGCGAGTTCCTCGAGCGACGCGGGCACCCGGCCCTGCTCGGCCTGGTAGAGCGCCGCGGCGTGCCCGATCATGCGGAGATGGTTCAGGCACACACGCCGCCGAGCCTGCGTCAGTTTCAATTCGGCACCAACCATCCGCCGGATGAACGGATCCGACAGATAGATGAGTCCATCTTCCTCGTCGGCGCCGTACGGCATGAGCGTGCGGATGTACTTGAATTCATCGGTGTCGCCCAGCGAGACGATCTGCTCGTCCGGCCGTCGCGTGATCACGTCCAGCACTCGTTCCAGCGCCACGCGGGAATTGCTCCGTACGTGCAGGTCTGCGGCCGGGTAGGCCGAATACACGTGCACGCGGCGGTCCGGTGACGTCAAGTGCACCAAGGACACGCCGCGGTAGCTGTCTTCACTCCGTTCGACATCCGGCGTTGCCTCCGCAGCACGAGTCAGGAATCCGTCCATCTGCGCCGTGAAGACCTGCGGCTGCGTGACGCGAAACAACAACGTTACATCGCTCCCTTCCACAGCAAAGAGATCGCTGCCCACAACCGCCAGTTCCTGGACCGCCAGGTCGTAGAACGGCTGCAGCAAGGGGTTGATCTCCAACGCCAACTGGCGCATCATCCGCTCGCGCACCTCGTGCCGGTAGGCTTTCTGCGCGGCCTGGCTGAAGAGATGCGTGCCCCAGATGTCACCTTGGTCGAGGAGCGTCAACAGTTTGTTGACCGAGCCGAAGCGGATGTAGTAGTAGTCCGGCGGCACACAGCGAGCCAGCGGCGACATCGCCGCCTCGCGGCCCGCGAGCATCTGGGTCCAGGGATGGCTTTGCACCGACGGACCGGCAAGGTCCGCGATACGCACGATGGCCTGATCCTCCGGGCCGGCCGCACCCCGTCCGTCGACCGCGACTTTGGCCGGCCCCTGGCGGTCCCCCGCGTCGGCTGGCGCCTGCGGCCGCATTTCTTCGCGCGGCACCGCCGGCTCGACCATCGTGTCCAACTGCAGGCTCTCCTGCACCGCCAGCGCACCGGTGAAGATGCTGAACAGATTCACCTGACCCGTGCGCTCCTGCCATTGCGGAGACCGCCCCGTCAGCTGCTGGATCTCGCCGGCGACCGCCTGAGCACGGTTCTCCCGCCGCGCTAACTGCAGCGCGACGTACTGCAAGTACGGGTCGCGCGGATAGAGCCGCAGCTGAGTTAAAGCGTCCTCGAGCAACCACGCCTGACGCTCCCCGGCAGGCGGCACCTGTTCGCCTGCCGGCACGGCGGGGGCCTGCGACCACGCTCCCTGCATGCCCGTCAACCAGAACGATCCGGCAAGAAATAGCACACCCACGGTCCCGTTCGCGCTCATCGCACCAGCCCTTCTGTGTTACCGGGCACCTGCCCTGACCTGTATCCGCCGAAATGACCGCTCGCAAACGTAAAGACACCCACCAAGCCCGTCACGGGCCGCACCGCCACCGCACGCCGCCCCCCTGGAGGCGGCACACACTCACCCGCGCCGAGGTGATCGTAGGGGCGCGGATCAGGGCCCACGTCGGTCGCCGGTCAACACTCGACGGTGATCCCGGGTTGCGGCGCTGGGTAAATGCCATCTGGCCCTTCCTGGATCGGAGCGGGCGAGTCGAATGTCAGATTGTCGATATCCTGGATGAATTGGAAGTTCGACTTCATGACGTCATCCCACGTCACGTACTGTCCGGTATGGGTGGCGATCCGCCCCATGAGTGCCGCGACCTCCGCCTCGCCGGCCCGCCGCGCCTCGTTATGCGGCTTGTCCTGGCGAATGGCATCCACCAGCACTTGCCATTCGACGTGGTAGGGATTGGGGTCTGGTTTTCCGAACTTCCAGACCGGCGCTTCCTCGTCGATCCGCTGGCTCTGGTAGATGCGCGAATCAGGCTGCGCGAGATCGGTCATGATGACTGCGGAGCCCTTCGAGCCGTGCGCGTAATCCGCGTACGTATTCCAGCAATTGTTCATGTGCCGGGAGAAACAGAAGAGCTTCGCGCCGTCCGCGAACGTGTACTCCACCGTGTAATGATCGAACTGATTTCCCGCCTCCGGGTAACAGCGTCCTCCCATGCCTTGAGCCTTGACCGGCCAGGCCCCTTTGGCCCAGCAGGCGACGTCGATGTTGTGGCAGTGCCAGTCGATGAAGAAGCCGCTGGAGACCCAAGTGAAGCTGTTCGGCACGCGGATCTGAAATTCAATCTCGTTCTGTTCTGTCGGCCGCGGCGGGCAGTGCACGGGACCGTGCACGCGGTAGATGCGCAGCGTGTGCACGTCGCCGATCGCGCCGTCGTGAATCCGCTGGATGACTTCCTGCCGCGCCTGCGAGTGTCGCCACATGAAGCCGACACCCACCTTGAGGTTCTTCTGCTCCGCAAGTTCCGCGGCAGCGAGCCAGCGTCGCACGGCCGGACCGTCCGTCGCAAACGACTTTTCCGCGAACACGTTCACACCCTTGCGGACGGCGTATTCGAACATCATGGGCCGGAACGCGGCGTGCGTTGTCAACAGGACCACGTCGTCGGGACCGAGACAATCGATGGCTTTCTGGTACGCGTCGAATCCGACAAAACGACGGTCCTCGGGCACGTCGATCCGGTCTTGGAACTGATCGTGCAGGGCGTTCCAGCTATTTTGCAGCCGGTCCGCAAACAGATCCGCCATCGCGTACAGCCTGATCGGGCCGCCCTGTGACGCGAGCGCGTCGGCCACGGCGCCAGTGCCGCGGCCCCCACAACCGACTAACGCCAGCTTGATCGTCGAATCGGCGCTGGCGTGGCAGCGCGGAATCGCCCATCCGGCCAGCGCGGAGACGGCGACCGCCTGACCTGCCGCCGTCAGAAACTGGCGACGCGAGCTGGCCGTGGACAATCTGGATTTCGTGGGTTCGGTGCTCATCGTGATGACCTCGCAGCGTGGGAAATGAGGTTGCTCGTGGCGCCAGCCGGCGCGGTGGGATCAGGCCTGGCCGCCGCGTCGGGAGGGACGCATCGCCGGCCCTTGACGCGGGCGGCCAGCGCCATCGTACCACCTGCATGGTCCCTTGCCATCAACCCGCAATCAAAACCACCCCAGCGCGCGCAGGGTGGCTGGGGACGAGCGAGCGCAGCGAGCCCCCAGCGCGCGGGTGGCTGGGGACGAGCGCAGCGAGCCCCCAGCGCGCCCGGGTGGCCAGTCCCGGAATCACGCAAGCCCATTTACCCGGTGCCGCAGAATGCTGGTATCATGACGCAAGCTGACCAAGGAGCTGGTCCAGCCTTGTCTGCTTACAGTGACGCTTCGCGACTTTTGCGACACGAGGATGACCGCCCCATGGCTACGCATCATGCCCGGCTTTCCCGCCGTGCCTTCCTGCACGGTGCCGCCGCGACAACGGCCGCACTGGTGATCCCACACTTCGTGCCGTGCACGGCGCTGCGAGCGGCCGGTCGAGCCGGCGCCAACGATCGGATTGGCATCGGCTATATTGGAGCTGGCCGACGTGCACAACAGCTGACCGCGCTGCCACCGGATGCCCAGATCGTGGCCGTCGCCGACTGCTACTTGCCACTGGCCGAGTCGATGGCGGCCAGGTTCCAATGCCGCGCGTACCAGGACTATCGCCGCCTGCTCGAGTCCGCGGATGTCCAGGCGGTCATCATCGCGACGCCGGACCACTGGCATACGCTGCCGGCCATCCATGCCTGCCAGGCCGGCAAGGACGTCTACCTGGAAAAACCGCTGACGCTGACGATCCGCGAAGGCCGGCAACTGGTGACCGCCGTGCGGAAATACGCGCGCGTCCTGCAGACCGGCAGCCAGCAGCGGTCCATTTCGCTCAATCGCCTTGGCTGCGAGCTCGTACGCAGCGGCGCGATCGGCCGAGTCCGCGAGGTGATCGCGCCCAACTATGAGAGTCCGTGGGAGTGCGCGCTGCCGGCCGAGGCGATCCCGGCTGGGCTGGATTGGGATACCTGGTGCGGCCAGACCGAGGTCGTGCCTTACCACAACGACATTCGCACGCCGCGGGCCAACCCGGGCTGGATTTCCTTTCGCCCGTGGTCCGGCGGCGAAATGACCGGCTGGGGCGCCCATGGATTCGATCAGATCCAGTGGGCCCTGGGCACCAGCGATACGGGACCCGTCGAAGTCTGGACCGAAGGGCCCGCGTTTCATCCACCCACCTACGCTCAGCCCGGGTCCATCGCGGCCGGCAACAAGATCTGCTCCGAACCGCTGGTGCGGTTCCGCTACGCCAACGACGTCGTCGTGCGGCTGGAGAACATCGGCCAGCGCGGGGGCGGGCAGTTCATCGGTCAGGACGGCCGGATTACTCTCGACCGCGGCTACCTCGCGAGCGATCCGCCGGAGATCGTGGCGGAGGCGACAAAACAGGGTGAATTCAGCACGGCGGACAATACGGACACGCACCTGGCCAACTGGATCCACTGCATCAAGACCCGCGAGCTGCCCGTGGCGGACGTGGAGATCGGGCATCGCTCCGCCACCGTCTGCCACCTCGGAAACATCGCGCGCTGGACCGGCCGGCGGCTGCACTGGAACCCCGACCAGGAGCAGTTTGTCGACGATGCCGAGGCGAACGCGCTGGTGTCCCGGAGCCAGCGCGCAGGATTCGAGATCCCCGAGAACGTGTGAAACGCACGCGGTAGCCGTCCCACCATGAAAAGATCCGCCCGACGTGGTCCGTTGCCCGCACACGCGTGCCGCCTGACGCGCCGCCGCTGGCTCGCGAGCACCCTCGCGGCCGCTGCCGCGCTGCCGGCCGCGCGGGTGTTGGCTGAGGTGCAAACTGTGAAGATCGACCGCATCGACGTCTTTCCCTTGCGCTATCCCATGACCGGCTACTTCAAGTTCTTCGCCGGCGCTCATGGAGCGGCGGGACGAGCCGCCGTGATCGTGAAGATCACCGCGGATGACGGAACGGTCGGCTGGGGCCAGAGCGTGCCGATCGAGAAATGGAGCTACGAGACGCTGGAGGCGGCGACGGTCGCCCTCCGCGATTACTACGCGCCGGAATTGATCGGCCGCGACGCGGTCGATATCGCCGGTGCACATCGCACGATGGATCAGACCATCCAGGCGGGCTTCAGCACCGGCATGCCGATCACGCGGGCCGGTCTGGACATCGCCTTGCACGATCTCGCCGGCAAACTGTCTGGGAAACCCGTGTGCGAATTGTGGGGGCGATCGCCCGGCGGCCCGATCACGCTCAGCTGGACTGTCAATCCGCGCACGCCCGACGAGATCGAATCCATCATGGAAGAGGGCCGCCAGCGCGGCTATCGCCACTTCAACATCAAGGTTGCGCCCGACCCGCAGGTCGACGTCGAACTGGCACGCCGCGTCCGCCGCGCCGCACCCGACGCATTCCTGTGGGCTGATGCCAATGGCGGCTACGACCCGGCGACCGCGCTGGAGGTGGCACCCCGACTGGCCGACGCCGGGGTCGACGTCCTCGAAGCACCCGTGCGCCCCAATCGAATCTCGACGTACCAGGCCCTCAAACGCCAGGGCGCTCTGCCCATCCTGATGGACGAGGGCGTCGTATCACCCATCGAGCTCGAGGAATTCATCCGCCTGAAGATGCTCGACGGCGTCGCCATGAAGCCGTCACGCTGCGGCGGATTGCTGTCGAACAAGCGGCAGATTGAAATCGTCGAGCAGGAAGGACTGATGTGGCTGGGCAGCGGGCTGACCGACCCCGACATTTCGCTCGCCGCCACGCTCTGCCTGTACGGAGCCTTCGGCCTGGCCAAACCCGCCGCCCTCAACGGCCCCCAATTCCTCACCGCCGATGTGCTCAAACAACCTCTGAAAATTGCCGACGGACTGGCCCATGTCCCGCACGGAGCCGGGCTGGGAATCGACGTGGACGAAGAGAAAATCGCTCAGCTCAGCCGCGGCTGAGCGAATTCTGCCCTCCCTGCCCCCGTTCCGCGCCCGTAATTGCGTGGTAAATTAGGTAAGCTACAACAACTACTCTCAGGAGGCTTACCTATGTTGTGCCGGCGCACGCTGACCGGAACCATCGCGGCAACGCTGATGTTCGCATCGCTCGGGTCGGCCCAGGACAGCGACGCGGATGCCGACAAGACCCCCGGCCTGAACGCCTCGCTGTTGTCGGGTTTGTCGTTCCGCGGGCTTGGCCCGGCCTTCATGTCCGGGCGTATTTCCGACATCGCGGTGGACTCGGTGGACCGCAACGTCTGGTACGTGGCGGCGGCTTCGGGCGGTGTGTGGAAGACCGAGAACTGCGGTACAACCTGGACACCCATTTTCGACGGCTATGGCTCGTATTCGATCGGCTGTGTGACGGTCGACCCACAGAACCGCCACGTGGTCTGGGTGGGCACAGGGGAGAACAACAGCCAACGCAGCGTGGGGTACGGGGACGGCGTCTACAAGTCACTTGATGGCGGTAAGAGTTTCACGCGCGTCGGGCTCGAGAACTCGGAACACATCGGCAAGATCTTGATCGACCCGCGCGACTCGCAGGTCGTGTACGTCGCTGCGCAGGGACCGCTCTGGGCCCCGGGGGGAGACCGCGGTTTGTACAAGACGACCGACGGCGGTCAGACCTGGACGCTGGTCTTGAACATCAGCGAGAACACCGGGGTGTCGGACGTGGTGTTTGATCCGCGGAATCCGGACGTGTTGTTGGCAGTCGCCTATCAGCGGCGGCGGCATGTCTGGACGTTGATCAACGGCGGTCCCGAGTCGGCTCTGTATAAGTCGACTGACGGCGGTCAGAACTGGCGCAAGATCACGCGCGGCCTGCCCGGCGTGGACCTGGGCCGCATCGGTGTGGCCGTGTCACCGATCCAGCCGGACGTGGTCTATGCGCTGGTCGAGGCGGCCGAGGGACAGAGCGGCTTCTTCAAGTCGACCGACGGTGGTGAAACCTGGGCCAAGCAGGGCAGCTACGAGAGCACGAGTCCCCAGTACTACCAGGAGATCGTCGCCTGCCCGCACGTGTTCGACCGAGTCTATTCGCTCGACACGTACATGATGGTCTCCCAGGACGGTGGCAAGTCGTTCCAGCCGCTGGGCGAGCAATGGAAGCATGTGGACAACCACGCGCTGGTTATTGACCCGCACAACGCGAACCACCTGTTGATCGGCTGTGACGGAGGTCTGTACGAGACGTGGGACCGGGGACAGAACTACGACTTCAAGGCCAACCTGCCGCTCACGCAGTTCTACAAGATCGCCGTCGACAACGACCTGCCGTTTTACAACATTTACGGCGGTACGCAGGACAACGCGACGCAGGGCGGCCCGACGCGCACACGCCACGTGAGCGGCATCCGCAACAGTGACTGGTTCATCACGGTCTTCGGAGACGGCTTCGATCCCGCGGTGGATCCGACCGATCCGAACATCGTCTATTCGCAGTGGCAGTATGGTGGTCTGATCCGCTACGATCGGCGTACCGGCGAGCAGATCGACATCAAGCCGCAAGAGGAGCCCGACGGACCGCCGCTGCGGTGGAACTGGGATTCTCCCCTGTTGATCAGCCCGCACGCGGCCCAGCGCATCTACTACGGCGCTCAAATTCTCTTCCGCAGCGACGACCGGGGAGATACCTGGCGCGCGATCAGTCCCGACCTGAGCCGCAATCTCGACCGCAATGCGCTCAAGGTCATGGGGCGCGTGTGGGGGGTCGATGCCGTCGCCAAGAACAACTCCACGTCGTTCTACGGTTCGATCATGTCGATCTCCGAATCACCACTGGTCGACGGCCTGCTGTATGTCGGCACGGATGACGGGCTGGTGCAGATCAGCGAGGACGGCGGACAGAACTGGCGCAAGGTGGAGGATTTCCCCGGGCTGGACGTACCGGAGTTCGCATTCGTCAACGACGTCGAAGCGTCGCGACATGATCCGAATACGGTGTACGTGGTGATGTACAACTACAAGCGGGGGGACTTCCGGCCGTACGTGGTCAAGAGTACGGACCGCGGTCACACGTGGTCGTCGATCGCGGGCGACCTGCCGCCACGCGGTTCGACGTACACGATCGTCCAGGACCATGTGAAACCGGAGATGCTGTTTGTCGGGACCGAATTCGGCGTCTTCGTCACGCTCGACGGCGGCCTCAAATGGATCCCTCTCCGCGGCGGACTGCCGACGATCGTCGTACGCGATCTGGAAATCCAACGCCGCGAGAACGATCTGGCCGTCGGCACGTTCGGCCGCGGCTTCTACATCCTGGACGACTACGCGCCGCTGCGCGAGCTCACCACCGAACTGCTCGATCGGGATGCGCACCTGTTTGCCATCAAGCCGGCTCAGCTGTTCATCCAGACGGATCCCTCTGGCGGCGGCGAGAAGGGGTTTCAGGGCGCGAGCTTCTACACCGCCCCCAATCCTCCGTTCGGCGCGACCTTCACCTATTTCCTGAAGGAATCGCTGCGCACCAAGAAAGAACAGCGTCAGGAGAAAGATCGTCAACTGGCTCAGAAGAACCAGGATGTCGCGTATCCCAGCTGGGAAGAACTCAAGGCGGAAGATCGCGAGGAAGCCCCGGCGGTCCTGCTGATCATTCGCGACGCCGCCGGCGAAGTCGTGCGGCGGATGACCGTGCCGGCCAGCCAGGGCCTGCATCGCGTGACCTGGGATTTCCGCTACAGCGGCTACACCCCCGTGCAGCTCGGCGACAGCGGCTTCGGACCGCTGGCCATCCCCGGCCAGTACACGGTGAGCTTCGCCAAACGCGTCGACGGCCAGCTCACCGAACTCATCCCCCCCACGCCGTTCACTGTCGAAGCGCTCGGCACCCCCTCCCTGCCAGCGCCCAACCGGTCGGAAGTGCTCGCCTTCCAGAAACAGACCGGCGAGCTGCAACGGGCCGTGTATGGCGCGTATCGAGTGGCCCAGGAGACCGCCGATCAGCTCAAGCACATGAAACAGGCCGTTGAACAAACGCCGGGCGTCGATCCCGCTCTGGGCGTCGAAGTCCGCAATCTGGAGCTGCGGCTGACGGACATCCTCGAGCGATTCTCGGGCGACCCGACCAAACCGCGGCGCAACGAGCCCGGCATGCCCGGCATCCTGAGTCGCGTGCAAACGGTGGTCTACGGCCATTGGTCGACGACATCGGGACCAACGCAGTCTCATCGCCGCAGTTACGACATTGCCGCCCAACAGTACAGCGCCGTGTTGGGTGATCTCCAGAAGCTGGTCGAGCAGGACGTGCCGGAACTCGGCCGCAAGCTCGAAGCGGCCGGCGCTCCGTGGACACCCGGTCGCGGCATCCCGCAGTGGCGCCGCGGGTAGCCAGCGGAGGACAGAGGTGTAAGGGAGGGCGAGGCGACAAAGGGAGGGCGAGGCGACAAAGGGAGGGCGAGGCTCCTGCCGAGCCGCAGGTGCGAAGGCAAAGGGCGGAGGTCAGGCGGACGAGGGACGAGGGACGAGCAAGGAGGGACGAGCTCAGAACGAGAATGCGGCTCGGCAGGAGCCTCGCCCTCCCTTTTGCGCCTCGCCCTCCCTTTTGCGCCTCGCCCTCCGTCGTGGCTCAGTGCATCTCCGGCATGTCGCGCATTTCCCGGACCCGGCGCAGCTGGTGCTCAAGCCAACCGGTCACCGCATGCTGGGTGGGGAACCCGGCGAGAATTCCGGCCAGGCACAGCAGCGCCAGCACGAACGAGTAGGCTTGTCCCTCCAGCAGGAAGGCGACCAGGTTCATCAGCGCTGTGCCCTCCAGGATGGCGCCGGCGATGATAGTCCTGGTCTGAAACACCGCCAGAAGTCTGAACTCGTCGTCATCAGTCGCCGCCGGCTGATGGTCGCGTGCCGTGTTGGATGAAGTGCCCGCCAGTGCAATCTGGCGCGTCGCTGCCTGCACCAGGAT
>JALOQX010000394.1 GCA_025459265.1 Pirellulaceae bacterium | reverse complement strand
CGCTGGCCCGCGCGACTGAGACGCTCTTCGGCCAGCAGACGGGGATGATGCGCCGGACGCTGATCGACGTCGGCTTTGCGAAGGACTTGGCGCCGTTTGTCACGCAGCGCCTGGTGGATGGCATGGTCCAGCAGGGCGGATTCCCGATCGCCCCAGACCAGGTCTTTACGTACTGGCGGGAGGAAGTCGAGCCGGAATCCGTGCCGCTGCTGGACGACGTGCGGGACGACGTGGTCCGGGCATGGAAAATGCAGCAGGCTCTGCCATTGGCACGGGCCAAGGCGGAACAGCTGGCACAGCAGGCGGCGCAGTCGGGACAGCCCCTGGTTGCGGTCTTTCCCGACAACGCATCGCAGGTCATCCGCTCCGACCCGTTCTCCTGGATGACTCGTGGGGCCATGCCCGGCGGCATGCCGATGCGCCCGACATTGAGCCCGGTCAAGGGGCAGGCCGGCGACCGCCGGGTGAGCGTTGCTGGGGCTGGCGAGGATTTCATGCGAGCCGTCTTTGACCTGCAGGTGGGTCAGGTGGGGGTGGCGGTCAATCAGCCGCAGACGTTCGTGTACGTGGTGCGGATCGAGGCGGAGGAACCGAGCGATCAGCAGCGTCGCGAGGCCTTTTTCGCCGCGGGCCTGACCAACGAACTGGCCGAACTGGCGCAGCTGCAGTTGGGTGACATTGTCCGTGACTGGTACTCGACGCTGGAGCGGGAGTACGAGATCAAGTGGAGTCGCCCGCCGTTGCCGACGGGGAACTTCGAGTAACGGCAACGGCGATCAACCCTGCGGCTTGAATACGGTCAAGGCGAGGGGCGGCAGCTGAATCTGGATGGCGTGGGGACGGCCATGGTGTCCCGCCGAGTCGGCGTGCACGCCGGGATAATTCCCCGCGTTGCTGCCACCGTAATAGTGTGAATCGCTATTAAAAACCTCCTGGTACCAGCCACCGCGAGGGACGCCGACCCGGTGATGGTGCCGTACGACCGGCGTGAAGTTGCAGCAGATGACCAGGAAATCCTCCGCGCGACGCGCTTTGCGGAGGTAGACCAAGACGCTGTCATCCGCGCTGTGACAGTCAATCCACTCGAACCCGTTCCCGTTGAAATCCTGTTCGTAGAGCGCAGGCTCGCGCCGATACAGCGAGTTAAGATCGGCGATGAGCTTCTGGATCCCTTGGTGCGAGGGCCACTGGAGCAGGTCCCACTGCAGATCGGTCTCGTAGTTCCATTCGTTCCACTGCGCAAAGTCGCTCCCCATGAACAGCAGCTTCTTGCCGGGATGTGTCCACATGTAAGCGTACAGCAACCGCAGATTGGCGAAGCGCTGCCAGAGATCGCCCGGCATCTGGCCCAGCAGCGAGCCCTTGCCGTGCACGACCTCGTCGTGCGACAAGGGGAGCGCGAAGTTCTCGGTGAACGCGTAAATCAGGCTGAACGTCAACTCGTTATGATGGAACCGCCGGTAGATGGGATCGTGACGCATGTAGCGCAGCGTGTCGTTCATCCAGCCCATGTTCCATTTGATGCTGAAGCCCAGCCCACCGGTGTATGTCGGATGCGAGACCCCGCCCCAGGCGGTCGACTCCTCGGCAATCGTCAGAATGCCGGGGTAGTTGCCGTGGCAGGTCTCGTTGAACTCCCGCAGCAGGTGGATGGCGGGGATATTCTCGCGCCCCCCGTATTCATTGGGAATCCACGCCCCTTCCTCGCGGCTGTAGTCGAGATACAGCATGGACGCGACCGCGTCCACACGCAGGCCGTCGATGTGGTACTTGTCCAGCCAGAACAGGGCGTTGGCCACGAGGAAGTTGCGGACTTCGTTGCGGCCATAATTGAAGATCATCGTGCCCCAGTCCGGGTGTTCCCCCTGGCGCGGGTCCTGGTGTTCGTACAACGCCGTGCCGTCGAATCGCCGCAGACCGTGGCCATCCTTCGGGAAATGCGCTGGCACCCAGTCGAGGATGACGCCGATGCCGTTGCGGTGACAGTAGTCGACGAAGTACATGAAGTCTTCAGGCGTGCCGTAGCGGCTGGTGACCGCGTAGTAACCGATCGTCTGGTACCCCCAACTGCCCGTAAACGGATGCTCGCTCACCGGCAACAGTTCGAGGTGGGTGAACCCCTGCTGATGGCAGTAATCCACCAGCCGCCGCGCCAACTCGCGATAGTTCAACCAGCCGTGCCACTGGTCGCCGGAGCGCTGCCAGCTGCCCAGGTGGACCTCGTAAATCGAGATGGGTTGATTCAGGACGTCGCGCGAACGGCGCTGCTCCATCCATGCCTGGTCGTTCCAGTGGAACCGCGACAGGTCCGCGACGATCGAGGCCGTGCGCGGGGGCAACTCCGCGGCAAACCCAAACGGGTCCGTCTTGTCCCCCACCTCACCATCCCACGCCCGCACGCGGTACTTGTACTGCTGCCCGGTGCCCACCTCCGGAATGAAGAGTTCCCAGATCCCGCTGGGGATGTGTTTTCGCATCGGGTGCCGCCGCGTGTCCCAGCGGTTGAAGTCGCCGACCACGCTGACGGCCGTCGCGTTGGGCGCCCACACGGCGAAGTTCGTGCCGGTCACGCCGTCCGCCACCCGCAGCTGCGCCCCCAGCTTTTCATAGATGCGCTCGTGCCGCCCCTGGCCATAGAGGTAGAAGTCGAAGTCGGTCAGCAGCGAGCCAAACGAGTAGGGGTCATGCATTGTGCTAACTTCACCATCGTGTCCCGCCACACGAAACTGATACCGCTGATCGGGCCGGTCCAAGGGCGGACAGATCGCCTCGAAAAGCCCCGCAGGGTGAATCCGTCGCATCGGGCGCGAGACGTTGTGCGACGGGTCCAAGACCCAAGCTTGCTGCGTATCGGGTAAGAACGCCCGCACGGCCAGCGCCGTGCGACCGTCCTGTTGAATCGGATGCGGACCAAGTAACTCAAAGGGGTTGCTGTGAACTCCTTCGACCAAAGCTCCCATGCTGTCCAATGTAACGTGGGTCCGCACAGATTTCTCCCCCAGGTGCTGGCACGTTGCCGCAAAAAAAAGCTGCCCCGATGCGCCCGCTTGATGCGCTCGTCGCCCTCGTTGTCGTTCCCAGGTGGTGACTCGCCAGCCGCCGCCCTGCGGGCTGCGGCACCAGGCGAAGCCCCTCTTTCATCGGCATCCTAGTGCGCGGCCATGACCGGGGAGGGCCCGCGCCGACACAGCCCGCACCAGCCGAACAAGTGGCGTAAGGCACGTAACAGGATGTGGTCGGCACGCCGTGGTCGTGATGGCCGGGACGCGGGACGAACCCCGCCGGGTGCCCCCGCGGTTCCAGTCACCGCCGCTCGGGTCGGCCGTGGCACGCCCCCGAAATGCGGACCGCTCAGGTCGTCGCGCACAGCGTCCACCCGCAGCGCGCGGCACTCGACCTCGTGAAACCGCAACGCGTGGTCCACACGCCGCCAGAGGTCCGCGTTCTTGACCGGCGCCAGGTGGCCAAATCGCTCCCACTGCCAGTGGTTCTCACGCCACTGCTCCAAACCGAACCGCAGACCGCGCCGAATCCAGCCGCTGCGCGTCACCACCGTCACGCGGGAGGGCGCGGGCAGCGCCTCCAGGCCGCGCACGATGGCCAGCAAATTCAGCCGTTCCTCGGATGCCGTCCCCTCCCTGTCCGTCACGTCCAACTCCACCTGACCGTCCTCGGACTGCAGGACGAAACGCCAGTAGCCTACGGCTCCTGCTGGTTCGGCCGGGCCCTTGTCTGACGCGCATCCCGGCGTCGTCGATCGCGTCTCGGAGAACAACAGGAAATGCGGTGCGCGCGGTTTCATGGCTGGAATTCGTGGCCCGAAGCGCCTGCGTGCGGTCGGTCCGACGCTGCGGATGCCGCTATGGGGTGGGTGCGTGGCAGGGCCGACGCAACGGCAAGCCAGGGTGCCGGCCGCAGCGGTACGTCGTCCGATGCTTCCAGCTACCTTATCGACAGACTTGACCTATGTTCTCCAGTTATCCAGCTCGTTTCTCCTCGGGTCGGTCGACCAGGGCTCGACCGCATCGCAGAGCGATCTGACCAAGGCTTGCGAGGTGATGCCGTTGAACTGGACTCCGGAGTAGGCGTGGAGAGTCAGGCGGCTCCCGACGAGGGGCAATGCGGCGAGCAGCTGCGGTGCGTTGGCCGGGTTGATCCCGCCGCCGACCACGATCTCGATCTGGCCGGCGGCGCGGCGGACGAGTGCGGAAAGCGTCGTGACGCCGTCGAGTGCGGACTGGCCGGTTGCCCAGGGCGTGCCGCTGGTCAACAGCCGGTCGAATCCAAGCTGCACAATCAGGTCGAGGGACTCGAGGGGGTCGGGGGTGGCATCAAAAGCGCGGTGCACCGTGGCGGACAGACCGGCCTGGTGAGCCTGCCGGAGAAGGCGGCCCATGGCATCGCGATCGAACCGGGAGTCACCGCTGCGGAGGGACCCGAACACGACCCCATCCGCGCCGGTATGGGCGATGTCGGCCAGTTGTGCTTCCATCAGCGCCACGTCGCGCGGCGTATAGGCGAAATCTCCTGGCCGTGGGCGGAGCATCACGAGTAGTTGCGTGCGGTCCAGCGCCTGGCGCGCTGCCCGGACGCTGGGGAGGTCCGGGGTCAGCCCCTGGTGGTGCATGCCGCCGCACAACTCCACCGACGCG
>JALOQX010000124.1 GCA_025459265.1 Pirellulaceae bacterium | reverse complement strand
TTTCCCGTCGCACATCGGCACCGGCACGGAGGATTACTTCGGCTACGCCTGGTGCCGCCCCGAGTTCTTTGCGACGCCGTTCCATGCGCAGCCGACCGGCGCGGGGAATCTGAAGGCCGGTTTTTCCGTCAACAGTCGCTATCGCCTGCTCGACGGCATTCCCTTCACGAAGTCGTTGAAGTTCGACATGGAAATGTGGCATTGGGCCGACACGATTGTGAACTATGCGCCGGCCACGTTCTGGTACGCGCGTCCGGGGGCCACGCACAACGCCGCACCCGATCCGGACACGGCGGCGCTGCCCGTGGCCTTGAAGCGCACGGACATCGTGGAGGTGTACCGCGTTCCCGGCGTCCTGGAGGGTGAAGAACTGACGCGCGTGAGCGTCACGGCCGGGACACTGGAGGATCAGGTGGGCGCCCACTTCCGCTGGAGCAACGAAACGCAGCTGTGGTGGCGCGACGCCCAGGTCGGTGACAAGCTGGTGCTGGAGTTTCCGGTCGAGTCTGCGGGACGATACGAGATCGTCGCCAATCTGACCAAGGCCATCGATTACGGAATCGTCCGGCTCACGATCAACGACCAGCCGCCCCAGGAGGTGGATCGGTTCAACGACGGTGTGGCCAACGACACGATTGTGCTCGGGCCGTTTGAGCTGCCCGCCGGTCCGAATCGGATGACCGTGGAGATCGTGGGGGCGAACGAGAAAGCCGTCAAGAGTCACATGTTCGGCCTGGATTACCTCAAGCTGATAGCCAATTGAGCGTGCGTGGGTTTCTCCCGGGGGGGCGACGACGATGGGCACGTCCATTTCCGGCTGGGAGCGCGTGGCGATGGCGATTGAAGAGGTGCGCGAGCGACTCGCGCGCTGCACTGGAGCGCTGGAAGCGGCAGGCGTGGCCTATGCTGTTGCGGGCGGGAATGCCGTGGCCGAGTGGGTCGGGCGTGTGGAAAAGACCGCGGTTCGTTTCACACAAGATGTGGACATCGTCATTCGCCGCTCCGACCTGGACAGCGCGATCCAGGCCCTGCATCGCGCAGGATTCCAGTATGGCGAATCGTTCGGAACGGCGTTCTTTCTCGACGGTCCGCAAGCCGGTCCGCGCGGGGCCGTGCACCTCGTCTTCAGCGGCGAACGCGTCAAGGCATCGGATGTTCTGCCGGTGCCTGACGTGAAGGAATCGGAGGCTGCAGAGAGTTTTCGGGTCGTCACATTGGAGTGCCTTGTGCAGATGAAGTTGACCGCGTTTCGCCGCAAGGACCAGGTGCATCTGCTCGATCTGCTGAGTGTCAAGCTGATTGACGCCTCCTGGCTCGCGCGGCTGCCGGCGCCGCTGGCCGCGCGGCTGCAGGAACTGATCGACAACCCGGAGTGAACTGCGTAGCGTTTTCAGGCTTCGATCGTGGTCTCGCCGCGCGTCAGATCGAAGCAGACCACGGCATGTTCCGATTCGGGCAACCAGGTGCCGCTTGCCAGCTGCGCCGGCTGTGTGACCGCGTGCAATTGGATCTGCCGTGCGCCGGTCCGAATGACGGGCGGTTGCGTGCCCAAGCGGGGCACGCGCAGCGTGAAGAGCGGACAGGCGAAGGGAGCCTGCAGAACGTAGTGCCCAACCTGTGTCGAGATCGTCGTCAATCTGCGCGCGGCCCAGTAGCGGGCGATCTCGCTGAGCTTCATCCACAGCGTGGCATCCCGATAGTGTTCCTCCAGCGCCGTGACCACCTGCTGAAACGCCGCGAACCCCTGTTGGGTGCCCTGGGTGTACATGCCTGGCCAGTGGCACAGCAGGATCGCGGGCTCCCCGCGCCGAATCAGCTCGACCAGCCGGCCTTGCGTGCCGTCGCGCGTGCAGTACCGATCCGGCTCGGGCTGGTCGTCTCCGTCCCAGCCGCCGAACCAGTCGCCTGTTCCGGCGTAGATGCTGACGGTCAACTGCGTGTGGTCACGGTCTTGACGCACGTGTTCGATCCGCGGCTCGGCGCTCTCGGCGCCTTCGGCCACGTACTTGAAATAGTGCGGGATCTCCGCGCCGAACACGTCCCGCACGGCCTGTTGGACAGCCAGCGACAGTTCTTGCTCCACCCCGCTGCCAAAACCGCCGGGCGTGGTAATGCCTTCGCAGGGGAGCTCGCAATTCCGAAGGATGCGCAGCGCGTACGCGATGTAGACCGCCAGTTCATCGACACTCTGGCGTGCGGGGGGGTACCAGTTCTCCATCGTTCCGGGACTGATCTCCGGCACCGGGCGGCCGGTCTGCAGATCGATCACGCGTGTGTGCGTGATCATTTCCGGGTGGATGTCCCAGTTGGGCAGCAGCAGGTCACGCACCAGCTGCAGGCTTGCCTCCAGTTCCTGCCGCGACCAACCGGGCAGTTCACGATCCAACCAACCGACGCAGGCCGGGTAGGGGACGACGCTGTACTTGCCTTTCACGCCGTGCCGGGCGCACCACTGGCCGAACGTGCGCACGAACGCGTCAGGGATCTCGACGGGCCAGCTCTTCCAGGGTTTCTGGTACGCGGCCCGCTCCGGCCAGGCCGCGGCGAACTGCGGCATGCAGAAGCGGCCCATGTTCACCAGGCAGGTCGAGTCGTCAATGATGAACGAGAGCGGCACGCGCAGGCGAGGATTGAGGATCTCGGGAGCCGTCGTGAGCGGCCAGTGGCTCAGCGGCCCGGCGGTCACTCTGCGCGATACGGCAGCGTGCAAGGCCAGGCCGCCGGCAGCACCGACGGTGGTCAGGAAGCTGCGTCGTGATCCGGTCCACATGGTTATGGAGTCCTCCGAATGGACGGCCGGCGACACGCGGCGGCACGCGCAGCGCCACTTCCACGCTCCAGGCCGTGCTGTAGATCATACCCGTCGGAGGACCCGCCGCCAAACGGCCCGGAGTGCTGCCCGCCGACCGCAGCGACGGGCGAAGCGAGCAAGGAGAATCGCGCTCGGACCGAAGAGGCTTCCCCTCGTCGATCGGAACTCCTTGTTCGCTACTCGTACTTCTCTTCCCGCGGCTCTCCGTCGGCGGGTAGTCCCTCCGGTGGCTGCCGAGGTACAATCTGATGGAACGTGGAAATCCAGACATTGATGTGGGGAGCGGAAGGTCATGTTGACGGCCGAGAAGGTGCTGGATCACTATTTCCTGGACGCCCGCTGCATGCTGATTGAGATTGCGGCGCTCCTGGACCGGTTCGATCGAGCGGCAGAGGCCCGGTCGGGTGAGATACCCGCGGGCATCGACCGCCTGGATCGAATCTATCAGGCGCTGACATTGTTGGCCGAACGCGAGACGACGCCCAATCGCAGCGAGCGGCTGTTGAACCTGTTTTCCGATTCGGCTTGATTCGTCGCGCGCGGCGGTCAGCCGGTGGTGCCCCCCAATTCGGGCGCGGCGGGCTGCGGGCAGGCAAGGGAGGCCGGGGAACCGGCTCCGTAAACGGAGGAAGTCGCATGCAGATCATTCAACCACACTACCACGGGATTGCCCGCACCGCGCAGGACTACGAGCGGATGGCGATGTCGGGGGTGGTGGCCGTCGCCGAGCCGGCGTTCTGGGCAGGTTTCGACCGGGCCTACCCGGAGACCTTCGTCGACTATTTTCGTCAGATCAGCGAGTTCGAGCCGACGCGCGCGGCCCAGTACGGCATTCGCCATTTCTGCTGGGTCGCCGTCAATCCGAAGGAGGCTGAGAATCCCGCGCTGAGCCAGGAAGTCATGCGGCACATGCCCGCGTTCTTCCAGAAGCCGACCGTCCTGGGCGTGGGCGAGATCGGCTTTCACAAGACGACGCCCAATGAAGAGGCGATTTTCGAAGCGCAGCTCGAGCTGGCGATCCGCCATGACCAGCTCGTGCTCATCCATACGCCCCATCTGCAGGACAAAGTGCGCGGTACGCGCCGGACCCTGGAGATCCTCCGCCACCACCGGATCGCGCCCGAACGGGTCTGGATCGACCACATCGAAGAGCACACGATTCGCGACGCCCTGGCCGCCGGTTACTGGGTCGGTTTCACGCTCTATCCCATCACGAAGTGCTCGCCCAAGCGCGCCGTCGATATGCTCGAGCTTTACGGCCGCGAGCGGATCCTGGTGAATTCATCGGCCGACTGGGGTCCGAGCGATCCGTTCACACTGCAGGAGTGCATCCTGGAGTATCGGCGACGCGGGCACACACTGCAGGAGGCGATCGAAGTCTTCCACAACAATCCCTGCCGCTTCCTGGGCCAGAACCCGAAGTTCGACATCCAGCCGATTCAGATCATCAAGGAGTAACGAGGGATGGCTACTACGCCGAGCACGTACCTGGGCCGGTTCCCCACGACCCGCATGCGCCGCAATCGACGCTTCGCGTGGTCCCGTGAACTGGTGCGCGAGAACCGGCTGAGTGTCAGCGACCTGATCTGGCCGCTCTTCATTCGCGACGGCCGGGGCGTGCGCGAACCCGTGGCGTCGATGCCCCAGGTGGACCGGCTGTCGGTCGACCTTGTGGTGGAGGCCGTGGCCGAGGCGGTTGAGCTGGGGATCCCCGTGGTGGCCCTGTTTCCCGCGACCGATCCGGCCAAGAAGACGCCGGGGGCTGAGGAGGCGTGGAACCCGGAGAATCTGGTCTGCACCGCCGTGCGCGCGATCAAGGAGCGGTTCGGCCAAAAGATTGGCGTCCTGTGCGACGTGGCGCTCGATCCGTACACCAGCCACGGCCACGACGGGCTGCTGGAAAATGGCTACGTCGTGAACGACCCCACGCTCGACGCACTCTGCAAGCAGGCGGTGGTGCAGGCGGAAGCAGGCTGCGACATCATCGCTCCGTCCGACATGATGGATGGGCGGATCGGCGCCGTCCGCAACGCGCTGGACGAGCACAATTTCGAGCAGGTGCTGATCATGTCCTACGCGGCCAAGTATGCGTCGGCGTTCTACGGTCCGTTCCGGGATGCCGTCGGGTCGGCCGCCAGTCTGGGCGGGGGCGACAAGAAGACCTACCAGATGGATCCGGGCAATGGCGATGAGGCGCTTCGCGAAGTCGCGCTCGACCTGGACGAGGGTGCCGACATGGTGATGGTCAAGCCGGGGATGCCGTACCTGGACCTTGTCTGGCGGGTGAAAGCGGCGTTCGGAGTACCCACGTTCGCGTATCAAGTGAGCGGCGAATACGCGATGCTGTGCGCGGCCGCCCAGCGCGGCTGGCTGGACCACGACAGGGTCATGCTCGAAAGCCTGCTCGGCTTCAAGCGCGCCGGTGCCGACGGCGTGTTAACCTACTTCGCACGCGATGCCGCACGGGCACTGGCCACCCAGGGGAAGTGACGCGGCAATCAACCCCGACGCTGGGGTCGCGCAGTCCGTCGCTCGACTCTCCGAGTCGAGAATACACACGGCTCGGAGCGCCGTGCGACGATGCCCGTCGCTCGACTCTCCGAGTCGAGAATACACGGCTCGGAGAGCCGTGGGACAATATCTTATTTCTGTGCGCGCCCTTAGTTCCCGCGCCGCTGTCCACCGCCGCGGCCCGGCATGGGCAGTTGGGACAGATCGAACGGTTCACCCGCCATCTTCTTATAGACGGCCTTCTGGTCGTCGGTGAGGACCTCCATCAGGATGGCCAGGCCTTTTTCACGCATTTCGGCAAAAGCTCCTGGGCCGCCGCCCTGGGCCGACTGCCAGAGATCGCGCAGCCCCTCACGCACTTTCGTCTGCTGCTCTTCGGTGATCTTGAGCTCTGCGGCCATTTCCTCGTTCATGGCGACGGCAGCCCCAGAAGCCTGGATCTGGATCTGCTTGAGCCGTTCGACCTGCTTGGCGTCCAGGATGCCGGCGATCTTCTTGTCCTGCTCAGCGCGGCGCTTGGTCATTTCCTCGCGCCACTGCTGGCGTTCCTCGTCGGTCATTTCTTGGGGATTGCGTTGCCCTCCGCCCTGGCCGCGCATGGCCTGGGCCATTTCCTGGAGTTTCGACTTCTGCTCGTCGGTGACCGCGATTTCCTTCTGAATTGCTTCAACTTGGGCGAGCATGGCGAGCGGCGTCATGCCACCGACCATCCGCCCACCAGGTCCACCCTGGCGGCCCGGTCGCTGGCCGTAGACTGCCAAGGACATGACCATCACTGCCGTAAACGCCGACACAAACACCACCCGTCGATTCATCGTCCGTACCTCCCGTTATGCAGGCGAAAGCCCGATCCGAGCACCCGCGGCGAGTCACCCGTTGTGACGCGCGCACACCAACGGTTGTATGAAACTCGCCAGCCTGCGGAAAGTTGCGGACGATTTTCCGCGATTTCGGGCGTGACGGCAGCGCGGACCCAGTACCTTGTCAACGCTGCTAGCTGTGACAGAGCACTGGCGGCCAAGGGCTTGGTGGGCCGAGCCCGTTCTCTCCCGCAGGTTGGATGTAACGTGTATTACTCTAAGGAATTGCGATCTGCTTGGGGGTGCTGGTCTATCAGCCGGTCCCGGGGCGGATATGCAGATGGCAGCAGCCTTCGCTGCCCGGCTGCCAGGTGTCAGCGGAGAAGGCGAATCCGGCCCCGACAAACGTCCCTTCGTCGATCGCGGCGGCGATCCGGCACATCGTGGCGACATCTCGTTCGCTGAGTCCGGCCTCCTGCCAGGCGTCCCGCAGCGGGCAGGTCTGGAGCGTCATGTCCAGGTGTTCTCCGTCGCAGCGGTCGACCCGCGCCGAGAACATCCGTCCGTCGTCCGGGATATTCGCCAGGAACGCGTCCCGGAGTGCAGTCAGGTTGTCAGGTGCGAACGGTGCGTACTTCTGCCCGACCACTTCACCGCGGCGGCGGATCGCGCGCTGCAGGATTTCGATCGCCCGGGTCTCGTCGAGCGCCTGCCGCAGCTCGTCGAAGATCAGGTAATACAGCATGGCGCGATGTTTGAACGCAGCGTACAGTTGCGAGCGCAATTCCTGGTCAGACATCCGGGTAGCTCCACATGCATGAATTCGTGCTTCGGACTTTCACGTCACTTACCCGCGGCCGTCTGCACTTCGCGGCCGGCGGCCCAGACGCACCCGCGGCGGATCAGCTCTGCCGGGCCGGGCAGCGTGAACGCCTTGACGTCATGACCCAGCGGCGTGTGAAACACGCGTCCGCCGCCGTAATCGAACACAAACGCCATGGGGTGGTCCTGGTTGGTCACCTTGGAGTGTGCGGTCGCCAGGACCGTGATGGGCCGTTGGCCGGTGAGTCCGATATACAATTCGTCGTCGGTCTCGAACGATGCCAACCCTCGCGTCACGGGGTGGTTCTGGTCGACGACATCGACGCGGAAGGGGCCGCGCGGATCGTGTGAGTTGACCTTGTCCCAGATGCGGCCGGCGAGATTGGCAAACTCGGGCCAGTTCGGCCAGGCGCCACAGGCGAAGTGGAGCAGCACCAGTCCCTTGCCGTTGTGAACGAACTGCTGCAGCCGCTGGCTCGCGGCGGGACTCGGATCGGGACTCTCCCAGTTCATGTAGTGGAGCACCACCACGTCGTACTGGTCGAGCGCGGGCGAGGCCAGGAATTCGGGATCTTCGATCACGCGGACGATCATCCGCGGGTCCTGCTCCAGGATCTGCCGCACCGCCGGTGTGGTCTCGCGCCACACGTGGCCGGGATAGTCATTGCCGGTGACAATCAGGACGCAGATGGAATCCGCATCGGCGCCCCGGGTGGCGGGCAGCGCGGATACGGCCAGCAGCAGGACCATGGCGGCCAGGGCGGTGGAACGTGGCATGAGCGGATCTCCGATGCGGTTCGTTGTGTGAGTGGCATGGCAGCGCCTGAATTGTGCGCTGTGCGGCAGGCGGCTGCAAGCAGCGACCGAGACGTGCGGGAATTGACCGGCAGCGACTACTTGCCCGGAAGGAGAGGCTCTGTTACAGGGAAGCCTGTGCGTGTGGGCTGCGCGGGGTCAAATCGGGCGGGCACATTCCAGCAAAGGACGTGATGACCGTGGCACGAACCAAAGCGAGCACGAAAGTTGTGGCGTGGGCAGGCTTCGATTTGAGCACGACGGGTCTGGCGCTGGGCGTGCGGAGCCCGTCGGGCACCGAAGATTATGCACAGGTCCGCATGCAGGGGGCGACGACCTGGGAAGGACAGCCGGCGTTCGATCTGGCCCACACGCCCCGGCTCATGCTGACATTGCTGGACGAACTGGCGGGTCGGGGCTGGTCCTGGGAGGACGCCGCGTTGTCCTTTGCGGTGCGGCAACACGATATGGTGCTGCTGGATGAGGAGTACGCGCTGGTGATGCCGGCGCTGAGCTGGCAGTGCAACGCGGCCCAGCAGGAAGTGCGGCAGCTGCAGCGCCAGGGGGCGGAAGCGGAGGTGGGGCGGGTCGAGGAACGGTTCATCCTGCCGAAGTTGATGTGGGCGCTCCGCCAGGCACCTCGGTTGCGAAAGCGGTTGGCTCACGTCCTGACCACCGGCGACTGGATCGCCTATCTCCTCACTGGGAAGATGCGCCTCAGCACGTCCGATGCGCTCAGCAACGGACTGCTCGTGCAGCAGACCAAACGGCTGGCCGACGGCGTCATGCGCCAGGCCAAACTCGTTCCCGAGTGGTTTCCCGCGGTGATCCCGAGCGGACGTGTGGTGGGGCGCGTAACCGCGAAGCCGGTGCCCGGCGGCGATGATGCGTGGCGCGAAGTCGCACAGCGCCTGGCCGGCGCGCAGGTCGTCAGCGGGTTGGGGGACAATCACGCGACCGGTGTCGGCTGTGGGTTGGAGGAGCACGATTTCGAGACGATTGTCGTGTCGGCGGGAACCAGCGGCACGGTCAATCGCGTCTGTCCCGCCCAGGCAACGCCGGCGGGCCAGGCGGCGTGTTTCGAGTACTACAAGAATCGGCTGCTGCTGCTGATGCTGGCGGACTGCTGCAAATGGTACGACCGATTTGTGGCGCGGGATGCCACTCCGTATGCGGATCGATTGTCGGGCCTGAACGACGAGGTGGCTCGGGCGGACCTGGCGCGCGCGCGGCGCGTGCTGCACCGAGCTGGCCAGGAACACTATCCACCGGACTGGTCGGCGCTCAACGTCGGTCAGCAGGCGGCGAGCACCCAGCTGTCGATCATGCTGGAACTGCTACTGCGCGTGCGGGCGATGATGGCGGAGGTCCCGGGTGCGAAGCAGCCGGTGTCACGATTCGTGCTCACCGGCGGCCTGAGCCAATCGCCGTTCTTCCAGCAGGTGTTCCACGCCGGAATTCAACTGCTCAACCCGCAGGCGCAGGTGCTGATCAGTGCTCGGCAGGGGCCGCTGCGCTACCAGACGGCGGCCTACGGCGCGCTGCTCAATGCCATGCGACCGGCCGATCCGCACGCCGCAACGCGACTCTGCCCGACGCGCTGTGCAGCCCGCGCGGACACGGCGACGCACGGGCATCTGCAGTATCTGCTGCAGGCGTACGGACTGTGAGATCCGGTCGCGCGTCTCCTCGTGCTTTGTCACAGATTGATGTGGGGATGGGGTGGCTGGGGTCGAGCGTCAGCTCGCCCCCAGCTTTTCGCAGCTGGGGGCTCACTTCGTTCGTCCCCAGCCACCCCGATTCTCAGTCTTGACAGAGCACTCGAGTCGTTGTCCGCCCGGCGCCGGACCGTGCGGGCACGCGGTGGCGTGCCCGGGTCGGCCCGACGGCGGCTACCGTGTGAGGTTTTCAAACCACACCGGGCCGCCCCACTTGCCGGTGACGACCACATCCAGGTCGCCATCCTGGTCCAGGTCGACGACGCGCAGGTTCAGGCCCGAGCCGATCCCCTGGTCGAACGAGATCTTGTGCTGCGTCCAGCGGGGCTGCGGGCCACGTGCCAGCTCGTACCAGTAAACTCCCAGCGGCTCGAATTCACCCGGATCGCCGCCGTTGTGCGCCATGAAACGCTTGCCGGTCACCAGGTCCAGATCGCCGTCCTCATCCAGATCGGCCAGGACAAAGCTGTGGGCCTGGCTCCAGCTCTTGTCAATCACGTGGCGCTTCCACGTCGGGTGCGGATCGCCCTTGACCTGCTCGTACCAGAAGATGCCATAGTCGTGGGCGATGCTGGTGATGATGTCGTTCAGGCCATCGGCATTCACGTCGTACACCAGGATCTGCGGCGTGTGGTCCGGCTTGCCTTCTTCCAGTCCACCGACGGCCAGCGGATGTTCCTTCCACGTGCCTTGGCGAATATCGGTCGGGGCTTCGTACCAACCGGACGGGCGCAGAATGTCGGGCCGCCCGTCGCCGTTGACGTCGCCGACCCCCACGCCGAAGGTGTGCTTGTTCTCGGCCGCGTCCACCACGTGTCGGACCAGGCCGCGCTTGCCGTCGGGATCGGTGGCGACTTCCCACCACTCGGTGGCCAGGATCGCCGGGAGGATTTCTTCCGCGCGCCCGTTTCCGTCAAGATCCCACAGGTCGCCACACTCGTAATTGCCGTTCTGGTGCACCAGCGTGACCGGCCACAGGTCTCCACCGACTTGGCCGGCCTGCGGATCCCAGGTGTTCCGGTACCACTCCACCTGCTTGCCGAACCACGAGCAGGAGACGACATCCAGCAGCCCGTCGCCGTCGACATCCAGCGGCGCGTTCATGAAGTCCCAGTTGTATCCTTTGCCTTCGTCGTTGATATCGGTCTGAATCGACCGGATCCGGACTTCCTTGAATTCAGGCCCCAGGTAGATGTACTCGCCCGCCACGATATCGAGGTTCTGGTCGTTGTTGAAGTCTGCCACTTCCAGGACTTCGCCGCGATAGGTTCCGACGCGGTGCATCTGGAAGGCGATCTCACCGGCCGCATGCACATCGGTCTGTTGCATCTCGCGGAACTGTTTCCACGTAATCACCCGGATGTTCTGCTCTTTGACGAACTTCGCGACCTCGGGGTCGGAGAAGACGCGGCGGTCTTCGTCGCGCTGTGGCGAGCTGCCGGTGATGGCGCGCAGCTCGTCGTCATCGTAGGCACAGTGGAGGATCAGCTGTGAGACGCCGGGCGGCAGGTCGCGCAGCGCGTCCAGATACGCTTCACGGCGCGTTTTGCCCGGCTGCTGGCCGTAGAACTGAGCCATCTGGTCCAGCAGCGGCAGGCGGTGCTCGCGCAGCAGCGGCACGAGTTGCTCACTGGCCTGAGCCAGCGCGGGATACTCCGCGGCGACTTCCGCACTCAACGACTTCAAAAACAATACGGGCAGGTCGTATTCCAGCCCCAGCTTCACGTAGACCTCGACCAGATCGGGTCGCGCCAGCACGGCGCCCATGTGCGTATCGAGGTGGGTGATGGGGATGGAGAACTGGTGCGCCCGGTCGATCTGCGCGCGGAGCTCGATCTCGACCTCCTCGGTCTTGGCGTGCTCAGCGACCTGCCGCACGTTGCTCCACAGGTAGCCGTCGGGATCGAGCAGGCTGGGGACTTTGTCGCGCGACGCGACGGGGCCCCAGCGATAGCGTTTCCATTCGCAGTTGAGCGTCAGGTGCACGCCGAAGTCACGTTCGGGGTGATTCCGCGCGTACTCGGCGATTTCGACAAACCAGGGGCAGGGCACCATGATGCTGGCGGATGAGACGATCCCCTTTTCCATGGCGTCGATCGTGCCGCGATTGGCGGAATGCGACATGCCCGCGTCGTCGCTGTGGATGATCAGGTGGCGCACGGGTTGGGCCGACGCCGCAGACGTGATGGCCGTGCAGGCGAAGACCAGGGTGCAGCACAGCAGGTCATGCCGGGTCCGAGCAGCTGTCATGGAGTCCTCGTCATCGAGAGCGGTGAGTGCGTGGCGGGGCAGGCGACGGCGGACACGATGCCCCGCACTAGTGCCTGCCCGGCGGGTACTGGCACGGTGGGCCAGCCAGGTCCGATTATAGCAGGTTCGCGGGACGTGTGCAGACGGAACGGCCGTCGGCAGCAGGCACAACGCGGCCCACCGCTACCACCGCCGCGGCAGGACATGCGCGTTCCGCGAGCACTCGGCCGGGTCGCCTTGTCGGTCCTGCATGCCGGGGGTACGATCCATTGATGGTGGGAGCAACGTCCAAGTCCGTTCTGCGTTGTATCGTCTCCGCGGTGCTGCTGGGTGCCGCCACGACCTGGGGCGCTGCGTCGATCTGCCGCGCGCAGGACCCACCGTTTCGCGAGGTGCTCTCGCAACTGCCACCGCGTTCGCCGCAGGACTCGCTGGGCTATCTCCAGGTCCGCCCGGGGTTGCGCGTTGAGCTAATGGCGGCCGAGCCGCTGGTGTGCGATCCGATCGCCATCGACTGGGGTCCGGACGGACGCCTGTGGGTGGTCGAGATGGGGGACTATCCCACCGGGGGCGATGGCAGCGACAACTCGCGCGGCCGGATCCGGTACCTCCAAGATACCGATGGCGATGGTCGCTACGATCAGTCGCAGATCTTCCTGGACGATCTCAGCTTCCCGACCGGCGTGATGCCCTGGCGGCGTGGCCTGCTGATCACGTGCGCGCCGGAGATATTCTACGCCGAGGACACCGACGCGGACGGTCGCGCCGACCGGCGCGAAGTCCTGTATCGCGGGTTCGTGGAGGGCAATCCCCAACACCGCGTCAATGGTTTGCGGTGGGGTCTCGACGGCTGGATCTACGGCGCCAACGGCGACAGTGGCGGAACCATCACGTCGCTCAAGACCGGCGCGCAGATCGACATTCACGCCCGCGACTTCCGCATTGACCCGGAGAGCGGTGCGATCGAAACGCAGACAGGCATGGCCCAATACGGCCGCTGCCGCGACGACTGGGGCAACTGGTTCGGCGGCCGCAATCTGCAACCGATCTGGCACTGCGCCCTGGAGGACCACTACCTGCGCAGGAATCCCTTCCTGACTCCGCCCGATGCCTGCGTCGACCTGATGGACCCGCCCACCTGCGCTCCGGTGTTCCCGATCAGTCCGGCTCTGCCGAGGTTCAACGAGTTGTGGACGGCCAACCGATTCACGTCGGCCTGCGGATTGGAAATCTATCGCGACGACTTGTTCGGTCCGGCGCTGGCGCACAGCTATTTCATCTGTGAACCGACCCACAATCTGGTGCACCAGGGAGTGCTGGAGCGGCGGGGCACGACCTTTCGTGGCCGCCGCCCGGCGGACGAAGCCGCGACGGAATTCCTCGCGTCCCGCGATCCGTGGTTCCGGCCCGTACAGGTGCGCACCGGTCCCGACGGTGCGCTATGGGTCGTCGACATGTACCGGCTGATCATCGAGCATCCGGACTATATTCCCCAGCGCTGGCACGCGCAACTCGATTTCCATGCCGGGCGCGCGACGGGACGCCTCTATCGGGTGTTACCGGAAGGCGTTCCGCCGCGTCCCTTCCGCGCGCTGCAGGACCGTTCAACCGTCGACCTCGTTGCCGCGTTGGGCCACCCGAACGGGCCGGTGCGGGATCTGGTGCAGCAGCTGTTGATCGAGCGGCAGGATCGGGAATCGCTCGCTCCGTTGCAGCAGCTGGCGGAGACGCATGCTGATCCCAAGGTCCGGCTTGCCGCCCTGTGCACACTCGATGCCTTACACGGAGTGACAGAAGCGTGTCTGATGGACGCCCTGGGCGACCTGCATCCCGAAGTGCGCCGGCACGCCGTGCGTATCGCGGAACCGTGGCTGAGTACGTCCGCCGGCGTGGCCGCACGCGTGTTGGCGATGGTTCAGGACGCGGCGCCGCAGGTGCGCATGCAGCTGGCGTACAGTCTCGGGCCGTGGAGCGACCCGCAGGCCGGCCGCGCCTTGGCCGCGATCGCGGCGCAGGCGCCGGATGATCCGCTGCTGATCGCCGCGGTGATGAGTTCCGCCACGGACCACCCGGGCGAGATGCTGCAGGGGCTGCTGGAGCAGGGGAGTCCGCGCGGTTCGCAAGTGGCGCTGGTTGAGAACCTGATGCGGCTGGCACTGGATGCTCAGCGCGAGTCCTCGCTGGTCCTCGGCCTGCAGCGCGTGGCGACGCCGCAGCAGGGCGAGTATGCGACGTGGCAATTTCAGGTGATGGCGAGCCTTGTCGATGCGCTGGACTACTCGGGGGATTCGCTCCGTGCGTGGTACGACCGGAGCGGGCCGGTGGTGCGGCGTGCGGTGGAGGAGACGGGCGGCTTGTTCGCCGCCGCTCGGTCGGATGCGCTGGATCCGACGCTCGACGCGGATCGCCGCCGGCACGCGGTGCGGCTCGTGGGGCGCGGACTGGATGCGCGCGCGGAGGATCTGCGGCTGTTGGCGGATCAGCTGACCGCCGCCACGCCGGTGCAGGTCCAGATCTCGGTCGTCGACGTGCTGGGCCTCCTCCGACCGGCCGACTTGCCGGAACTGCTGCTGGCCTCGTGGGGGCAGCTCGGGCCGGAACTCCGCCCACGCGTGCTCGAACTGCTGCTGCGCGAGACCAACTGGACGGCCGCCCTGGTGGATCGGATTGAATCGGGCGAGATCGTCGCGCAGGAGCTTGGCGCGGCGGTGCGCAGCCGGCTGATCCTGCACCCGGCGGCGGACGTGCGCCGCCGCGCCGCGCAATTGCTCAGCCCCGCGTCACCCACGACGCGGCTGGCCGTCGCGGAACAGTATCGAAGTCAACTTGCCAACCCCGCTGACGCGACGCGTGGCCGCGCAGTATTCCGCAAACAGTGCGCGCAATGTCATCGGCTGGAGAACGAGGGGACACAGGTCGGTCCGGACCTGCTTGCCCTGACCGACCGCTCGCCCGAAGCGCTCCTGGTCTCCATCGTCGACCCGAACCGGGCCGTCGAACCGCGCTACGTCCAGTATTCGGCGCTGACCAACCAGGGTCATCTCCTGGTGGGGATGATTGCCGCTGAGACAGGCAACAGTCTGACGCTGATCGACGCGCAAGGCACGAGCCACCTGCTGCTGCGCGCCGACCTGGACGAATTGCTCAGCACCGGTCGCTCGCTGATGCCGGAAGGAGCGGAGGTGCTGTTCGATTCGCCGCAGGACATGCTCGACTTGATCGCCTACCTGCGCGTGCTGGAACCGGATCCGTATGGAGACGCCCAATCCCGAAGGGTGAATCCGGAAGTTGGAGCGGTGACGGAGTAACGGAGGGCGGAGGTCGGAGGGCGGAGGGCAGAGGGCGGAGGGCGGAGGGCAGAGGTCGGAGGGCGAGGCACGCCAGGGAGGGCGAGGCTCCTGCCGAGCCGCAGGTGCTCCTGCCGAGCCGCAGGTGCTCCTGCCGAGCCGCGGTCCTGCCGAACATCCTGTCCATCCTGCAAATCCTGTCTCAAGTGCGCCGCGATCGTGTTGCGCTGAGAAGACCGTCTTCAGACAGGATGAACAGGATGTACAGGATCAGGATGATCGCTGACGGACGGAGCCTGTCCACGTATGTGTGCGACATCCCGACTCACATAGACTTGCGTGAATCGGGGAATTCCCTGGGTGTCCGCGGACGATCGCAGGGTGGCTGGGGACGAGCGCAGCGAGCCCCCAGTTCTCTACGGTGGATTGTCGATCTCGGATCCGCGCGTGCTGGACGAGAATGGTGAGCACCCCTCAGGTGAAACGGCCCGCCGCATGCGGGTGGACACACGCACCTGACGCCAAGCCGTGTACGAGGCCGAGGACTGCCGAGGCACCGTGCGAAACGCACGTGGATGCAGCCCTGTGCATTCTCCGGGAACCGCGCCGGTTTAGCCTTGGTGTGATTCTCCCTCGGGACCAAAATGAATGACCTGCCTGGCGCTGGCCGTCCAGGAGCCATTTACAGCTCCACTGCTTCGACCTCGGCCACGAACCGGCCGGCGTCGCCGGTCAGGTACGATGCGACGACCTGGAACACGGCGTCACTGAAGCCGCCGATGTTCAGGATGTCGTCCCGCTCTGGAGCCTGCGTGGTGCCGTAGTGCTGGATGTCGATGCACACCAGCTTGGGCGCCGAAACGCCCAGTCGCTGCTGGTTCGTAACGAACGTCTGCCACTCCGTCATCACGCCGGTCGAGCCACTGGCACCCTGCGCGAACGCCTGGCCCCGCGTGACCCAGCTCTCGTTGTCGCTGACCAGCACGCATGCCGCCAACTCCCGCTGGCGGTACTTCGTGTTGGCCTCGCGGAGCGGAATCGAGCAGTCGGTTCCGCCGCCACCGTACTTCGCCAGCCGCTCGGCCAGGCTCAGGATCGTGTCTTCCGGGTCGATCTGGGCGTGGTACGCCTGGGTGTCGAACGGGATCACGACGCTGTCCGGATTGCGACGCAGGATGGCTGCCGCGAACAACGCAGCCACGTCAATGCAACGCATCCTCGTGGTAGCGCCGCGACCGCGGTGACCGGTCACCGGGCTGCTCATCGATCCGGACGTGTCGAGACCGATGATCAGCGGACCCGGCAGGTCTGGCACGTTTCCACACGCGATCTCGGCAGCCTTTTGCAGCGCCGCACGGATCGTGTGCGGAACCTCATCCGCAGCGCTGGTGTACGCCGCCAGGAACTGGTACGGGAACTGCCGCGAGCGGCGGATCTCGTCGGCGTCCGCAATGCGCTCCGCCACGTAATCCACCGTTTCCCGGTCGTTCAGTGCTTCGTGCCGCAGCAGCGTGTTCAGGTTCATCCGCAGCGCCTGCGGTCCCATCTGGCGGGCCATCGCCTTCCAGACGAGCGGCGCCTTGGCCGCGTCCGCCAGCAGGTCCCAACGAACCGACAGGTCACCCATGATCAGCGCCTGCGCCTCGGCGGTTTCCGCCTGGCGGTACGCAATCAGGGTCTGGACCTGATCTGGCAGATCCGCCTCGGTAGCGGGAGCCCACTTCGCGACTTCCTTGTCGGTCAGCCAGCCGAACAGAGCGCGGCGCGCGTTGTCCTTCGGTGTCGGGCGAGCCATGCGCAGGATGTCCCGCAGGCTCGGGTCGTTACCGATCGACGCCGACAGCAGCGTACCGATCGAAGCCTCGTTCAGCCAGCGCTGGAACGCCCGCTGCAAGCTCGACGACAGGCCGTTGCGACCGAACTGGCCCGAACGGATCAGCTGGAACACGGTGCGCAGCACGCGACCGTTGTCCACGACCCGCTCGAACACGCGGTGCATCAGCTGCGTGTCGCGCTTCGACAGCGCAACCAACAGCGCGGCCGGCATGTCCTTCATGCACGCCCGCTCGCGCGCGTAGACCGCCAGCTTGGCCAGGTAGACGTCGTCGTCGACCTGGTCGATCAGCTGGCGCAGTTCGTCGAGCTGCGTCTCGGCCGTCGCGTAGTAGGTGTTACCGAAGCACCCCGTGGCCGCCAGCTGCGCCAGAGCGTGCTTCGGCGCCAGCGCGTACGCCGCGCCACCTGCCTCGTTGCGCGCGGTTGCGCGCGGCAGCTTGCTCTTGATGCTCGAGAACAGCGACCTGTTAGCCATGGGGAAACTCCTTTCGCGCCGGCACGCCGGCAGACTGATGGCAGCAAAAGCACTCGACGAGGAACGGCCAGAGAGCCCGTCCGTCGTTTTTGCAGAGCGGACGGGGCGGGATTTGAACCCGCGAAACCTGTTACGGTTCGTTGCCAGGTACTCCGAACCAGCAGTCGAGTGTGTATTGGCGACCGACGAGGTATTTGTGTCAGAGACGTTACGGCGCTCTATCCGTTAAGCTACGGCGCTATCGTGCGAGTCGCGCCGGTGGGACTCGAACCCACAACCTCCGGCTCCTGAAGCATGTACTCCAACTCGGCAGTCGGTCGTGTTCTTCTTGTTCGTCAAAGGCCCAACGAAGTGGTGCCGAGACGTCGTGCCTTGCGGCACACCTTAAGAGGGTGCTGATGTAGTCCCGACGTCAGTTGGGCAAGTGGTAAGACCCGCCAACGAAGGAATGGTTCAGACGTTTTCATCAACCAAGATGTAGTCTGAACCAGTTGTTCCGAATTGAATAAGAGATCGCGCATTACTTCAGTGTCCTTGTCAGGAATCGAACCTGGTCTGCGAGCTTCGCGGGCTCGCGTGCGAGTCCGGCACACTCCAAGGACGAATCGGAATCACCACCTCACCAGGGAGTCGATTCCAAATGACTACAGTGAAGGGTCACGCGGTTCGGCAGACCGGCCCGGCAGACCATATCCGGCTATCTTCCGAGCGTTCAAGCCGCTGACTCACCGGGAATCTGACCCGGATTGCCGGTTCGCGTACCTGATCGCAACAAGTCGCGGGTCCGGGGGTCGCACCCGGCTGTCCAGGCTTATGAGGCCCGAATGAGCACTGGCCCACCCGCAATATTCAGTGACGAAGGGGAGATTCGAACTCCCACGCCAAACGGCACGACGTTCTGAGGGTCGCGTGTCTGCCAGTTCCACCACATCGTCGCAAGTGACGCGGACAGGAGTCGAATCTGCACAATCAGGAAGTTCTGAGTTTCATCGCTTTGCCAGTGTGCCCACGTCGTGAAACAAGAGCGCCCAGCGGGAGTCGAACCCGCACGTCCGCCATGGCGAGGCGGCAGGCAGCCGCTACATCATGGGCGCGTATTGCGGTCGCCGATTGTCAAAGAGCCAGAGCACCGGGTGGGACTCGAACCCACGTCGCGGCGTTATGAGTGCGGAGTCTTGGCCGCTAGACGACCAGTGCTTTTTAAAAGTCCGCCGTGCTGCCTGTTACACCACGACCCTGCATTGGGTTGCGGCGTAGGCGTTTCAATCGACGTACTGTCAGCATGGCTTCTTCCCTTTCGCACTTCAAACTGCATTCGGCACCTAGGCCCGTATGTTCCCAGTCAGAACGGCAGGATTCGAATCTGCGTTCTCTCGGCCGCCAGCCAAACGCGATAACCAAGTGTTGCCACGTTGTGATCGTCTGCGCGCACCACGAGTGCAAATAGGCTGGGAGGTGCTCGAACCCTCGACTGCGGCTGTGCAGGCCACCGCTCAACCGTCTCAGCTGCCAGTCCGTTAAGTCGGTCGTGATTTTTCCGGAAGGGAGTGGTGTAGCGGCACTTCCGTCACCAGCGCAACATTAAACCCGATGCCTTATGACACCGGGTTGTGCGTTGGGATGTTCCCCAAGGCGTGACGGGCGTCACAAGCGTAGCGGATGCGCGGGAAGACAATTCGTCGAGTGATCGGCGATGCCGCCCAGGTACGGACGTTCGGATTTGCCTCGGGTCCCTAGACGCGTCATGGTTCTGGTCATCACACGATGGCGACAAATGCGTCGCTCGAATGTTCACTGACTGATTAGACGGTGGAGCCTGTTCAAAGGTTCGCAAGAAATTCGTTTGCTCGCCGCTTCTATTCGATGCGCTGGCCTCCTGAATTATTTCCTGCCGAAGACAGATTCTCGTCCACTTTGTGCCGGCAGAGTGGCTAGGGACGAGCGCAGCGGGTGGGTGGGGACGAGCGCAGCGGGTGGCTGGGGACGAGCGCAGCGAGCCCCCAGCTCGCGACGGTGGCGGAGCGGATGGATGTGCAACACCTCAAGGGCATCACCGCCTGCCGCAGCGCGTTCACGTAGCGGTCACGTGACGTCCCCGCGGACACACGTGGCTCCGATTGGACCATACCGCGGAGTCCTTGTGCGCGGTGGTTGCCTCTCCCCTCTGGATCTGCACGGCGTCCCCTTCCACCGCGCCCAACACGTGCCTGCGCGACGATCGTGCGCCCCGTTTCACGCGTCCCGTTTCCTCGCATACGCCGCATAACGCCACGACTACGGATAGGAATTTAATCCCCGGCGGTTGACGACGGCAAGGTAGACCCGTTGCATGAGTGTAAGTCGGCTGCCTTGAAGGGGTGGTATTCGCGGGGTGTTCGGGTGATCCAGCGTGACTCAGGTTGTTCTTGGTGTTTGCTCGCAGCAGGAGCCTTCTGGAAAAACGCCGACTCGCTTCCAACAGTCTTGTTACCGTCCTCGTCAGGCACTTCCAGCACATGTCGTAGGTGCCGGAAGCTTGACTAACCACAGTGATCGTCGCAGCCGCAATCTCCCATATCGATGCCGCGATGAGCCCCAGAAACGCGAGGCCCCCACCGCCAAGCAGCACATTCGCCACAACGGCCAGCGGCTTCCATCGCGATATCGCCGTGATTGTGGACGCGACGAGAAGGCAGATGTACACGAGTGCAGGCAACCACCCGCTATAAAATTCGTGTCAGGAACCTCGTCATAATTCTTCATCGAACGACACGGATCACGCGGCGGGGAGTGGACTATCCATCCCGCAGGACGTTTTCCCGCTCGCGTGCATCCGATTGTTCGACCATCTTCTGGTGCAGGTATTCGGGTGCCAGGTCCGCGTCGTTCTCCCATCTTACCGTATGCAGCACATCGGAAACCTCGAAGCGGCGGAATCTTGCCGGGTCTTTCAGTGGTTCGAACATTGGGCCCCACAGCGCATCGGCGAGGTCCACCACGCCTTCGTCACCGTTGTTGAATCGGATTCGGATGCGAAACTGATCGACATACTGGGCGGCGGTGACTTCCAACATCGGCATTCACTCCAACGGTGGGATTCGATTCAAGGGTTGATGCTGCTCGGCAAGTTCCCAGTCCTCCAGCAGGTCATCACGGTGGAGTTCATACCACTCCAGCAGCGCCTTCAATGCCCGGCGCGGGAAACGCCCCTGAATGACCCCGGTGTTGATTTCCACGGTGATCTTGTACTCCCCGTACTCAGCGTGGAAGTGGGGTGGACGATGATCATCGTACAGCATGTAGATCACGATTCCCAGGAATCGACAGATCTCCGGCACTTGAGGCATCTCCCATTGTCAGGCACTGTCAGGACGATCATCCTTGGTTAAGGCTCCATTGTAGGACCCCAGAACCACCACTCTGCACTCTGCATGCAGACACTCTGGTTTTGCACCGGTTTTCCGCGGCCGGCGGTCAACCGGTGCTAGCGGGTGCCACGATTTTCCGCCGCAGTGTGGCCGCCCCGCTGGACTCGGGGGACGAGTGCGGTACGATGTGAGTGTCGGAAGGCGACGTGAACGCGGGCCATCAGACCTGGACCGTCGTGCGGCGCGCAGGCAACTGCGACCGGCCGCGCGCGGAGCGACCAGGCCAGGATGGCTCTCATGGTGGCCTCTGCCCGTCGCAAACTGCTGGGCGACCAACGCCAGGCAGTCTTTCATTGCTGGAACCGCTGTGTCCGGCGCGCGTTTCTGTGCGGCC
>JALOQX010000393.1 GCA_025459265.1 Pirellulaceae bacterium | reverse complement strand
CACGAAAGAATGGACTGGGGACGCTGATAATCCGATCCCCGCGTCGTTTCCCCTGCTGACGGTCGACTTCACGCCGGTTCCCGAGCCGCACAGCGTGGCCCTGTTGTTGACCGGCATGGTCCTGGCCGGCGGCATGCTGCGGCGGAAGCGCAAGTAATCCCGGCTGGATACTGCCATAGGTCCTATTTGTCCTAGTGTTATCTGCAGGGTGACCGGGCCGATCAGTCCGGATGGAAGCAATGGATCATCCTTCTTCCAGAGCCGCCAACTGGTGAACGTGTGGCGGCCCGTGGGACTCTCCTGGCCGTCGAGCAGCCACTGCGGCCACTCGACCAGCGTGCCGTTCGGATGGCGCTGGCTGTCCTCAGGCAGGAGTTCGTCGCCGATCATCCGGTTGGGCCACAGGTTGACCACCTCCACGCGCAGCGGATTGTCACCAGGCTGGACGATCCCGGTCAGATCGACCTGGAACGGCGGTTTCCACAGCATGACTGGCGTGTGGCCGTTGACCGCGACGCGGGCCAATGCATGTACGGTTCCGAGGTCAAGATGCACGCGGTTGCCACTGGAAAGCAGCTCGGGCGGCACCGTGATGGTGTTGGAATAGGTCGCAACTCCGGAGAAATACTTGACTCCCGGATCGTCGTGCTCGCTCCAGGACATCAACCGATCCAGCGTGATGCGTCGGGGCGCTCCCGCACCGGGCGGGAACTCCAACTGCCACGGTCCCGGCACATCCACCGGTTCGGGAATCTGCTCGACGACCACGTCCCGTTGCCTTCCTGACAGGGTCCGCCAGGCATAGGCGCCGGGCTCGCGCACTTCGAGCATCGGTACACCTTGCGGATTCGTGCGGATGGTGGCCACCGGCGGCGGCAAGGTGACCGGCGGTGCGAGATAGACGAGTTCCGGGTCCGTGGCGGTGATATGCCGGCGCTGGCCGTCGAGCGTGTACTCAAGGTCCAGCGTTTTCACCACCAGGAATGCGGGATCATCGCCTTCCGCCATCCGTGCAACCACGAAACTGCTCTCACCAGCGTCGGCCAGACGCTGGATCTTCTCGCGCACGTCGCGCGTCCGCTGCGGGTCGCCCAGCACGCCGTACTGGGCTCGCTCGACTTTGACGCGCACCGCCTCCGCCCACAGCCGGACGATATCCGGATCGCGCCCCTGAACCTGGTACGATTTGCCGTCGATCGTGTAGTCGACTGTGAGCGACTTGATAACGCCCTGGGCCGGGTCATCGCCCCGGGCCAGCGTGGAGACGGCGATCCGGTATTCACCCGCGTCCACGCGGCGCTGGATCGTGTCGCGCACGTCGCGCGTCCGTTTGGAATCGTCCAGCACGCCGTAGCGTGCCTGGGTGACGACGACCTTGACGGGTGGTGCCGGGGCGGCGGCCAGGAGACGCTGTTGATCGCGCGTCAGTTCAATCACCGGGTCACGCGAGGTTGGTTGCGTTGGAAAAACGACGAACACCGATCCCGCTGGCGAGAACGGTACGGACACGTGCGTGACGCCGCCTTCCTCGCGATACATCCATGCCGGTTCCGTACGACCCGATTCGGGCCACCAGAATTCCGGCGTTCGCCCGGTGACACGGAAGCTGCACGTCGTCGTCACCGCGTAGGGATGCGGACTGGCCACGAAATACAGCTCGTGATCATCCGTCCGGCGATGGATGTGGTGTACGGGATGACCGCTGACGAAATCGGGCGGCACGCCGGCCTCCTGCAGCACCTCTTCCGGTGTCAGGCCCCACACGACGCGTCCCTGGCCGTACGCGTGCTGCTTGACCTGGTGGCCATCGCAATCGCCCCACAGCTCGGCGCCGAGTTGCTCGATCTCTTGATCGCAGCGCGGGTACTCACGGAGGCTCGGCGACATGACCGGCCGAGGGCCGAGCACAGTTGCGCCCGCCTGCACAAGCTCCCGGATTTTGCGCAATAACTGCGGGGTCATCGTGGATTGACTGGGGAGGACCAGCAGCCGATAGTTCATGCCGTCGGGCAACACGATTCGTCCCTGGCTGACCTGCATCCGCGTGAGGACGACCTCGGCCGGGCATTCGTCCCAGGCGTAGCCTTTGCGCGGGTAGTCGCGCGGGCCCTGCGGCGGCGCCTCTGGCTGCACGTAACAAATATCCGCCACGAAGAGTCCCTGTCGCAGCAGATGCTGGCAGCGGGCAAGATACGAGTGCCAGTCGGCCGACCAATCCCACCAGGTTTGAGTCCGCTCGTAATGCTGTCCCCACGGCCCCATCGTCATGCCGGGCACGCGTCGCTCTGCCCAGGGCTGCAGCGCATAACGGTGGAACACGAAGCGATTGACGCCTTCGCAGAAGACTCGGTCGCCCAGCGCCTTGAGCAGCGCCGGGTGCTCGCGCCAGCGTTCCTGGTCGCCTGACGTAAACGCTTCGGCGCCGACGATCTTGTTCCCGTACACGTGCGCCGCGGAAGCCATCGTCTTGCACGTCTCGATGGCGCCGCTGGGTGTCCAGAATTCGCCCATCGGTTCGTCGGACCGCCCGGCATAGGGGAGCGCGTCACAGGGGCTCCCGTAGGCTTCCACGGTGAATCGCAGGCCGTGGGCGTGAGCCAGCTCGCGCATCCGACCGGCATAGTTCTCGACGACCAACTCGGACACGGTCTGCCGCAAGTCCCACAGAAATCGTTCCGAGATCTCGCGCGAATCGACCACGCGGCCGGTCAGGACCGGCAGGAAGGTGAGCAGATCGTATCCGCGCCGGCGCTGGAACTCCTCGCGCATCGCCGCCGTCCAGTTCTGCGCACCGTTTTCCCAGCTGTCAATGTGGGTGGCCACCAGCCCGGTAACACCTGGCGTCGGACCAATCTGCGTGTCGGCAGCCAGGTGGGCCATCATTCCGGCGAAGTTCGCTTCAATCCCTTCCGGGCTGAGCTTGTCGCACTCCAGACCGCGGCCGCTGGCCGGAGCGGGCGCGTTTTCCACCCCCGTACTCGTGTGCCCGAACCGCAGGATTGTCCAGCGTCCGGCCGGGATTGGCCAGCTGGCCCGACCGGCCGGATCGGGCTGGTCCGCCACCAGCGCGATCTTCTCGTGCTCAATCCGCATGTCCGGCGGCAGATCGCCGCGTGCGATATCCCCGACGCCACCCACCTCGAACAGCGCTTTGGCGCGAATCCGGTCGATGCGATAGTCGCCGACCTTGGGCACGGCCAGGACGCAGATGTCGCGATAGTAGCCCGCCACGGCCTCGGGCTGGGGAAGATCGCCCTCGAACTGGCCCGGACCTTCCACGTCGACCTCGCTCCACACGACCTTCTGCATCGACTGGGCTGGCGCGATCCACGGGCCGCCACTGCCGTTCCAGCCCGCATCGTTGTTCATGTTCACCTCCAGGCCCAGCCGCCGAGCTTCGTGATGAACATGCTGAAACAGATCTCGCCAGTCTCGGCTCAGGAAATCCACGCTGCCGACCGGCGCACCCTGGTCGACCTCCATGATCAGCACGCCACCGATCCCGACACGCTGCATTGCCTCGAGGTCGGCCGTGATACCGTGGCGTGTGATATTGCCGTTGAGCCAGAACCAGTAGACCCAGGGACGGGCCTCATCCGGCGGGTGCTGGAACTGAGCCACGAGGCTGCCGGCGTTGACGGGCTCGCCGGACACGGGTGCTTGCGCCAGCGCGGTGACTCCCACACAACACCCAATCCAGAGCAACATGGCTGTCGCAGATGGCATGCGTCTCATAGGGTCTCCCTCGACATCACTGGACGGCGACCCAGCGACGACTGATGGTCGGTGCAATGCGGTCTTGACCACCTGGTTGCGCCACGGCTTTCAACAGGCACTTGCCTGACGCTGCGGGCACGGTCAGTGCCAGTTCCAAGCTCGCATCGCCGGCGGCGGGCAGGGCGAACGGCTGTTCGGCTCGCGCCAGCTCCTGTCCCGTCTCGTTCTCCAACGACAACGTGAGTCGGCCGGCGACCGGCTGACTGGTGTCGTTGACCAACATCACCTGGAACGTGTGCGGCTCCTGGGCGGTGAGCGTGGGCTGGAAGAAATTGATGTACACGCCCAGCGGTTTGAAGGCCTCGGCCACGTAGTCGGCGAAGGCCGGATCCAGTTTCAACTGTGTCACGTCCTCAAAGTGATCCGACGTATAGACGCCCGGGTAGCTGCACGTCAGGTAAACGAAGTGAATGATGCCGGCGTATTTCCGATGTGCGCGCCAATACTCCGTCTTGCCGGCCAGCAGGTACGCCCACATGTCCAGCCGCTCTCGGGCCGTCGTCTGCTCACCCATCAGCTGGGCGTAGACACGCTCGGTGAGCCGCGTCGGGGAACCGTCGCGATTCAACCACAACCAGCCGTATTCGTTCACCAGTGGCGGATTCGTGTCAGTCGGCAGTACGCCAGGTTGCGGCGATCCATCCCGCGTCTCCAGGTCACTCATCCGGAACGTCAGCGTGCCGAAGTGTCCCCCCGACATCAGGTAGGGATGATCTTCCACAGGATCGTTGGGATCAGCGGGCGGATTGTAGCTGTTCTCCCAGGGCCGACCAGACAGATCCAGCGGCCGCACGGCCGGAATGATCTGTTCGCCGAACGACTTGTCCTCCGTTTCGTTGTTGGCGTCCCAGACCACGACGCTGGGGTGATTCCAGTTGTCGCGCAGCCAGTCCCGGTACTGGCGGATCATTTCCTGGCTGTCGTAGCTGCGGGAGTACCCTTCGTACCAGCCGGGTCGGCCGGTCCAGACGAAGAACTCGTTCTGGATCAGCAAGCCCACTTCGTCACAAATCTCCAGCCAGCGGTCGGGTACCGGTCCGATGCAGAACCGGAAATAGTTCCAGTGCATCTGTTTCGGGAG
>JALOQX010000392.1 GCA_025459265.1 Pirellulaceae bacterium | reverse complement strand
AAAACCTGGAGTCCCGCGCCCCGCTGGCGGGCACCGTCGTGGCGGTCCACCGCTATCCCGGGCAAAGCGTGCGGGCAGGAGATCCGATCCTCACCATCGCCTCAGAGCAGGCCCGCTACATCGTCAGTTACATTCCGCAGGAGCGCGGCGCACCGCCGACGGTCGGCTGGGGAGTCAAGGTTCGGGCGCGCACCGTCGGAAGCCAGCCGCGCGAAAGCGTGGTGGAGAGTGTCGGCCCGCAGATCGAGCTGATCCCCGTCCATCAGCGCCGACATCCCCAAGTGCCGGAGTGGGGTCTGCCGGTGCGCGTGCTGTTGCCCGAGGGCCTCGAGGTGCGCCCCGGAGAGCTGATCGACGTCACATTCATCGCACGCCGTGGGGACAACCCAGGGTAATGCATTTCGGCCAGGCACCGATCTTGGACGGATTCATGGCGCATCATCATGAGAAACGGAGGGGCCGGCGGGCGCGTTTGTTCGGAAGGGCGGCTTGGCGCACGACATCTTCGTCCCGCGCGCGGCGCGGCCGGCCACTGGGCGTCGAGCGGCTCGAGCCGCGGCGAATCCTCGCGCCGCTCATCAGCGAGTTCCGCTTCAGGACTGGATCGAGATCTACAATCCGGACGCCCAGCCGGTCGACCTGACCGGCTGGACGCTACGGGACAGCGGCAACACCTGGACGTTCCCCTCCGTGACACTCGGCCCGGGCGAGTTCCGTGTCGTCTTCGCGTCGGGCAACGACCTGATCACTCCGGAGTTGCACACCAATTTCAGACTCAGCCGCGATCCTGGCGAGTACCTCGGCCTGCTCGACAATTTGGGCCGCGTCGTGCACGAGTACCGCCCCGGCTACCCCCGCCAGGAAGAGAACGTTTCCTACGGCCTCGGCCAGAACATCGACGAAACGAAGCTCGTCTCCGCTGGGGCCGAGACCCGGTACTTCGTTCCGACCAACGCTTCGCTGGCGACCACATGGACGCAGCCGAGTTTTAATGACGCCTCGTGGGCGCAGGGGCCCACCGGCCTGGGGTTCGCCAATCTCGTGCCCGGTTTCGCCGTCTGGAACTACAAAGCCAGTATTGCCGTTTCCGACTTGGCCGTGGCCCAGAGCGTGATCAGCACGCCGTCGTATCAGACGGCGGTCCACACGCAAACGATCGGTGTGGTGAATTTCGAGGACACGGGCGGTGGCGGCCACTACGCACCCGACGAGTCTTTTCCCGGCATGCCACGCGGAATCGACCACGACGACTTCGTGGTGCGGGCTGCGGGGATCATTCACGTCCCCACCACAAATGACTGGACTTTTGGGGTCAACAGTGACGACGGTTTTCGGCTGAGAATCAGCGGCGTCACTTTTGATGCGGCCTACGGCCAGTGGGGCACGACCATCAACGGCGACACGCTGGAGTTCTCTTCGCCGCGCGGGCCCGACGATTCGTTCGGAGTCATCAACAGCCTGGCCGCCGGGGACTACCGCGTGGAGTTGATCTCTTACGAGCGGGGCGGCGGCGCGTCCACCGAGCTGTTCGCGGCCCCGGGGGTCAACAACTCGTGGAACAGTGATTTCCGCCTGATCGGCGACACGGCCCATGGCGGGCTGGCAGTGACCAGCGAACCGTTTGACGGCTCGGGGTCCGGATCGACGTTCGCGAGCCTGATCCGCACCGATGTGAAGGCGGCCATGCAGGCCGCCAACAATGCCTCGCTGTACAGCCGCATCACGTTCGGCGTGGCCGACCCGCAGTCGCTCCAGTCCCTGACGTTGAAGATGAAGTACGACGACGGGTACGTGGCCTATCTGAACGGCGTGGAGATTGCCCGCCGCAATGCGCCGACATCCGTCGCGTACAATTCGCGGGCCACGGCCGAGCGGCCGGACTCGCAGGCCATCATGTTCGAGAACGTCAACGTGTCGCAACACCTCCACCTGCTCCAGCCCGCGGGCAACGTGCTGGCGATACAAACCCTGAACGTCTCGCCAGCCGACGGCGACCTGCTGGTGCTGCCGGAGCTGTCCCAAATCGTGTACCAGGGCATGGGAGAACATTACTTCTCGATTCCGACGCCCGGCGCGTCCAATTCCCCGGAATACTGGTACCGGGTGGCGGAGACGCATTTTTCGGTGGACCGCGGGTTCTACACGCAGCCGTTCTCCCTGATCATCAGCACGGCCACTCCCGGCGCGACTATCCGCTACTCGCTCAACGGTGCAACGCCCACCGACGCGGACAACACGAAGTCGCTCACGAGCATCACCCGCAGCGGCTCGACGGCGACCGCAACCCTCGCCAACCACGGCTACGCCAACGGCGACTGGGTTCTTGTCCGGGGAGCGACTGCGCGGGAGTACAACGGGGTATTCGTCATCTCGGGCGTGACCGCCAACACGTTCGACTACACGGTGTCGGGGGTGCCCGCCACACCCGCCACCGGTACGATGACCGCGCAAGCCAACTGCTACACGTACACCGGCCCGATCACCATCGACCGCACGACGACCGTTCGGGCGGCGGCGTTCAAGACCGCATACGCGGCGACCGACGTGGACACACAGACTTACGTGTTCCTGGATGATGTCCTCGTGCAGCCGGCCGTGCCGCCCGGGTTACCTGCCACGTGGAACGGGACGCCGGCCGACTACCAGATGGACCCTGATATCGTCGACGATCCGGCGTACCGCGACACGCTCAAGGAAGCCCTCCGGTCGCTGCCGACGATGTCCATCGTCACCGACCAGGCCAACCTGTTCGATCCGGCAACGGGAATCTACGCCAATCCGCTGGCGGAAGGGTGGGAGCGGCCGATGTCGTTGGAGTACTTCGATCCCGAAGGGTCCGGCGACGAGTTCCAGGTCAACGCGGGCTTGCGCATCTACGGCGGCGTGGGGCGTTACCCCGAGTTCAAAAAACACTCGCTGCGGGTCGTGTTCAAGGACGTGTACGGGCCGGGCAAGCTGGACTTCCCACTCTTCGGCGATCAGGGCACCGACAGGTTCGACACCCTCATCCTCCGCTCCAACTTCAACGACGGCTGGACTTGGGGAGGCTCGCAGGCCCAGTTCATCCGCGACCAGTTCGCCGACCAGACGCTGTTGGCCATGATGAGCACCGCCTCGCACGGCGAGTTTGTGCACTTGTACGTCAACGGCATGTACTGGGGAGTATACAACCCGGTGGAGCGGCCCGACGCGTCATTTGCGGCGAGCTATCTGGGCGGCAACCGGGAAGACTGGGACGCGGTGAACGCGGGTGAGCCGGTCGGTGGCAGCAGCATGCAGCCGTGGTACGACCTGATGAACTTCAACTTCGAAGACGGCAGCACGGCGGCCTATCAGCGGGTGCAGGGCAACTTCCCCAACGGCACGGACGATCCCGCCGTCGAAAGCCTGCTCGACGTGCCGAACTATATCGACTACATGCTGTTGAACTTCTTCGTCTGCAACGCCGACTGGCCCGGCCACAACTGGTACGTGGCCCGGCCGCGGGGCGCGTCGAGCACGGGCTTCAAATTCTTCCCCTGGGACACGGAAATGGCCCTGGGTCTGGCGTGGATCCGCGATCCGGCGGGAGACATGACGGGGGTCGGCGGCGCCGACTCTAACGACCCAGCCGAGCCGTACTACTGGCTCCGCAAGAACACCGAATTTCGGATGCTATTTGCGGATCGGGCCCACAAGCACCTGTTTAACGACGGCGCGCTGACGACCGCGGCGGCCGTGGCTCGTTACGAGAGCCTGGCCAACGCGGTGGCGGCGGCAATAACCGCCGAGTCGGCCCGCTGGGGAGATGTGGTTTCGGGCGTGCCCTTCAAGCCGACCGATTGGCAGAACGAACGCGATTGGCTCTTGAGTACGTATCTGCCCCAACGCAACGGGTCGCTGATCCAGCAGCTGCGCAATGGCGGGCTGTATCCGAGTACCGAAGCGCCCACCTTCCAGGTCAACGGTACGTCTCAGCACGGAGGCACCTTCCAGCTGGGGGCTGCCCTGGGCATCACCGCGCCGGCGGGCAGGATCTACTACAGCGTCGACGGTTCCGATCCGCGTCTGCCGGGCGGTGCGATCCGACCCGGCGCTTTGGTCTACGACGGCCCGATCACACTCATCGCGAACACGCACGTCAAGTCACGAACTTACGTCAACGGCGTATGGAGTGCGATGAACGAGGCGACGTATTACGTCGACCTGGCACCGTCGATCCGCATCACTGAGATGATGTACAACCCGGCCCCCCCCACCGCCGCTGAAATGGCCGCCGGTTTTGCGAACAACGACGACTTCGAGTTCCTCGAGATCAAGAACATCGGCACCGAGACGTTGCCGCTGGGCGGGCTCCGCTTCAGCGACGGGATCGCCTTCACGTTCCCGGACGCGGTGTCGATCGCACCCGGCCAGTATCGGGTGATTGTGCGCAATGAGCCGGCTTTCCTCTTCCGTTATGGGACGGTCAACCCGAGCATTATTGCGGGCGAATACGCAGGCAGCCTGGACAACGCCGGGGAGACGATCGAACTGGACGCGCCGGTCGGCGGGGACATCCACCTGTTTGAATACCAGGACGACTGGTACGACCAGACGGACGGCGCAGGCTTCTCGCTCACAATCCGCGACCCGCTCGGTGCCCTGACGCTCTGGGACGCCAGCGACGGCTGGCGCAGCAGTGCGGCCCCCGGTGGCACCCCGGGCTACGACGATGCGCTCGTCGTGCCCGGCTCCGTGGTCATCAACGAGGTGTTGGCTCATCAGGACGCGTCTCCCGAGGACATGATCGAGCTCCACAACACGACCGATCAGGCGATCGACGTCGGTGGGTGGTTCCTCAGCGATGCCGCGGATGACCTCACGAAGTATCGCATCGCTGCCGACACCTGGATCGCGGCGCACGGCTACCTTGTGCTCACCGAGGACGCCGACTTCGGTGCCGGGTCGGGTGATCCGGGCGCGCGTGTGCCCTTCGCCCTGAGCGAGTACGGCGACGACGTGTACCTCAGTTCCAATGCGTCCGGCGTGGCAGGCGGTTATCGCGAACACGTCGATTTCGGCGCTACGCCGCGTGGCCGATCCGTCGGCCGGCACGTCAAATCAACGGGCGCCACGGACTTCACCTTGCTCGAGACGCAGACGTTCGGCGTGGGGCCGCTCTACTCAGGTGCCCTCAACAGCGCACCGCTGGTCGTCAGCGAGCTCATGTACCACCCGGCGGCAGCCACGGCGGCCGAAATCGCCGCCGGCTACGGCACCGACGACTTCGAATTCCTGGAGATCTACAACCGCTCCGGCACCGTGCAGACGCTGCGCAACTTCTACCTGGGCGACGGAATCGGCTTTACCTTCGGCTGGTACGACGCCGATGGATCAGCTCGCGAGTCCTGGACCCTCGAACCCGGCGCCGCCGCCACGTGGACCGCCCATAGTCTGCAGAACGGTGCCTACGAGGTCCTGGTCCGCTACGACCTGTACGACGCGATGCTTCGCAAGCGCGATCTTGACGACGCCGCCCAGTACCGCATCACGTCGGCCAGCGGAAGCACGCTGGTTTCCATCGACCAGGACGACGACGTGTTTACGTATACGGACCCTGACGGTTGGGTGTCGCTGGGCACGTACTCCTTCAACGGGACCGGCACGGTGGAGCTCACCCGTGGCAGCGCTGGACCGAACGACTGGACCATCGCCGATCAGGTCAAGTTCCGGAAGGTGAACCACGAGGTGATCGTGGACGATCCCGTGTGCACTTCCCCGTGGAGTAGCCGCGGACCCGTTACGCTCGACGCCGGTACCTACCTGGTTCTCGTGAGCGACTACGGGGCATTTGATGCGCGCTACGACGTCGCGGCAAACGCGATTCCCGTGGCCGGTGTCTACAGCGGGGCACTCAGCAATAACGGCGACGCCGTCAAGCTGTTCCAGATTGGGGATGCTGACCCGCTGACCAGTTATGTCCCGTACTACCGCGCCGACTACACCAATTTCAAGGACCATGCTCCCTGGCCTGCAGAGCCGGACGGCACCGGCTCGTCCCTGAACCGGCTCGACGTGAACCAGTATGGCAATGATCCGATCAACTGGATCGCCGGGGGACGGCGCGGCACGCCGGGAAAGGCGAATGTCGCCATCGACAAGTCGGCGCCCTCGGCGCCCACTCTCCTTACCAGCCACGTGACGGCCAATCCCGACGCGATCACGCTGCAGTGGGCCGCCGCGATCGACCATGAAAGCTATGTCGACTACTACGTCGTATACCGCGATGGCAAAGTGCTCGGCACCGCGACAACGACATCCTGGCGGGACGAGGCGGTTGAGCCGCTGAGGCCTTACGCGTACGAGGTATCGGCCGTCAATCGCGACGGCTACGAAGGCCTGCGATCCACACGAGCGGTCGTGACGGTGCCGGGCATCATTAACTATTCAGTCCCCGACGCCTCGCACATCGAGCTGGTCTTCACTGAGGCCCTCACGCCGGCAACTGCCACGGCGCTTGGCAACTACGTGTTCACCGGCGGAGAGCTCAGCGGTGCCACCCTCTCGGCCAACGGACTGCTGGTGACTCTCAGTACCACCCAACCGCTTGTCGTCGGCAACGCCTACTCGGTGACGATCCACAACCTGGCCACGGTCTCGGGCAATGAGCTTCGCGACGGCCTCGGGATTACATTCACGTACGCTCCCCAAGGCGACGGCTTCATTCTCCGCGAGTACTGGACCGGGATCGGCGGCGTGCTGGTGACCGACCTTACGAACAGCCCCGGCTATCCCGACAGCCCTGCGGGCCGCGCGTACGAGACGTCCTTCGAGGGACCTGTCAACTGGAACGACAACTACGGCACCCGCATGCGGGGCTACGTCCACCCACCGACGAGTGGCGCATACATCTTCTGGATCTCCAGCGACGACTACGGCGAACTCTGGCTGTCGACCGATGAAGATCCCGCGAACAAGGTCCAGATCGCTTCCGTGCCGGGATGGACCGACGCGCGGCAGTGGACCCGGTACGCGGCGCAACAGTCGGCGCCGATCGTGCTGACGGTCGGGCGCAAGTACTACATCGAGGCGCTGGCCAAGGAAGGGGGCGGCGGCGACAACATCGCCGTCCGCTGGCAGTTGCCCGGAGGCAACTGGGAAGATCCGGCAGACCCCGACGCGCCCTTGCCCGGAATTCGATTGTCGCAATGGGGACCGCGGCCTGACACCAGCGCGCCGACCGTGCCCGACAATCTGTGCGCCGTGATCGTCACCGACACGCGCGTGGATTTGAGTTGGGCGGCCGCCACCGATCCGGAGAGCAGCGTTCACCATTACGTGGTTTACCGCGACGGTCAAGAGTACGCCCGGTCCACGACCCCGAGCTACTCGGACACCGGGGCGTCGTCCGGCGTCAGACATCGGTATCAGGTGTCCGCCACCAACCCGTTCGATGTTGAGAGCGGACGCTCCGCGACCATCAGCGTGGCGCCGGCGGGGATGGTGTCGGCCGCTGCGCTCAGCGCCACATCTGTGCAGATCGTCTTTACTGAGCCGATGGACCGCACGCGCGCAGAGCAAGCGGCCAACTACGCGCTCTCGGACGGCGTGACGGTGACGGCGGCCACGCTCCGACCCGACGGATTCACCGTGCGATTGACCACGTCGACGCTGGCCTTGGGCACGACCTACACCGTCACGGTCAACGACCTGTGCACGGCCTCAGCGGTCTTCCTCCCCGCAGACCATCAGACGACGTGCTTCTACGGCAACGGCGTCCTCTGGGAGTACTGGCTGAACATCGGCGTCGGGAACGCGGTCGGCGACTTGACCAGCCATCCCGATTATCCGCACAACCCGAGCGGGCGCGAGTATCGCACGCTCTTCGAAGCTCCCGCCAACTGGGCTGACGCCTATGGCGGCCGGATGCGCGGCTACTTGACGCCCACGACGACGGGCGATT
>JALOQX010000123.1 GCA_025459265.1 Pirellulaceae bacterium | reverse complement strand
AAGTACCCCGCGATGCAGCCTGCCAGAACGGTGATGCTTACCATTGCGAAGAAGCAAAGGAACAGCCGAACGAAGAGTCGGCGCATCATAGCAAAGACCCCCGGGGACTGACTTCGGCACAACGCGCTGCCTGGAATTGCGTGCTTCCGGGATCGAGCAATCCCGGCATCACACCACGCCTTTTGGGCAAGAATAGCTCGCGAGAGCTGAACGACGGCCTGTCACTGCGCAGAACCCGTCCGCTGACGAGCGTGCCGTCCTGTTGTCTGAACTTCGCGGCTGGAAATCTCGACAATCGCGGCACAGGTGGAACAGTCGGTGCTGAGTGTGCAAATGGAAATGCCCGCCCTGATGTCAGGCGCGGCAATACCGGTTCGGTCGCGCTGCCCATCACGATGGCCATTGGGCTCGATCGCGGCCTCTTCCAGCCGGGGGACCGCGTCGGGATGGTGGGGATCGGCTCAGGGATCAACTGCCTGCTGCTCGCGGTGCAGGGGCAGCGCACCCTCATCCGCACCCAGCTCGAGACCCGCGCATGCGGAAACTGGACAGGGAGTTATCGCAGATCAGTAGTTGATCTGGAACTGGAAGCGGAGCACCTGCCCGGCGAATTGCTCGTACGAGAGGCCGGTCGTCTGCGGCAGCAGGTTGGTGCGGTCGGTCACCATGTACTCGCAGGTCAGCTCCATTTCCTTGCGAATCTGCCACTCCAGCCCGATGTTCCATTCGTTGATGGACGTGGACGGCGCGTTGGGGAAGCTGCGGTAGCCACCTTCAAAATAGTGCCACCGCGCGTAGGGCCAGAATTCGCCGTGGCAGGCCGACTTGTGGCGATAGAAGATCATGGCGTAACCGCCGTGCGCCGAGCCACGCTCGACTGCCGTCTGGGCCGCGTTGAGTTCCGGGCCGCGGCCAATCGTATGCTCGATCTGAAAGCCCAGCGGCTGTGGATAGTACACGAAACTCCAACCCAGGCGTTGATCCAGCAGTCCGTCCTCGCCGCCAGCCCGCCCGCGCGTACCGAGCGGGACGACGGCCGGGCCGACACCCAGCGGCGCAATGGCCGAACCCAACACCACGTACTGGCCGGTAAACCCCTGCACGCCAAATTCAACCACTTGCCCCGTTGCCAGCTGCAAGGGCAGTGTCACACGGCCGACCACATGCAGCTGGTCGTTGAACTCCCGCAGCGAGCCGCCCTGGCCATTGTACGGCCCAATCCCAAACACCCCGTAGTTGCCCGACCCTTTCAGATTCTCGTCGGATATGTACTCGAACACCTCTTGCGCCCATTGCGGCGTCCAGTAGTAGAAGACACCCAGGTCGCGTTCATTCCGTGCGGCACTGTTGAAGGCGTCATCGCGGTCCAACGGGAGACGGTTGGAACTGGACTGGAGGTTCTCCCAGCCGTAGGGCACCTTCGACTGGCCCACCCGAAACCGATGGACCTTGTCCTTGTCCAGATACACATCGCCATACCAGTCCCGAATCTGGGCGAACTCGATGCCGTCGACGGCGGCGTTGGGTGTGCTGGCAAAGTCCGGCTGGAAGTACACGTACAGGTGGTCGCTCACGTCGCCGTAGAGGATCACACGTGCCCGACGTATCAGAAACTCCTGGTCCGGGCCAATCGAGGAGTCGCCCGCATGCTGCGGCAGCGCCGAACCGTCGGCCAGGTGCGTGGGATAGTTGTATCGGAACTGCGCGTACCCGCGAATGTTGAGTTTCTCGTACCATTTCTTGTCTTTCTTGGGCTCCGGACCCTTCTCCGTCGCCGCCGCGTCGGGCTTCTCGGGTGATGCGGGTGCGCTCTGCGGCGCAACCAGCGAGGTCGCCAGACTGCCGGCTAGCTGCTCGCGTAACCGCTCATTCTGGTCCTGCAGATCCGCCAGCGATCCCTCGGCCCGCTCGAGTCGCTGCAGAATCTCGTCCATCCGCGCCGTCGAGACCCACTCGTCGGCGGCCACGCCGGAACCCGGGAGGAGACCGGACAGGAACACCGCTAGTAACTCCAAGGCCCAGCACAGCGACGGTCGGCTCAGCCGCCCCCGCTGGGACTCGACCGCACCGCACCCACCCGATCGCAGACCGAACTGGGAAAGACCTCGCTTCATGGCAGTCTGTCCTCTAAGGCACTCAGATTCGCTCCGCAACGGCCGCGAAAAGAAACGCCCTCCGATACCGCAGTCTCGTTGGATGGATCGTCTATCGGCAAACTTTGCGCAGAAAGTCCAATCCGTTTAGTCTGCATAACCCGCAAGAACTGTAGATCTTAACAATGTTCTAATCATTTCCTAATGAATGTAGTGGCCTGCCCGATGCGCCCTGGTGTGCCAATCGTCACCTGCTGTGCTTTGCAGCGGGACCGCAGTGACACGCGACCTGGTTCAACGTCGCGAGCACGGAGGTAACGCAGAAATGCGATTATAAGGAGACTGGGATGTTTGGGGGGGTATTCAGCGCGCCGAGGACGCGTGCCCGACGCACGATGCCTCGAGCATCGCGCGATACTGCCGGACGGTCGCGTCCACCATCGCGTCGTGCGTGAACTCGCTCGCGGCGCGCTCCGCAGCTCGCTCGATCATCTCGGCGCACCAGTGGGGATGCTCGAGGGCTTCGATCACGGCGCGACCCAGCTCCGCGGGCGATGCCGGCGGCACGACCCAGGCGTAATCCGCCCTTGCTGGCACCGGTGAGCCGCTCAGGTCGGGAATCCCGCCGGCAGTGGTCGTGACAATCGGCCGGCGGGCGAGCATGGCGTCGATCAGGGTCGATCCCAGGCCTTCGTCGCGGGAAGGAAACACGAACAGGTCGCAGGCATGCAGCAGGTCGGGGACGTCGTCGCGGTAGCGCAGCAAACGGACGACATCGACCAGTCCGCGTTGTTCGATCTGAGCGCGGAGTGCCGATTCCTGGTCGCCAGCGCCGGCGATCGCGCAGCGCGCCTGCGGTAGCCGCTGCCGGACGGCGGGAAAAGCGTCTACCAGATCCTGATGACCTTTGCAGGTGACGAGGCTTCCGACGCTCAGCACCAGCAGTTCGTCGCCGCGCAGGCCCAAGGCGCAGCGACCGCGCGCACGATCCCCCGCGGCGATGCGGGCCGGGTCGACGCCATCGTGGACCACGCCCAGACGCTCGCGAGGGAGCCCGGCTTGGGCACAAACGGCTGCCACGGCGGTCGAGACGCACAGGACGCGGTCGCACAGATAACGGTACTTGGCCGGTGAGCGGATCGGGAAACTCACACGTCGGGCGGCCACGGTCGCGCAGTCGGGCAGGCACTTGGCGGCCAGACCACCCAGGAGCACCGCCTGGGCGTCATTACAGTGGACGATCTGCGATCGCCACGTGCGCAGGCTGCGGCGCAGCGCCCACACGCGGTGGGGCAGCGGCAGTTTTCCGCCTACGGTGCGCACGTCAAACCCAGCGTGCTGCAATCGCTGGGCGAATGGTGCGGCCCGCAGGGCGACGATCGTGCAGCGGTGGCCGCGCCGGCGCAGTCCCAGGGCGAGTTGCCAGGCCTGTTCCTCGCCCCCCTGCCACAGCCGCTCGGTGGACACCAGCGTGACGGTCAGCGGATCGTCGGACCCGATTGCCATCGGCGTTCAGAACGCGACCGGTTTGCCCAGTTTGCGACGCAGTACGGTGAACTGTCCGGAGTGCATCAGCTCGTGGGCGGCGACCATTTCCAGCATATCGCCCACCTTGGGGGCGTAACTGCGGATATCGGGCGGTGCGTCCTGGCTCAGCTGGTCTTCGGTCAGTTGGTTCAACAGGTCGACCAGCGCCGCACGCTGCTGGTCCAGCAGCCGCAGGTAGTCGTCCTTGGAGAGGAACGCCGCCGCGTCGTTGGAGCTGGCTGTCTCTTTGCCGTGCTGCTGATCGAACCCATCCGGGAGCGCCGGCATGCCCTGCGGCCGAATCGCCTCGCCAAAGAACCGCAGTGAGCTGATCAGGTGCCCGAGTTGCCAGGCGAGATGGTTGGCCGCCGGCACCGGCCGCTCCATCAGCTCCGCATCGGAAAAGTCGCTCAGCAGCAAGTCGGTCACCATTTTGGACCGCTCGAAACTGCCTCGTATGACGTCGTGTACGTTCATGAAGTCGGATCTCCTGAGTGCTGAGGAACGCCGGCTATCCTATGAACTGGCACGTCAAAAGCAAGCACCCCAGGGATGGAGGCGCGCTGGCGGCCGGTGGGACGGTGCCGTCGCTCGGCCGCGACACCTGGGCGGCGCAGAATGCCGCGTGAGGCGGGTGGGGATGTCACCCCTCGTCGCCCGTACGTAAGATGGCGGTTGCAGGCCGCGTCCGCGGTTGGGCTGTACGAGCCGGGACGCCGTCGGCGGAGGACCCACGAGTGATCGGCATAGCCGGCAGTGTCGCCAAGAGCTGGCTCGCAAAAGAGCTCGGCGTGCGCTTTGATCGGGCCTACTATTTCGACGCCCAGGTCCGGCAGGCGGTGGACCAGCCGTGTCGGCAGCATGTGGCGCGCGTGCTGGCGGATCTGCCGGTGTGCTACACCGAGTCGAATTTGGGCCGCGCCGAGTGGCTCGGTGCCGACCAGGTGCTGATCGGGGGGATCCAACCGAATCTGATTGTGGGCCTGCTGGTGGGGGCCGAGTTCGTGCCGACGGAGGACGCCGATGCGGACATCTCGCCGCTGGTCCTAACCGGGCGGTCTGTGGCGGATCTGCCCGCGCCCGCGGCGCTGCTCGATCATCCCCTGGTTCACCACTGGGAAGCACAGATCCGCGCGATCCAGGCGGATCCGGCGCACCGCTGGCGGGCGATCCCGCCGTTCTTCTGGGACGCCTCCGGCCGCGCGGCCGTGCACGGGGCCGTGACATCGGGCTTGAAGTTCTGCGGTGATGAGTTCTTCATGAATCTGATTGCCGCGCCGGACGAATGTCTGGCGCTGATCCGCTGGCTGACCGAGGTGACGCTGGTGTTGGTGGATCATTTCACGGCGGTGGGCGGCGTCACGATTTCGGGGATTCACGTGGGCGAGTGCGCCGCGTGTATGCTCGACGAGGAGGTCTTCCGTCGCTTCGTCGTGCCGGCCACGTCGCTGCTGGGCGACCGGTGGGGGCACGTGCGGTTTCATTCCTGTGGGCGCAGCGATCATCTGATCACCGCGTGCCGTGACATCCGCCAGCTGGCCTCGCTGGACGTGGGAGGCGAGACGTCCGTGGCCCAGATTCGCGCCGCATTCGGGGACGCGTTTCCCGTCAGCATCGCGCCCCTGGTGGAAGACATGACGGCCGCGACGCCGGGACGGATCCTGGCCTGGTTCGACCGCGTGCGCGAGGAGAACGCGGGTGGCCAGCTGCACATCGGCTTCCACGTCGAGGCCGACTATAACCTGGACACGATCCGGGCGCTGTGTGCCGCGGTGCGGGGTGAGGCGACCGCGGCTGACTCCGCTCAGGCGTTCTCGAGCGGCAGTCGGACGACGGTTCCGCCGGCGGCCAGCGACTGATCGATGGCCAGACAGAGCTCGTGCGTGTGGAAGGTGTCCGCGACGTTGCAGTGCGACTCGACGTCCTGCCGGATACACTCGACAAAGTGATTGATCTGGGCGTCGAAGGGATGGTGATGGACATCGCCGCTATCCGGGCCGATGGTCGGAAACGCGGTCCACTGCCGCTGTCCCGGGAGCAGGCGGGGCAGCCACAGACGGTTATCGCGTGCCGCCCCTTCGGTGCCGAGCAGATCGATATTGAAGGTGTAGGGGATCTTGGCATCGAGCAGCACGGACGTTTTGCCGACCATGCCGTTGCGGAACTTGACGGCGGCGACGACGTTCGGGGGGTACTCGTACAGCCCGTGCGGATTGTGCCCGAAGGCGGCCACTTCGGCGACTTCATCGCCCGCGAGCCAGCGGAGCGCGTCAACGGCGTGGCAGCCGCCGAAGAGCATGGCGCTGCCCCCCGTGGCGATCCGCGACGCCCATTCCCAACCGCGATATGCCGGTGTCAGGCCGTGCCAGTAGTCCACCTCCGCATAAAAGAGCTGGCCCAGACCATTCTGCGACACCAGGGACTTGAGGCTCTCGAGCAGCGGATTCCAGCGGAGGACGAAGCCGACGATGCTCTTGACGCCGTGCCGGGCGATTGCATCGCGCACGGCGCGGCATTCGGCCAGCGTCAGGGCCATCGGCTTTTCCACCAGCACGTGCCGGCCCGCCTCGGCGGCCGCGATGGCCTGCTCGGCGTGCACGTGGTTGGGGCCGCTGAGATTGACGATCTGCACGCGCTCGTCGCGCAGAACCTCTTCCATCGTGGGGCGGACCGGGCAGGTCAGCTGCAGGCGGTCCACCAGCTGCCGAGCGCTCTCGGGATTGCGGCTGCTGACCGAGACGATTTCCACGTGTGGGTTCTTGCGCCAGCTGGCGGCATGGGCGTACGCCACGTCGCCCACGCCGTGGATGGCGACCCCCAGCTTCCCCTCGAGTTGGCTCACAGGGCACTCCCGCGACGCTGGCTGTGTCGGCTTCGTGCCTGTACGAAAACCTCGCCGCAGGACGGACCTCCCGGCCCGTCACGCGGTTCTCGCGCAGGCTCCTAATGCGGCTCTTCGGGGAGCGAGATCGGGTCCAGGGCGGTAATTTCTTCAGCCAGGAGGTCCCGCAGTTGTTCCGCCACGTTGAAACTCACCCCGTGCAAGGTCATTTCGTGAATCTGCACCAGGCGGTGGGAGGGGTGCTGACGCAGCGCCTCCATGTAAATTCGCTCCAGGTCCGCCTCGTCGCTCGGGGCCAGCGTCCCCTTGCGGACGATGGCCAGATACTGCCGTACAATTTCGATCACGCTGGAATCCTCATGGCAATCGTGACAGGTGAGGGAGGACATTTGGAGTATATCATGCCCGCGGGCCGGGCAAAACATTCCCTCCGTCCGACGGTTTCAGGTATGATGGGAACGGGAGAATGACCATGCGTTGGGGTGTCGCCCTGCTGCTGATCGGGTTGTTCGCGCCGCGCGTCGTGGCGGCGGACCGCCCGCTGAATCCGGTCTTTGAGAGTGACGAAAACGTCAGCCGGCGGGGCAAGATCGACGCGGCTGTCTTCGCGAAGTTGCGGCAGGAGGGGATCGAGCCGGCCCGGCTCTGTTCGGACGCCGTGTTTCTGCGGCGGGTCTACCTGGATGTCATCGGGACTCTGCCGACACTCGAAGAGGCCCGCCAGTTCCTGGCCGATCCAAATCCGCACAAGCGGCGGGACCTGATCGACCAGCTGTTGGAGCGGGACGAGTTCGCCGAGTACTGGGCCCTGAAGTGGTGTGATCTGCTCCGTGTCAAGGCGGAGTTCCCGATCAATCTCTGGCCGAACGCCGTGCAGGCGTATCACCGCTGGATCAAGACTGCCCTCCGCGAGAATATGCGCTACGACGAATTTGCCCGGGCGCTGCTGTGCGCCAGCGGCAGCAACTTCCGTGACGGGCCGGTCAATTTCTATCGCGCGTCGCAGTCGAAACAGCCTGAGGCGCTGGCGCGGGCCGTCGCGTTGACGTTCATGGGCACGCGGGCCGAAACATGGCCACCCGAGAAACTGGCGGAGATGGCGGTCTTCTTCCAGTACATCGGTTACAAGAAGACGCGCGAGTGGAAGGAGGAGATCGTCTACTTCGACTCCCAGAAGTTGCTCTCCGAAGGACCGAAGTACGCGGTGCTGCCGGATGGCTCGAATGTCGAGCTGACCGCCGACCGCGACCCGCGCGAGGTGTTCGCCGACTGGTTGATCAGTCCCAAGAATCCCGATTTCGCCCGCTGTATTGTCAACCGCGTCTGGTTCTGGCTGCTGGGGCGGGGCATCATTCATGAACCGGACGACATCCGGCCCGACAACCCGCCGGCGAACGTGAAGCTGCTCGAGCTGCTGGAGAGGGAGCTGTATGCCGCCAAGTACGACTTGAAAGCGCTGTTCCGGCTGATCCTCAATTCGCGCACGTATCAACTGTCGTCCATTCCCCAGTCGGATCATTCGGATGCGGCGCAGCACTTCGCCTACTACCCGCTGCGGCGCCTGGACGCCGAGGTGCTGGTCGATGCGCTCTGTCAGATCAGCGGCACGACGGAGGAGTATTCGAGCCCCATCCCCGAGCCGTTCACGTTCATTCCTCCGCATCAGCGGTCCATTGCACTGGCCGACGGCAGCATTACCAGCACGTTTCTCGAGATGTTCGGACGTCCGCCGCGCGACACGGGGCTGGAGCTGGAGCGGAACAATCGACCGTCGGCGGCCCAGCGACTGCACCTGCTCAATTCCAGTCATGTGCAGCGCAAGATCGAGCAGAGTGCAAAGCTGCGGGAGCTGACGCGGACCAGCAAGAACATGCCGGAAGCGGCGACGCGCCTCTACCTGACCATCCTTGCGCGGTTCCCCACGGAGCGTGAACTGCAGGTGTTCGACAAGTATGCCAAATCCGACGTCGTGCAGGGGCATCAGGCGCTGACCGATCTGACCTGGGCCCTGCTCAACAGTGTGGAGTTCCTGTACCGCCATTAGGAGCCGGCTCCGCGGCGCGGCACGCGCGGCAGGACCGGAGCGGAGAGAAAAGAAGAGGTAGCCGATGAAGACTCGAGAGCACCGGCCGGACGAACCGGCCCGCGGCAAGCTGTTCGATCCGATGCTGGGCCTGACGGGGATCCCGATTACGCGCCGTTCGCTGTTGCAGGGGGGCCTGGTGGCGGCCACGGGCTTCTGGCTCACGCACCGTGCGGCAGCGCCCGCACGGGCAGCCGCGGACGGAGCGAAGGCCAAGTCCGTCGTCCAGATCTGGCTTTGGGGCGGACCGGCCCACATCGACACGTTTGATCCCAAGCCGGGCCTGGGGAACGATTACTGCGGCCCGCTGCAGTCGTCCGCGGCCACCAGCGTGCCGGGGGTGGCCATTGGCGAGTTGCTGCCGTTGCTGGCCAAGCAGTTCGACAAGTATGCGCTCATCCGCAGCACCACCCATGGGCAGAACGGCCACGAAACGGCCGCCTACATGGTGCAGACCGGGCATCAAACCGGCGGCGATCTGGTCTACCCGCACGTGGGCGCCGTCGTGTCGAAGCTGACCGGCTACGATGCCGGCTACGAGGGACTGATTCCACCGTACATTACGCTCACCGAACCGCAGGGACGCTTCTCGGAAGCAGGTTTTCTGGGCCCGCGCTACAAGCCGTTTGCAACGGGCGGGGATCCGGCGCAGAAGCGGTTTCTGGTCGAGGGGGTGGTCGCGCCGGGGATCTCGGACGAGCGGCAGCGGGCCCGCCGCGAGCTGCTGGGCAGCCTCAATTCCCTGGCCCGCGCGTCGCAGGGCTCCGAGCAGATGGAGGCGGTGGCGCGGTGTGAGGAGGAAGCGTACGATCTGATCCTGGGCGATGCCGGCAAGGTGTTCGATCTGTCGCTTGAGCCGGACGACGTTCGGACGAAGTACGGCCTGAGCACGTTCGGCCAGTCCTGCCTGGTGGCGCGACGGCTGATCGAGAAGGGAGTCCGCTTCATCACGATCAACTACGGCGGCTGGGACACGCACAAAGAGCACTTTCAGGCCATGCGCCGCATGCTGCCGCAGCTGGACAAGGGCCTCTCGTCGCTGTTGGAGGACCTGGCCGCGCGCGGGTTGTTGGAGAGCACGATTGTGTGGTGTGGGGGTGAGTTCGGCCGTACGCCGGACGTCCAGTGGGAGGCGCCCTGGAACGGCGGCCGCAACCACTTCGGGGCGTGTTTTTCCACGCTGCTGGCGGGCGGCGGCTTCAAGGGAGGGACCGTCGTCGGGGCGTCGACCGACCGCGCCGCGGAGGTCAAGGACCGGCCCGTCTACCCGTGGGACCTGATCGGCAGCATGTACGCCCAGCTCGGCATCGACCCGGATGGCGTCATCCCGCATCCGCAGGGGAAGGATGTGCCGCTCTTGCCCAAGGAAAGCGACGGGGTCGAGGTGGGGGGGCGCCTGAAGGAGCTCGTCTGAATGAAATCGCGTGTTTCCGGGTGGCTGGGGACGAACGGCGTGAGCCCCCAGCGTTGGCGTTCCGGGGGCGCGCTGCGCTCGTCCCCGGCCACCCTCCGCATGAAGCCGTCGCGAAATCACGCAATCTTTTTGCGGGTCGCAGCGGCTGGGCTCGTGTGGGGCGCGACGCTCGCCGCACACGCGCAGGAGGAGCCGCACCTGGGCTACGTGTATCCGGCCGGCGCGCAGGCCGGGAGCCAGGTCAGTGCCCTGCTGGGCGGCCAGTATCTGGACGAGCCGCTGGAACTGCTCGTCACCGGCACGGGGGTCCAGGCGACCATCGGCAAGCACAAGAAGCCGTTAAGTCAGGGCGAGGTGTTTCGGCTGCGCGACAAGATTGATCAGGTGCGGGACAAGCTGGCCGCGGAAGGTAAACAGTTCGATCTGCGCAATCGACGGGGGGCCTTCGCTGAGTTCCTCCGACTCATCAAAGACATGGGGGTGACCGAGGAAGATCTGGAACGGCTGGAGGAGTACGTGCAGCGGCAGAATGACGAGAAGCGGCAGCTCAATCCCGCCATCGAAGAGGAAGTCCGCATCGAGCTGCAGGTCGAGGCGGCCGCCGCGCCCGGCCGCCGCGAACTGCGGCTCAAGACGCCTCGCGGCATCTCCAATCCGATCGCGTTCCACGTGGATGTTCATCCCGAGCGGACCGAGCGGGAGCCGAACGACGAGCAGGCCGGCGAGCCGTTGACGGATTCGCTGCCGATCGTGCTGAACGGACAGATCATGCCGGGGGACGTCGATCGGTTTCGGTTCCCGGCCCGCAAAGGGGACAAGCTGGCCGTGGTCGTGCTGGCCCGAGCGCTGGTGCCCTACCTGGCCGACGCGGTGCCCGGCTGGTTTCAGGCCACCGTCGCGCTGTATGACGCCGAAGGCCGCGAGGTCGCGTATGCAGACGACTACTACTTCCGCCCGGATCCGATCCTGTTCTTCCGCATCCCGCAGGATGGCGAGTACGAAGTGGAGATCCGCGACTCGATCTACCGCGGGCGCGAAGACTTCGTCTATCGCATCACCGTGGGCGAGATCCCCGTGCTGACCCACGTCTTTCCGCTGGGCGTGCGTACCGGCGAGTCGGTCGAGGTCGGCGTGTTCGGCTGGAACCTGCCCGTCAAGTCGGTCCTGTTCGACGCCACGCAGCGCGAGCCCGGCCTGTATCCGCTCACCGTCGAGCAGCGCAAACTAACCAGCAACGCCGTCACCTTCGCCGTGGACGTGCTGCCCGAGATGATCGAGCAGGAACCGAACAACGACATGACCACGGCCCCTCTGCTGGAACCGCCGACCATTGTCAATGGCCGGGTGGATGCGCCCGGCGATTGGGACGTGTATCGGTTTGACGGCCGCGCTGGCGGCCACGTCTTCGCCGAAATCGTGGCGCGGCGGCTCGATTCACCGCTCGACTCGCTGCTGAAGATCACGGATGCCGACGGACATCAGCTCGCGATCAACGACGATTGTGAGGATGTCGGCTCCGGCTTGGTCACGCATCATGCGGATTCCCAGTTGCAGGTCGAGCTCCCGCGCGATGGCGCGTATTTCATCCACGTGGGGGACACGCAGAAGAAGGGTGGTGCCGAGTACGCGTACCGGCTCCGTGTCAGCGCGCGGCGCCCGGATTTCGCGCTGCGGGTCGTTCCGTCGACGATCAGTGCCCGGCCGGGCTCGACCGTGGCCATCACGGTGCACGCCCTCCGGCACGACGGCTTTGACCAGGACATCCGCCTGTCTCTCAAGGATCCGCCGCCCGGGTTCTCGCTCAGCGGCGCCTGGGTCCCGGCCGATCAGACCAAAGTGCCAATCACGCTGACGGTCCCGGCCGAAGCGCGCGATGAACCGTATCGGCTGGAATTGGAAGGGCGCGCCGATGTGCGCGGGCGGGAACTCGTCCGCGCGGCGGTCCCGGCCGAGGACATGATGCAGGCATTCTTCTATCGACATCTGGTGCCTGCTGCCGAGCTGATGGTCTATGTCAGTGGCAACGCGCCCCCCCGCGCGGCGCTGCTGGCCAGGCAAGGGCCGACCACGCCCGACAACCTGCTGAAGATCCCGCGCGGAGGCATGGTGCGGTACCCGCTGCCGATTCCGAACCGACCCAGCCTGGACGATGTGAAGGTCGAGTTGAGCGAGCCGCCGGAAGGCGTGTCGCTGGTGCGGGTGATCCGGGCCCCCGGCGCGATGGTCCTGTTGATCTCGGCGGATGCGGAGAAGGTCAAACCGGGGCTGCAGGGCAACCTGATTTTCAACGTGTTTGTGGAACGCCCGGCGGCAGGCCGCAAGGGCAAGCCGGGGGGCAAGCGGCGCGTGTCGCTGGGGACCTTCCCGGCGCTCCCCTTCGAAGTCGTGGCCCGCGAGTCGTAGCCCGGTCGGTTTTGATGCAGTTGCCGGGTATACTGAGCACGTCCGATTCGTGTTCCCACCCCGCTACCGTGTGCACCTGCCCAGGAGCCGACACCATGCCGACACCCATCTCCCGCCGCGATATGCTCCGTACGACCGCCGTGGCCGCCGGAGTCTGGACGACTGCCGGTCAACTGAGTTGGGGAACGTCCCGTTCGCCCAATGAAAAACTTCACATCGCCGCCATCGGCGTTGGCGGGCGCGGGGGCGATGACGTGCAAGGCGTCGCGCACGAGAACATCGTGGCGCTGTGCGACGTGGACGATGCGCGCGCGGCCGCGACGTTCGAGGCGTTTCCGCAGGCACGCCGGTTTCGGGACTTCCGCGAGATGTTCGACCAGATGCACGCGCAGATCGATGCCGTCGTGGTGGGCACCCCCGATCACACGCATGCGCCCGCCGCCGCCATGGCCATGCGGCTGGGCAAGCACTGCTACTGTGAAAAACCCCTGACGCACAACGTGCACGAGGCGCGTCTGCTGGCCACGCTGGCCCGCCAACACAACCTGGTGACGCAGATGGGCACGCAGATTCACGCCGAGAAGAACTATCGGCGCGTCGTGGAGTTGGTGCAATCCGGCGCCATCGGCCAGGTCGACACCGTGCACGTGTGGCTGCAGGCGAACTTCGACGGACCGCCGGTTCCGACGGATATGTCCCAGCCCGATGCGCCCACCGATCAGCCGCCGGTCCCCCCGACGCTCGACTGGGACCTGTGGCTCGGACCGGCTGCCTACCGGCCCTACCACACGGCGTATGCCCCGTTCGCCTGGCGGAGCTGGTGGAATTTCGCCAATGGTCAGTTGGGCGACTTCTTCTGCCACTACTGCGATCTGGCCTTCTGGGCGCTCGACCTCCGTCATCCGACCAGCGTCGAGGCGCACGGACCGGTGCACCCGGAGAGCGCCGCACGGTGGACGGTCGCCCGGCAGACCTATCCCGCGCGCGGCACTCAACCGCCCGTGACGCTGCACTGGTACAACGGCGGTCCCTACCCGGAACTGGTCAAGGCGCGTCAGATCCCGACCTGGAGCAACGCAGTCTTGTTTCTGGGCTCCCAAGGCATGCTGATCGCTGACTACGGCCAGCACCTGTTGTTGCCTGAAGCGCAGTATGCGGGCTTCCAGCGACCGGACCCGTTCATCCCTGACTCGATCGGCCATCATCGGGAGTGGACAGAGGCGTGCAAGTCTGGGGGCCCGACGACGTGCAACTTCGACTATTCCGGTGCGCTGACCGAAGCGGCCCTGCTCTGCAACGTCGCGCTCCGCAGCGGCGGAAAACTCAGCTGGGACGCGGCCACCATGCAGACGCCCGATTGCCCCGCCGCGCAGGCCTTGCTGCGACGCGAGTACCGCGTAGGGTGGAGCCTGTGACCGGGCCATGACGCAGGACGAACTGCCCCGAGACGTTCGATGTTCGAAAGCGGCTCGGCGGGAGCCGCGCCCTCCCGTACGGCTCGGCGGGAGCCTCGCCCTCCCTTGACCGCCTCCGTCCTCCGTCCTCCGCCCTCGGTCTCACCACGTTTCCTGGTGCACCGCCTCCGCTCGAAAGCGGGTGCGGGGCGGTGGCGACTCGGCCGGCCAGCCCAGGGAGATGATGGAGACTGGCAGGACGTGCGCGGGGATGTTCAGCAGTGAGCGGACATGGTCCACGCGATCGGTACGGGGATGCACACCCAGCCAACAGGCGCCCAGCCCCAGTGCATGTGCGGCCAGGAGCAGATTCTCGATCGACGCGGAACAGTCCTGGAGCAGATAGGACAGCTGGCGATCATGTGCCCGCTCCAGGTCGCCGCAGACCACAATGCCCAGCGCGGCCTGAGCCAGCATCTGGCCATTGGGCAAACAAGCCGCCAGGCGCTGCAGGGTCTGACGTGAGCGGACGACGATGAATTCCCAGGGATCCTTGGCCACGGCCGAAGGGGCGGACATGGCGGCTTCGAGGAGATCCTGCACCAGGTCATGGGCCACGGGTTGCGGCGCGTACGTGCGCACGCTGCGCCGTGCGAAGATGAATTGCAGCAGTGGGTTCATGCGGGTTGCCCTTCGCTCGAATACCCTCGACTCTCATCTGACGGCGACCGACGCGTGACGGCGGACGGGCTACGCGCAGCGCGTGCAGACGGCACATGCCGGCGGGAAGGCCGAGCTGCTACAAACGGCGCAACCGGCCCCGCTGGCAGCCGTCTTGAGCTATGTTTGAGATGGTGTATCCCGCACATTGAGGCCCCCGGAGAGTCCGATCATGTCGTACACACACGCTTCACGTCACGTTCGCAGGGGAGTCACCAGCCTGCAAGCCGTTCTGGTCATGGGTGCCCTCACGCTGGCCGTCGTCGCCGGACTGCGGCTGGTCGGGCAGAATACCACGACCGAACTGGACCGCACGGCCGTTAATGTAGCCGACCCGACGACGCTGGTCGACCGCTGGGGCAGCTGTACCGAGCAGTAGGGACGGGGGGACGCGTCACGGTGCGCTCGGCCGTTCACTGTGCTGCACGGCGTCGGCCAGCAACCTGTCCACGGCCGATGCAAAAGTGATCCCGGCTCGCTCGAGCGCTGCGGCGAACCCGGCATCAGGGGACAGGCAGGGATTGGCGTTTACTTCCAGGATCCAAGGCGTGCCCTGTTCGTCGACGCGAAAATCGACGCGGGCGTAGCCCCGCAGACCCAAGTGTTCCCAGCACCGGCGCGCCAGGTCGCTCAGCGTATCGAGCAGTGGCGTGTCCGAGTGGGGGAAATCGAACCGTCGCGGCGTGTGCACGAACTCGAAGGCGTCCTCGTCCCACTTGGCGCGGTAGCCGACAATCCGCGGCTTGCCGGCGGGAAAGGCCGCGAAGTCGATTTCTGCCGGCGGCAGGACTTGCGGTCCGTCCTCGCCGCACAGGAGCGACAGGTTGAACTCGCGCCCGGCCACATACGGCTCGGCAAAGTGCGGCTGCCGGGTCGCGGCGAGGCGACCCGTCAGGAGCGCGTCGAGCTCTTCGTCACTCGACGGGGCCACGATGGCGTCGTCATCGAGACAGAACGACGCATGTTCCCAGACTGCTTTGATGATCAGTGGCGCCAGCGTCGCCGTGTGGGACCGCCCGCTGGCGTTCCCCCGGCCGGCCGCAGGCAGCCCCAGGCCTTGCCAGCCGGCAGGCAGCGCGGCAAACCAAGGAGCGGTCGGCAATCCGGCCTGCTGCAGCGCTCGTTTCCCCGTGAGCTTGCCGCTGGACACCAACAGCGGTTCGGTCGGGACGCCCGTGTACGGGATCCCCAGCGCGTCGAGCAGCAATGGGACGGCGGGGGCGAGTCGGTCGGTCCCGCTGAGCGACTCGACCAGGTTGAAGACCACATCCGGACGCTCCTCCTGGA
>JALOQX010000391.1 GCA_025459265.1 Pirellulaceae bacterium | reverse complement strand
TTTCAAAACCCGCGTTGTCGGCCGCTCCGGTTCACGGCCTTGTGTACGCCCGTGATGGGCGTGATTTTATCGGGTGAAAGTCCCGTGTACGAGACTGGGAGTCTCAAGGAGGTCAGGACACTGGGAACGGCGTGCTTGTCGCCAGCGCTAACAGCGAGTTGGTGAGCAGCGCTGGGTAGTTTACTTCCCTGTCTCCTTCCCCTGTAGATGTACATCTACACCGTCTCCTTCCTTGTCTCCTTCCCTACGCCCGTCGCGCGCGATCCGCGTGAGGAACTTTTCCGGTAATCTCGGTTACGCCGAGGCGGATTCCGGCCAGAGCGCGCGTACGGGGGCATTCGGTAGCGCGGCGCGGCACGGTCCCGGTAAATTGAGGGCTGCCGTCGTCTCGTCCAGGGAGGGGAAGAGATCAAACAAGAATGCCCGAGAGATTTTGCCGATCTCTCGGGCGGCCCCGCCGGGAGCAGATCCTCCCCTTGGGACATCTTCAGCATACTCGCTGCCATTCTTGTTTCACCAGTGGCCGACGTCTCGGCCCGCGGATCTGCCTGCGCCGAGGGTGTCACCGCGTCTTTCAGGCCCGGTGCTGGAACCAGCGGTACTGCCAGGATGCGGAGTGCCGCAAACTCGTGCGCCGTTGGCAGGCCGCCAAGCGGCAACAACAGCGGCGCAAGCAGCCCGAAGTCCGCCAAGCGCACGCGACCGCGGAACGCGAACGGCGGGCGCGGCGGCGTGCCGCAGCCGTGGACCAGAAACGGCCCCCACCTGATGAGGCAATATCCGCGGAGGAGAAGCAGGACGAAGGCCGGAGCGCGTGGTCACGCAGCAAAAGTTTTTCTGCTCCCTTTTGTGACCGACCTGGCTGCTACGACGCGGTGCGCGAGTCCTGCCGCTGCCCGGCACGTTACTGCGGCGATGATTGCCGGCGAGCCCTCAAGCGCGTGCGCGATCGCGAACGTAAGTGGTTGAATCGCCACACCCAGGCAGCACGATCCGCGCTTTCACAGCAGTGCCAGGCAGGGCGTGCTGCGCGACGGGCCCGTGCGCCCACTGCGAGCGTCGGCTAAGGAAGGTCGCGCCCATCGGACCGCACGGTCGGTCGTCAACTATAGGTCCCTCGTCGCCGCGCGCGTATGTTCGGGCGATTGGAAGGAGGACCCTCATGATTGCGAAACGAGTGCTGGTGGCCAACCGCGTGCGTCGTCCGCCCGCGGAAGGCTTCTCCTGGATCGACCGCCGCTTCCTACGGGATTACGCCGAGCGACTGAGCGGCGATGCGGTCGTGTTGTACTTCTTTCTGGCCGCCGTCAGTGATAAGCAGGGGCTGTCGTTTTACAGCGACGCCTCCCTGGCGGTCCGCTTGCGGATGCGCGAGGAGGCCCTTGTCGCGGCGCGCGAGGAACTGCTGGTCCATGACCTGGTGGCCCATCGGCCTCCGTTGACGCAGGTCCTTTCCTTGCCACCTGCTCGCGTGGCGCGCGGAGGTCTCCAGGGGCTGGGGGAACTTGCCCGCATCCTGCAACAGAGGGAGTCGAACTGATGAGAGTATCGCAATGGGCCGAGATCCGACGCTTGGCCGAAGTGGAAGGATTATCCCAGCGACAGATTGCCGAACGGCTGCGTTGCTGCTGGAGAACGGTCAAGAAAGCGCTGGCCATGCCGCAGCCGCCCGATGAAACGCGCCGGCCGCGTCGCGGAAGCATTCTCGACCCTCACAAACCCAAGATTGACGCGCTCATCGGCAAATACCCGCAGCTGTCCGCCGTGCGCGTGTGGGAAGAGATCCGCAAGGGACCCGAAGGATACACGGGCCAAGTCTCCGTGGTGCGCAGCTACCTGCGACAGATCCGGCCCACTCGCGCGCGCATCTATCAGGAGGTGTTCTACGACCCGGGCCAGGCCCTCCAGGTGGACTGGGGCAGCTGCGGCTACCTCAAGATCGGCGGCACCCTGCGCCGCGTGTCGGTGTTCGTAGCCGTGCTGTGTTACAGCTGCCTGTGCTACATCGAATTCTGTCTCTCCGAGCGCAAGACCGAGTTCTACCGTTCGCTGGTGCATGCGTTGCAGTTCTTCGGCGGTAGTTCACGTCAAATCATCGTGGACAACTTGAAGGCCGCCGTTCTCAACGGTTGGGGCCGACATGCTTGCTGGCATCCCGACTTCTTGGCGCTCTGCGGCCACTACTGTCTGGAACCCATAGCTTGCGCGCGCCGGGACCCAGAATCGAAAGGGGTCGTGGAGGCGCATGTGCGTTACGTAAAACACAATGCCCTGCAGGGGCGCGACGAGGAACTCACCTGCTGGGAAGACTACCGACGTTTGGCCGTTTATTGGCGGGACCAAGTCGCCAACGTGCGTGTTCACAACCGGACCAAGGAGCGTCCGATCGATCGGTTCCGCAAGGAACAGGACTTGTTGCGCCCCTTGCCGGCAGCCCCCTTCGATACCGACGAAATCGTCTCGGTGGTCGTCAATTCCCACGCCCGCGTGCACTTCGACGGCAATCGCTACTCCGTCCCTGTCGAGCTGGCTCGCAAAACGGCGCTCGTGCGGGCCAATGCCGACGAAGTACGCGTGCATTACCAAGAACGGCAATGGGCCTGTCACCCTCGCAGCTATGACCGCGGCCAACTGATCTGTCATGCGGATCATCAGTTGGACGCCCTGAAGAAGCGTCGTCGGGTGCGGGCCACGGAGGTGGAGGAGCAGTTCGACGCGTTGGGGGAGGAAGCCCGAAAGTTCCATCTGGAGCTGCGCCGCCGTCCGATCCGAACCAGCGTCCACCTGCGTCGTCTGCTGATGTTGGTGCGGGTCTATGGCCGTCAGGACGTGATCGCCGCGATCGTCCGGGCCCTGGAGTATCACACCTACGATGCGGCGTATGTGGAGACGATCCTGTTGCAGGAACGACGCCGGCGCGAACTGCCGTCTCCGCTCCCGCCCCGACCGAAGCGTCAGGAACTCATTGACGAGATCGATCTCCAGGAACCGGATCCGGGGATCTACGATCGGTTCTGTAACCCAGAAGATGAGGAGGAAAACCGTTGAACCCACGTCCGACACGTCTCCATGAACAGTTGCAGCAGGATCTGGCGGAGCTGCGGCTCACGCAGATCGCGGCCACCTACCAGGCGGTTCTCGACGAGGCCGCCCGCCAGAACACCTCGATGCTGGAGGTGCTGGCCGGCCTGGTGGCATCCGAAGTGACGCATCGCCAACAGCAGGCGCTCGAGCGGCGGATTCAGCGCGCCAAGCTGCCGCCCCGCAAGACGCTCGAAGGCTACAACTTCGACTTCCCCAAACGCATTCCCAAGCAGAAGGTGCTCCGCCTGTTTGACTGTGAGTTCGTCGCGCAGCATCGTTGCGCGGTGCTGATTGGCAGAACGGGAACGGGGAAAACGCATCTTTTGAATGCACTGGCCCATATCGCGTGTGAAAAGGGAATCTCGGTGCGCTGGACGCGGGCGATCGACATGGTCAATGTACTCACCACCGCGCAAATCAACGGGACGTTAGAGAAGAAGTTGCGCGAGTACACCCGCCCCGCGTTGCTGCTGCTGGACGAACTAGGCTACCTCCCCATCGACAAGCGCGGAGCGGACCTGATGTTCCAGGTCGTCGCGGCGCGCTACGAGTGCGGGTCGATCGTCGTCACCACCAATCGGATCTTCCGGGAGTGGGGCAAGATCTTCGACGTCGATAATACCCTGGCGACCGCCATGATCGATCGGCTGATGCATCATGGGGAGGCGATCGTGATCGACGGCCGAAGTTATCGCACCGGCGAAGGGGACGAGCCGGAAAACTCCTGATGCGCCACCGACTTTATCGGCCTGTCCGCGACGGGCGCGAACCGTGCTCGTCGCGGCAGGCCGGCTCTTACCCTTGGCTCTTGCCCATGGCTGGGCTGTCTGCACCTCGACACGGCGTGCCGCTGTCGGGAATCCTTCCTGTCGCTTCTCTACGCTCCGACCGCTGCCATTCGCAGCAACTCGCGACCGCGACAGGAGTCCGACCACCATCGTTCGGCCATCGTGGTCACCGAGGAACCGACGCGAAATGGGCAGAGCCCCTGACCGAGGAGAATCGCCTTGAATAGCCACTCAGCGCCTCGACGCTGACCTCCGACCGCCGGGCATCGGTCCCGCTGGACGTTCGTCGGCGTGAATGCGTGAGAGATTCGCTCCGGGAGCCCAGTTCGCCCTTGGCAAATCCCGCTTGCCAAGCTGTCAGCGATACGATGCTGCCTCTCAACCGTCGCTGCTCGCTCTGCTCAAGCGTTCTGTGACAAGCGCCCAGCACCGCGGCTCTTTCATCACCGTTTGAGAACCCGAGTTCCGGCGACTACCGCAGACGGCCCTTGTATCGTGGACGGCGACCCGCGCGATCTCGTCACTCATTCCGCCGCTGCCAAAACCGACCAGCCACTTCCCATGTCCGGCAACAACCCGTCATTCCACTGCCTCCGCAGCTTTCACAAATCGCTGTGCCGAGCCAGGTCGCACTCTGCGCTCATCCGACCACCTACCCCCAGCGCTGATCGCCTTCCCGCCGAAAACGTTGGCAATCGGCTCACTGGTACCAGGAGAGCACGAAGTTCGCGACCTGTGGAGGCAGAAGGACACGGGTGTCTATCCAGGAGGCTTGTCAGTAACGGTCAGCGAGAATGGCTGTGCCGTCCTGAAAGTG
>JALOQX010000390.1 GCA_025459265.1 Pirellulaceae bacterium | reverse complement strand
GAGCGACGACGCCTACCAATGCGATCTCGACCCGGGTACAGCCGGCGACCAGACGTTGATCGTCACACCGCAGACGGTGGTCACCGTCGATCTGGGCGCTGGTGACGACACGCTGGTCGTACAGTTCTCGGACTTCATCACGGTCCATTATGAAGGTGGTGCGGGTGCGGGCGACACGCTGGCTGGACCCGGTGTCGACAGCACGTGGGACGTCACGGGCCCCGGCACCGGAACCGTCAACGGCACCATGCACTTCGCCGGCGTCGAGAACCTGACGGGCGCCGCCGACAACCAGGATACGTTCGTCTTCTCTGCCGAAGGAACCCTCGATGGCCTCGTGGATGGCGGGGCGGGTGGCTTCGACACGCTGGTCATGCAGGGTGGAGCGTACGAGACGGTTATGTTCACGGCCCTGGGGCCCGACTCCGGCCGTTTCGCGCTCGACCACACCGTCATCACCTACGCTGGACTCGAACCGACGGAAGCGAAGGGTGGGACCGCTGAGAACGTGATCATCGATCTCTCGACGCTGGACGTGTCGAACGACAGGGCGACACTGGCACGCTGAACCGGTTTCCGGCGGATTTGACGATCGCTGGCAACGCGGGACGCGATACGGTCTATATCGACGGCGACTTGAAGCTGCCCGGCCGCGACCTGGACGTCTCCGCCGAGAAGATCCTGGTCGGCTTCGTTCTGGGCGAACCGAACGACGTCTCCGATTGGGAGCCCGGCGCCAAGTATGCCGATTGCAGCCCGCAGGCCACATCGGGCACCGGGACCGGGATGGCCGTCGAGATCCACGTCGACAGCGCCGGCGTGCCGCGCGTCCTGGTGACGAACTCGGGCACCGGCTACGCCATCGGCGACACGGTGACGTTTGTGTGTCCTGAGCCGGGCGCAGGCAGCCCGGTCAAGGTCAAGGTTCTGAGCACGGGCAAGCTCGGGCTGTCCGTTTCGACGCGCGACACCGACCTGGCCGGCAGCATTACGCTGACAGCCGAAGACAACCATTTGCCGCAGTGGTGGACGTATTTGTCGCCGGTGGATGTTGGCTCGCGCAGGGCTGCGATTATGGTCTCCGGGGCGGCGATCGACGGCGGCCGTGTTACGATCCGGGCCGCCGCCGAAGATACGAACTTCTACGACGGTTACGGCGACTACAAGGATGTGTTTATGGAGAATCTGCTCCAAGTGCTGGGTCAGATTCCCGACCTGGCCGTCAGCAGCGCCCTGGGCATATCGGGGCAGGTGGCCGTGCACCGTGCCGACGCCAGGATTTCTGTCGTTGGGTCATCGCTCACGGGTACCGACAGCGTGGAGATCGGGTCCACGGCCCATGCCGATGCTTCGCTTCACACGGTTGCCGTCACCGCGTGGGCGACCGGCGGTTACTTCACGCTGGGAGTCGGCTATGGCCAGGCACAGTCCACGGCCATAACGAACCTCGACCGCACGACGGTCGTGGCGGATGGGGCTGTGGATGTCACGTCCAATGCGACCACGAAGGCCTTTGTCAAGGCACGCACGCACTTGTCTCCCGTGCTTACCAAGAACCCCAAAAACGTCTCGATCGCCGTGGCCGTGGCGGACACGCATGAGACGTCCCACGTCACGATTTCGGAGGGTTCCAGCATCACCTCGCGTCAGGAGGGCGTCAACGTCAGCGCGCTGGGCGGGGTCACGAATTTCGCCTGGTCGCAGCCCGAAATCGACGGTGACGGCATTGCCTCAGTGGCTTTCTCGGTGGACGTGGACATCGCGGACGTGAAGGCGCGAGTCGACGGGGCGATCGATGCGGCGGGCGGCGTCGGTAACTCGTTTGATGCCCGCGAGGGTCAGGACGTGAACTACCACGCCAACACGATCCGGATCCCCGACCACGGGTTCACCGACGGGCAGCAGGTCACCTATTCGCACGGCCTCACGGACGCTCCGCTGGGCCAGGCGGAACCGCCCGACATTGACGGGCTCACGGACGGAGACAGCTACTACGTCCAGGTGGTCGACAAGGATACCATCCGGCTGGCCCATGCACCGACGATTGATCTGGACAACGCCGATCTCGATCTTGGCGCTGACCCGCAGCATTCGCTCGGTCGGCTGGCGATGCTGGAGTTCGCTTCCACTGGCGTCGATCCCGCCGACGGCAAGGACACGATCGCCTTTGCGCCTCCCCACGGTTTCACCGGGGGCGAAGCCCTCACCTACATCGGCACGTACAACGCTATCGACGAGGATGGTGTCGAGCAGAACAGGGGCGTCGGCGGCCTCGAGCATGGCAGAACGTACTACGTCGTCACGATCGAGGGTGACGACGCCACGATTCGGTTGGCCGAGTCCCCCGATGGCACGCTCATCGATCTGACCGACGCGGGAGTCGGCCGGCACGGCTTCCTCTATCAGAAGGACATTGTCACGTTCTCGCCGGGAACGTCGGTCGTCGATCCCCTCACAAATACGTTGACGTTCAGCGAGCCGCACCCCTACAGCACCGGCGACGCGGTCGTCTACCACACCGATCCCACGATCGTGCGGCAGCGGCCGTTCGCGACGATGGTCTACGAACAGGATCTGGCAGTCGTCGATTCGACCACCCTGACCATTCCGGGCAACCAGACCTCGCCGATCGGTGTGGGCACCCGCGCCGAATTGGCTGTCGGCGACGCGACGGTAGAGAGCACCGTCGTCTCGGTGACTTACGATGACACGAGTGACCGGACGACGGTCGTGCTCGCACAGGAGGTGATCACTGACACGCTCACCCGTGCGGCGTTCGCCAGCACGACGATGGTCACCGAATCCGACGCGCCGATAGCGGGACTGGCCGACGCGCATGTCTACTACGTCGTCAAGATGGACGACCACTCGATCCGCCTGGCATCGACCAAGGCGGCCGCGGAAGACGCGGCAGCGATCAATCTCCGGCCGGCAACCGACTGGACGGGAACGGGCCTCGGAACGGCACACACACTGAAGTCGTCCAACTGGCCGGACGGGATCTGCGTCCAGGCGGGACTGGCCGCCACCAACGCCATCTACGCCGATTCGCAGATCGAGTTCAGCACGAATCCGGTTCCGTTGGGGTGGGAGTTGTTTCAGGCAGACCGTACCATGCTGCAAGCTGAAGAGATTGTGGACGTCATAAGGCAGGTCGTGAATAAGATCTCGGGCAAACAACCGGACCAGAGCCCGGTCAAGGGAGGGACCAGCTTCGGGGTGGGCGGTTCGATCGCCGTCAACTACGCCGATCACGACGTCGAAGCCATCATCGGACCAACTGCGCGCCTTACATGCAGCCAGGATATTGCTGTGTCGGCCACGATCGATCAAGGTGCGCAGGTCGCCGCCGTCTCGGGGGTGTCGAAGCCCAAGGATTCCGAATATGCAGTCGCCTTGGCCATTGGGCTGGGTATCTTCAACAATACTGCCAAAGCCACTGTGGAAGGTGGGGCGACGCTCGACGCGCATGGCGCCATTACCGTGGATAGCGCCGTGAACTACGGATTCCTGATCAGCAACCCGTTGAGCGCCATCAACCCCTTCGATTACTTTAAGAACATCGGACCCGAAGGGTTTGCCTTTTTCATGGACGGCACGCTCGGGTTCGCCTCGAATCTCTTCAACACGTTCGTCATGACGGCGGCCAACCAGAGCAAAGTGGGCGCAGGTGGCTCGTTTGCCATCAACATCTACAACAACACGTCCGAGGCCAGGATCGAGACCGGTGCCAAGCTGAATCAGCGGGCGGATTCGAGATTCCGCGACGGGGTGCAGTCGGTCGACGTGAACGCGGTCACCGACATGAACCTGATCGGGGTGGTCGGTGTGGGCGCCCTGGGCCTGAACTTCAAGGGTGGCTACAAGGCGTTCAAAACGGCCTCCGGCGGCCAGGGGAGTATACTGCAGGGCTTGCAGCAGCTGGTCAATCCGTTCGGGGCGGAAGGGGATAAGGGCGGCGTCGGCGCCTCGTTCCTGGTGGAAGTCATCACCAACACCACCGAGGCGGTCATCGAACGCGGCGCGCTCGTGCACACCGGTACCACGAGCCTGACCGTGGCTGCCCGGACGGGCCTGTTTGATTTCGCGCTGGCCGAGGCCGGGGGCAAAGCCAGCAGTTTTGGGGTGGCTGGCGCCTTTCCCGTCAGCGTCGTCACGAACACGACCAAGGCGCACATCGATGCCGGGGCCGTCGTCACCAGTGACGGCTCGGTTTCCGTGTCCGCGACCGATGATTTAACGCGGATCGGTATCGCGGGTGGCATCGTGGTCGGCGCCAATACCGGTGTCGGAGTCTCCGTATCGGTGAATGTCGTCAACCGCAACACGCAGGCGTACATCGGTGCCGAGCTGGGTACGGCTGCCGAGCCGTCCGGCACAGACGTCACGGCTGCGGGGCCGATCACCGTACGTGCCGACTCGACTGGCGCGCTGTGGACCGCCTCGGTGGCGGCGGCGGTCACGGGGGCGCCCCCCAGTAAAAAAGAGATCGCGGACAACGAAGCCATCAAGAAAGCGCCGCAGAAGGCGCAGAGTGTTCTCGGCGAAACCGGCCAGACTTACGACCTGGAGGTCGACGTCGGCTACGCCGGCGACGTGTCGGTCAACGTGCTTGATGAAGAAACGTACGCCTACGTCCGCGACACGAAGATCGACACCGATGCGCGGCTAACCGTGGAGAGCACGAACGACACCGAGATCTGGTCGCTGGCCGGCAGCGTGGCGATTTCCTTGAAGGGGGAGAAATCCTCTCGCGGTCTGGCGGCCTCGATCAGCGCGAACATCATCCACAATGACACCCAGGCGTTTATCGCCGACAGCACGGTGGACGCCGAATCGCTGTCCCTGCTGGCGAAGCGCACGGGTACCACCCGCTCTCTGACGGCCAGCGGTTCCGGTGCCTTCGTCAAGGAGGGCCTGGGGATCGCGATGTCCTTTTCCGCCAATGTCATGCTCGATACAGTCGAGGCGTACATCTTGGACAGCACGGCCACGCTTGCCGGCAGTTCCTCCATCCAGGCCGAGAACGCCTGCGAGATTCTGGCCATCGGCGGCGCGTTGGCCTACGGCGGCAAGTACGGATTCGGCGTAGGAGTCGCCGTGAACCTGCTGGGGTCGGAGCTCGACGTCAACATGACGCGGGCCTACGTCGAGAATTCGACCGTCACGATCGCCAGCGGCACCCTGGACGTGAAAGCGCTGAACGACAACCCTGGGGACGATCCGCGGATCCTCGCTGTCACCGGGTCGCTGGG
>JALOQX010000389.1 GCA_025459265.1 Pirellulaceae bacterium | reverse complement strand
ACCACCAGGCTGTAATCACGCGGAACCGACGGTGAGGAAACTCGGATCGAATACGTCCCGGCCTCGGGCGCGACGAACCCGTCGAGCAGGGCATCGAACTCCCCGGTCCCCGTGGACGGGTTTGGTAGTTCTGTACCATCCGGAGCAAACAGTGTGAGCACGGTAGGTGCCGTCACATTTAAGAGCACTGAGACTGCGGAACTGCTCGCGCTGGCAGCAACAAGGTCGAGATGCCCGTCCGAATCGACATCACCCACGTCAATATCGCTCGTCCCGTAAGTCGCCTCGACGGATTGCGACGCGCCGAAGCTTCCACTTCCGTCGTTGCTGTTGACAAAGACGGAAATCGTGCTGCCCGTAAATGTCGCATTGTAGGCGGCCGCCGCGATGACGTCTGGAGCACCGTCTCCATTGACATCGCCTATGGCAACAGAACTACCTCCGAGACCATCGAGGGCATAAACCGCGGGAGACTGGAGAGTACCGCCGCCGCTGTTGAGCAATACGTACAGCGAGGCAGAAGAGAGGCTGTCGATGGTCACGACGTCCATCGCACCATCGCCGTTGAGATCGTCGACGGCCAAGGCGACGTTGTACAATCCCGCCGGGAAGCCCACGGCGGGCCCAAACATGCCACCCCCGGTGTTGAACAGGATGGTCAGTGACTCATTGTTATACCCGCCCAAATTGTTTGCCGTAACGATATCCAGACCGCTTGTCCCGTCCATATCGGCAAGTGCCACGTCGACGGGATACGCCCCAACTGGGTACGACACGGCAGCGCCAAACGTGCGGTCGCCGTTGTTGGTGAGCACCTTGACAGTAGAATCGTAGTCGCTGGTAGCCACCAAATCTGGCGCCCCGTCACCCGTAACGTCCCCTACGGCGACGGCAGTCGTGCCATAGCCAACATCGAAGTTGAGCACCGTGGTGAAGTTGCCAACGCCGTCACCCAGGAACACGGACAATCCAGCACCGTAGTAACCGCCGTCGTAATTGGCGACGACCACATCGAGGTATCCGTCGCTATCGACATCTTCAAGTTGAATGTCTCGTGGCGAGTACGCCGAGCCTGCGTAGCTCTCGTCGCCAAAGCTGCCGTCACCCACTCCCAAGCGTACGCCAATGTACCATCCCCAGATGCTGGCCGTGACCATATCGGGAATGCCATCGCCGTTCACGTCTCCCAGGGCTACATCGACGACGCCGTAGCTGTAGTAGTCGGTGCGCGGGCCGTAGACGCCGGTCAACGGCGTGTCAAACGCCAACCCGGCGGTCAGCGACTGGCCTACGGCAAGCTCGAACGAATACACGTCATCATCACCTGAGACGCCCCGCACGGCGCCGCGCTGCGAATCACCTGCCGGCGGCAAGAAGCTGCCTTCGATCGACTGGGCTGTGCCCGGCTCGTTGTTGCTCGCACCGCCGTGTGGTTCTTCCTCCAGCGCGGCATTGAGCGTGAGACCGACCGCATAACTGCCGAGCGATCCGTCTGCGCTGCTGATGACGACGCTGTACGAACCCGCCGCGGCAGCCGGAACCGTCTGCAACAGCACCTCGCCGCCCCAGAAGGCTCCCACGGCCGAGTCAATGAACGTATTCCCCGGCCCCCACAATTCGACGGTCCCCAGCAGGCTGTAACCGGGCTTGAGCAGCACTGTCAGCGTCTGTCCACCGTCCACGTCGATGGTGAACGTGTCGGTGTCGCCCGCGAAGCCGATCGTTCCCTGGCTATCGGAGGGTGTCTGCAGGATCAGGCTGTCGGTAGGCGGCACAGCGACGAGTGGCTGCGGGAACGACTGCGTGTCATTGTCGGTGACGAAGTTCACGAAGAAGTCACCATATTCGTAGCCGTCGCCCGTGCCATTGGGAGGGATCGGCCATGCCGGTTCCCCGTCCAACGCAAATCCCGCCAGGTCTGTAATCGCCCAGCTGAACAGATACAGCGTGTACGCATCCTCTGGCAGATCGGCGTACGTAAACGTGGCTACGGTACCTGTCGCGTCAAACTCGATGCTCACGGGTTCGAAGTAGCTGCCGAACCATTGTCCGAACAACGGCGCAGCGTACGGATACACGTAAGGACTCATGGCCTCGGAAAAGGTAATGGTCACCACCAGACCGCCTGCCGCCAGGACATCACCCTCCTGAAGCGACGACGCGATTACGCGCGGCGGCGCCAAGTCGGTGTACACGACACCCGAGAATGCGTCGAGCAGCGTGCCTTGCACGTCGCTGATGGCACCGGCGGCGATCGACACCGTGATCATGCCCTCGGGCAGCCCGTCGGGCACGGCAAAGACCGCGGTGTCGCCGCCAGCGACAGTCACCGCCGTGGCAGGGACTCCGTTGAACGTCACATCGTCGGCCGTGAGCGTCGTCAACAGGATCAGGTCGCTGAAGTGGATCGTGTACTCGGTCAGCGCACCGCGAATCGACGCGCCGTCGTACGGCAGGGTGAACGCCACGGAAAACGGCGGAAGCGATGTACTCGCTCCTGTCACAGACAGGACGTACTCGCCACCCGCAGCTCCGGCGGCCGTTACGGCAACGAAGTAGGTTCCCGCCGCCAACGGCCCCGTCGAGAGCATGCTGCCGTCGCCTTCCACGACACCCAGCGAGTTCCCGGCCTCGTCCGTCAACTCCAGACGCGGCACAAGATCATTGACAAACTCACCCGGCCCGGCTGCCGGCACAGAGATGGCCAAGTCCAGCGACCCGCCCTCCGCCACGGTCACCCGGTACCAGTCGCTGTCAAATGGACCCCAAAGCGATCCCACCGCTCCACCGTTGGCGCCGATGGATTGAGCATCGAACTGCCCATCGTTTGGCTCGGTATCCACGGCCGCGTCACGCGTCACGAGCAGGCTGTAATCAGCAACCGTTTCGCTGCGGATCGACACGAAGTAAGTGCCCGTCGTCGGGGCCACAAAATCGCGGATGGCCGCGTCGAAGCCCGTGCCGTACGCACCCAACGCCAGCAGATTCCCACCATCATCGCGCAACTCGAGCGCAAGCCCGTAGAGGTACCCAAGCCCCGTCACGCTGACGGTCATGCTCTGTCCCGCTTCCAGGTCAATGGCAAACACGTCGCTCGACTGCGGCAATTCTGCGATTCTGGTGCTGCGTCCCGTGCCCACGTACTGGTTGGGCGCATCGTACGTCGGCACGAAGAATGACTGGTATGCCCATGAGCTCGTATACCCCGAGACGCCTACGGTCGCGCCCTGCCCCTCGTTCAGGAACGGAATGTCCGTCTGCAGGTCCAGATAGTTGAACCGCACCGATCCGTCCGTTTCATTCAATACAGCCTGAAACGTGATGGGATCGGCGCCCGGATATCCATAGAACCCGACGTCATTCCACTGGACGACCAGCTGCTGCTCGTCGCCCGACCCAACTACCTGCCAGTAGACTGCCGCATCCGGTGACCCGAAAATGACCAGGTCCCGGTTCAACGCGTAGACGTAGCCGGAGTTCGCAGGAAGATACAGGAAACCGTTTGCACTGACGTACAGGTTGTCGTTCGGTACGCCGAGCAACGGGAACACGAAGCCGTCGAGGTCTGTCGCACTGAGCCAATACCAACCGTCATCCGACCCTTGCAGAATCGCCTGACCTGTGGCGCGGATGTCCAGGAACTCGAACGGCTCCGCCACCGCCCCAAGTCCTCCGGCCCCATCAGACCGACCGAGCACCGCACCCCGCGACATGCCGTTCCCCAAATCGATGAATGCGTCCACAAGCGGCTGGCCGGGCAGGTCGTCGTTGCGATCCCCACCATGGACCTCCGCCTCCACTGCGGCGTTGACAATCAACTGGATGGAGTACTGCCCTTCACCAGCGGCGGACTCGACCCGAATCGTGTAGGTCCCACCCGTCGATGCGAGGCGCGCCTGCATCAAGGCGGTCCCGCCAGGCTGCGAGGCCGACTCGGACGCTCCAAGCGCCACACCGTTGGGGTCGTACACGCTGACCGTGGGCCGGAGGCCGCTGCTGAGGCCATCCACGAGCACGGTAATCGTCTGATTTGAGTCAAGATCGACCGTGAAGTCGTCCGCATCCGACGCGCCCGCGATGACGCCGTTCAACGCGTAAGGCGTCTGATAGGCCAAGCTGCCCAGCGGGCCGACAGGGACGAGCGGGACCGGCAGTGAGCGGGTTTCTGCATCGACAGCAAAGCGGAGCACGAACGTGCCGCCCTCGACAAGGTCCAGGTCACCGTCCAGGTCCAGTCCGACAACGTCCTGGAAGTTCACATCGTCGCCTACCAGTCGCAATTCATAGGCGTCTTCCGGCAGGTATCCGTAGTCAAGCGTGAGCACCTTCCCGTCCGCGCTCCAGACAGAACTGGACGGAAAATAGGTCGAGCTGTAGTACAGGCCGTAGACGGGCACCTGCGCGGCGCCGATGGTCGTCGTGTCCATCGATTCGGAAAAAGTGACGGTGACCGTCACCGGGCCTTCGGGTAGCACTTCGTTTTCGAACGGTGTCGTGGCCACGACCACCGGCGGCGTGGTGTCGAGGACGAAGCTGCCGCTGTAGGCGGCGACCGGCGTGCCCTGGATGTCCTTGATCGACCCGCCCACAACGGAAAACGTGTTGAGCCCTTCCTGCGCGACGGCAACACCGGCCGGCAGCGACGTGAGTTCGATGATGCCGTAGAGGTTCCAGCTCAGATAGAGATCGTTCCAGGCGCCGTTGTTCAAGAACGGATTCCAATTGATCTGC
>JALOQX010000388.1 GCA_025459265.1 Pirellulaceae bacterium | reverse complement strand
AAGACCTGTCGGAAAACCACCGCGCGCTGCGGGACATGCTGGGGGTCGGTGAGTGGAGCGAGGAGTTCTCGTACACCTGGCGCCGGATTCGGGACAACCTCTGCCTGTTGAAACCGGAAACCCTCGCGCGCATCTCCCAGGTGATCGTCCAGGAAGGACACCAGTTGCAGCCGGAGGCGGCGACGAGCGCGCGGGCCGATTCCTTCGTCATGGAAACCAACATCCACTATCCGACGGACAGCGGCTTGATTTGGGATGGCATTCGCAAGGTCATCGCGCTGTGCGTGCTGGTGGCCGACGACCTGGGGTGTTCGGGTTGGCGGCAGCATCGCCACTTGCTCCACAAAGTCCAGCGCCTGCATGGTGAGATTTCCCGCGCCGCCGCCAGTCAATCTCCGAAGTCGAAGAAGAAGCTCGGAAAGGGGAAACGGTTCCCAACGCGGACACGCTGTTCAGCATCGTTGAGCCGCACACGCAGCTCTATCGCCGGGGCAAGGCGGCTCACCCGCATCAATTCGGGTGCTTGTGCCGTCTTCGGCGATGTGCCGCTCGCTTTCCGACCTTGTTGCGTGCTGCAATCCGCTTTTCCGGACAGACACTAGTTAATCTGCGCTCCCGGAACAGCGGTGGTTTGGCAATTTCGCACGCGTCGCGGCCAGTGACTGGTTTGGTCGCTTCGTGGTTCGCGACGTGGGGCCACAGAGGGGCGCATCGAGCGGCACGTCGACAGACGTTGGTATCGAGCCACATGGTCACCCCTGACGTGACACGCGGTCACGTGGTGGCCCACGGTGCGTCTGCCAAAGTGGCAGACTCGTGCCAGGCTCATAGGTACTTCCCGGCTGCTGGTCGACGGCACCCCCCCGCAGGAACAGTCGCAAGTCTAAGGAGAGTTTGTTTAGCCGGAGTGGATCGCGTTTCTCACTTGCGCCGGAAAACACACTCGACGTCCAGGCCCTGCTCTGCGACGGGTGCAATGACCTTAATTTTGATGTTCAGTTCGTCCTTGGACTTCCATTTGAAATGTCGTACGGATTCTCCAAAGACTGGCTTTCCTTCCACGAGTCTCCATCCGTGTGATGGGCTTGTCCACTCTCCATCGTCACTTGCGGGATGGGTTGCCGACAACCAGGATCCGTCATCGTTAAAACCATGCTCAACGACAACGTCTCGTGCCGCGTCCCAGCCAAACATCTCAGTTGAGGAAAGCTCGTTGCCGCTGACGGAATCCGCCACTTTGGAATTCATAATCAGGGATACATCGTACTTTCCGCACATACGATTCTGAATTTCGGCGAATTTCCGCGAGCGGTCCAGGGAGGTTAGAGGCCGTAGTCCTTCGACGGGATGTGGAGCAGCTTCAGGATGCGCCGCTGCAGTCGCGTCAGTTCCGTGGCACACGTTTCCGTCTGGCGACGGCTGGTTAGGGTGTGGCGTTGAATCGGTTCAAAGATCTCGATCAGGCGGCGAGTGGTAGGACGCTTGCAAGGCCGCCGCTCAGGGTACATCGGCAACGACGTGATGTCGGCCGCCTGCATGGCGGTGCGCAGTTCGCGTTCCAGCAAGGTCTGGATGAGCATGGCGAAGAAGTAGACGCACAATATCGCCTGGATGCGACTCACGTTCTTCAGATAGACCGGGGCGACCGTGAAGTCCGTCTTCAGTTGCGAAAATCGCTTTTCGATCACCGGTTGACGCCGGTAGGCCAACAGCGCGTCCAAGGCCGAGAAGTCCCGGACGTTCGTGACCAGCGGAAACACGCCGTCGCCGGCACGGTCCCGCTCCAGCGCTTCCGTGTCCAGTTCCCAGGTGAGGTCGTAGGATATCGTTTCTCGCTTGATGTAGCGAGTGTCCTTGCCAGGCCGGCCGCGCTGCGACTGCCGGTACTGTTCGGTCCGCCCCTCGCAGATGCCCACGCGCAGCCAGCGACGCACGTCCGAGGGATCGAGGACCGCTTTCACCGCTTCCCGCACTTGCTCGCCGGTGCGCAAACGCGTCCGCGGCCCGACCATCCGGCGCCGGAGCTCCGTCAGCTGGCCGATGGCACGATCGATCTGCTTCAACCGCGCGGCTTCATCGCGCTGCGCCTTGCGGGTGCTGTGAAACCACCACAACCGATAGCCGTCGGCCGTGAGGGTCTCGCGCGGCCAGATCGACACGCGGTCCTCGAGCTCTCCCACCTCGTCCTCCCAGTCCTGCACCCACTCCCAGGCCACCGCGTGTGGCTGGTCCCGCAGACGCTGGCGGAACTCCGTGTCTTCCTTCCGCGTGGCGGGCAACACACTGACGAAGCGACCTCCTTGTCGGTGGATGTAGCGCATGTTGTCCATCGTCGCCAGCTTGCAGTCCGCCACGTACAAGAAGTCGGGCCGGCCCACCAGGTCGCGCAGGATGTTCCAGGTCTCTTCATGCGTCTGATTATCGGTGGTGTTGCCGCTGCGCGTCGCAAAGTAGACCGGCACCCCGCCGTCTTCGGTCACGGTCAGGATGTACAACAACTGCTTCAGGTCCGGACGATGGTCCTTGCTATGGCCGTACGTGATGGCGGGCGTGGCGCGACCACGTTGCACCCCTTCCTCGGCCGCGTCCGCGTAAGCCCCGTAGAACGAGATCGTCGTCGAATCGTTGTGCAGTTCCTCCAGCTGCAGCCCAAACTCCCGAATGGCATGCCGCACGACGGCCAGTACGAATTCATGTTGTCCCGACGCGAACAGCGATCCAGACAGCGCCCCAGGCGGTCGTCGTTGAGTCGCGCCCGCTGTCCGGCCGTCAGTCCCACCAGGTCGGGCGCATACCGGTCGGCCCATTCCGCCACGCCATACACGGGTTCGCGGGACAGGACCAGGTTGCGCAACAGCAACAACAGGCCCGTACGGGTGGGCAATTTGGTCCTCGGCCCGTCACGCCGCACGTGTTCGTAGAGGAACCGGTCGAGCTGCAGGCGTTCGAGCAGTCGGTTGACCATCGGCAACGCGCCGACCGCATAACTGCGCAGCTGCTGACGTCCGGCCCGGGCGGTTTGTCCCGGTTCGGGTTGTTCGGTGACCAGCCGCCGGACACGTTTCTTCTGGGTCGCCATGCGCGGGTTCCATCCTTCCAAGCACAACCAGTGCCGCGCGCCGCACGTGCGGCGAACCAGGGCCCTGTTGTTCAGATGTACCGCCGCCCAAGTGTCCAGGCCAGCCCCCGGCGCCGCGCGATTTTGAGTTACGGCAAATCCCCTCGACGTAAGTCGAGTCCGACTCAACTTACGTCGAGGGCATTTTTCGTAAGTCATTTTCAGAAAACCCGCACGCGAGTGGACAGGTGTTGTCAGGTAGCGTCGCGACATGACAATGGCGCGTCACCCGCCGAGGTGCGCGCCCTTCCGCGCCAGGCGTGCCAGTCACCGCAAACGGGGTCCGGAAATTCGCGGAAATTCAGAATCGTATGTGCGGAAAGTACGCTGGATAGCAGTTCCTCCACTGTTTCGTCAACCGGCTCGTTCGGAGGCATCGGGAAGGCGCCACTCTTGACTGTTTCCCAGAACGCGCGAACGAACCGCTGCGCGAAAGTCTCGAAGTGCATTACGGTGTCTACTTCGTTGATGTCTCACTTAGGTTCCTTGTTTGGCAAGGAGCCAACACCCCGATTCTAACCGGAGTCGCCATGGCCGCTCAACGTATTCTGACGGATGACTCTACAGAGGCGGTCGAGCGCCGCGCAGCAAAAGGCCGTTTGCTGGAACGATTTGGATTCGTCCTATTCACGGGGGGTACATCGGGCTGCCAGTTGCCTGCCGGCAGTCACACTCTGGCCAGCACTCGTGTGTCGGGACGGCGCGGGGCTGTCATGCCGATTCGAGCTGCGTCATTACTCACCGCCGAAGATGCGTTCGACGATCGTTCGCACATCCTGGTGGCCGTGGGCAACAAGGATGATCGCGATGCCATCCTCGATCGATCGGTAAATCACAAGGAAGTTCTCGACAGGAAAACACCGAAGGCCAGGCGAGATCTGGGCGAGAAGTTCCGCCTTCGGGGAACTGCGCGTAGCGATTACACTTCTCCTCGATCTTTCCGATCAGATCAAGACCACGCTGACGACTCCTGGTCTGTTCAATAACGTAGCGTGCGATTGCCAGGACGCTCTCCTCGGCTTTGTCCGACCAGCACACTCGCGACATTATTTTTGATTTCCAGCCTCATCATATTCTTTGCAGAGCTGCTGACGGATTGCATCGAAATCCGCATTTCGCACTTTGCCTTGCTGTACCTCATCCAGAGACGCTTGAACGTCGCGTCGCAACTGGTGGTATTGGCCAAGGGCAGGCACCACGGCCCGCAGTATGTCGCTGACGTGCTCCTGTTCATTGGCATAAACGCCGCTGGCAACCACTGCCTCGATCGCCATTTGCAGATCGCTGGGGATTTCGACACTCATCGGGTATTCCTTCGTCAAGACGACCCCAGCATACCACATCCGCCGCCGACACGGCCACGATGGCGTGGCCAGGCCGGGAATGTGGCCTCGCGGGGCGCCAATCAATGCAAACGCCAAGTACAATACCTTCGATTGTCGCCACAGCTACCGCGATAATGGCGTCCGACCCTAAAACACTGCCGCTGAGTCCCATTTTGCCATGTCATAAATCAAAGTGCCATCAGCCCGTGGGAGCCGAGGCTTTTGACACAGCAGCCGACCCCACCGCAGAGTCAGTTGCCCGATCACATGACATTATTGTACTACTGATCTGCA
>JALOQX010000387.1 GCA_025459265.1 Pirellulaceae bacterium | reverse complement strand
GATTTCCCGGGAAGAACCACCACAGCCTTCCCGAATGGAGTGTCAGATCGAACGATTCGGCCTGTACTTGCGCGAGACGCGCGGATTGGAACCGTCGACCATTAAGGGACACCAGGGGAGGATTCGCGGATTTCTTTCATTCCTCAGGTTGAGTGAGCGTCCCTCTGCCATCCGCACGCTAACGCTGACCGAGATCCACGCGTTCCTGCGACAGGTTTCCAAAACGAACAAACGTTTCAGCCTTCAGCACGTTGTAGCGACCCTCCGCGCGTTTCTGCGACAACAGCATGCGGAAGGTACGTTGCGTCAGGCGTTGCATCAACACATCGATACGCCATGCACGTACCGTCTGGAACAACTTCCGCGCGCCTTGCCGTGGAAGCAGATTGTAGCGCTGCTGCGCTCGATTGACTGTTCGTCGCGGGGTGGATTGCGGGACTTCGCACTTCTGTATTTGGCAGCACGCTCTGGACTGCGAAGCGGAGAGCTGGTGCGTCTGACATTGGACGACCTTGACTGGCGTGCTGGCACACTGAAGATCGTCCAGCGCAAGACGCAGCAGGAGATGCTCCTGCCGCTCACCGACGAGGCCGGCATTGTGCTGGCCCGCTATTTGAAGATGGGGCGTCCACCGAGCAGGCGGCGGGAATTGTCTTTGCGCTGCAGGGCACCGGCGGGTCGCCTGGCGCCGAATGCCGTGCACGACATTTTCGAACACCGCAGCAGCCTGCGCGGTCTGAAACTTCCTCCGAAAGGATCTCGCGTACTGCGGCACTCCTTGGCGGTCCACTTACTTCATCGCGGTGTTTGCCTGCCCGCGATCGGTGCCACCCTGGGGCACCGTGATTCGGAGAGTACTGCCGTCTATCTCCGGCTGGCCACAGCAGCTTTACGCCAAGTGGGACTGCCGGTGCCGACAGGAGGCAAGAACGTCGCGCTCAGGTCACCGGGCTGGAAAGTCAAACTGGTTCGCGTCCGCCAGGTGGCGCGGGCGCGTCGGGCGAAGGTGGGATGGCGCAGCCGGATGGCCCCATCCCTTTGCGATTACCTGCAACCGCGGCGTGCCTTGGGACGCGCTTACGTGGGGGAAGAACGCATCCTCCAAGACTGGGACGACTTCTTGGCCCGCCGCTACGCGAAGATGCGCGCGGTGACGGCCAACATGTTCTGGAACTGGGTACAGACGATGCCGGTCGTGACATCGGTTGTGCGCCGCAACCGCATGCGCATCGTGCGCAACTTCCTGCTCTTTGATGCACGTCAGCATCCTCGGACCTGTATCCCTGACGTGCTGACGTTCCCTTCCCCGAGTCCGCATCGGTGTCCACGCTTGGTTTCGCCGCAGGAAATGGCTCAGATCCTGGCCACCGCCACTTTGTTGCCTCCCTCACATTAAAATCCCTTGCGCGCCGCCACGGTCCGCTTGGCACTCGTGCTGCTCTTCTGCTGTGGCCTGCGCCGAAGTGAACTGCTCCGGCTGCGCATACGAGATGTCCACCGGCACGACAATCTGCTGCACGTCGTGGCCACCAAGTTTCACACATCCCGCATCGTTCCCTTCCATAGCTCTGTGGCGAGGGAAGTCCTCCGTTGCTTGAAGCGCCGTCAGTCCGATGGACACGCTCTGGAACCTGACGCTCCCTTGCTGTGGAGCAACAATCCTGTCACGCACCAACGTACGTACAGCGCACCAGCCCTGGCCGACACCTGGCACCAGTTGTGTCTCGCGACCAATGTCTTGGACCAGCGCGGATGGCCCCCTTGTCTCCATGATATGCGGCACAGCTTTGCCGTCGCGACGTTGTCGCGCTGCTATCAGCAGGGGGTGGATGTACAACGCCGACTGCCGCATCTCGCGGCGTATCTCGGACACGTATCTCTTGTTTCCACGCACCACTATCTCCACCTCTCGCCGGATCTGCAACGTGCGGCGAGTCGTCGTTTTCACCGGTATGTCCATCACGCCTTCGCCTCGGGAGATGTCCATGAAGCGCAATAAGGATCAATCGCTGGCCGCCGCTCTGCATTCCTTTCTCACTGACCACTTGCCGCGGCAGCGAGCCATGAGCCCTCACACCTTGCACAGCTACCGCGACAGTTGGAGACTCTTTCTGCAATTCGTGGCGGGAAGGAAGGCGGATCCCAGTCAACTGACGCTGTCGCCGTTGACACCGGAACGGGTGGCAGCCTTTCTGGAGTATCTGGAAAAGGTCCGCGGCAACCAGGCCAGCACACGCAATGTGCGGTTGAGTGCCATCCACAGTTTCTTCCGCTACGTGGGCCCGACGGGCGATGTATTAGGTGGCCTCCACGAGTTTCCGCCGGTTTTCATAAATCTTGGTGACCGCGGTGGCAATGTCGTCCATGTCTTGTCGCGGCCCGAGGAGCATGCGTTGATGGAAGCCGACGGTCTCCTCGACGAGTTGGTCGCAGTGGGGGCATTCGTTGTCCGCCGAGTAGTTGGCGAACGTCTCCGGCGGATAGAGTCGTTGGTAAGCCTTGGACCGGAATGCATCTTCCAGGCACCCCTCTTTGTTGATGGGCCTGCCGCTGATGACTCCCAGGCCGGCGTCGCAGTCAATGCCCTCGGCCGCCAAGGCGCCGAGGAACTTGTCGCGAGAAAGACCGTCGAACGGCTCTTTCTGATAGCGGAAACCGTAGTAGTAGAAGGCGGTTCGCGTCACACCAGCGTAGTCCTTGCGCGGGATGATCCCGGGGATTTGGGCCAGCTTCTCAGTGAGATAGGCCGCGTTCTCGCTCCGCTGCCTGCACTCGGCCTCAAAGGTCTGCATCTGCGCGAGCAGGATCGCGGCCTGGTACTCCGCCATGCGGCACTTGGAGCCGACAATGGGATAGCCTTCGCCATGCTTCGAGGCGACGCTTCCGTGCGGGCGGCCGAGGTTGTGGAAGGAGTAGCAGCGATCCATCAGGTCGCGGTCGCGCCCGAGGATCGCGCCGCCCTCGCCGCAGGTCAGAGACTTGCCGGTCTGGAAGCTGAAACAGCCCAGGTCGCCGACCGTTCCGACCTTGCGTCCCTTCCACTCTCCCCCGTGCGCCTCACACGCGTCTTCGATGACCTTGAGATTGTGTTTCCTGGCGATCGCGGTGATGCGATCCATGTCGCACACGCCGCCGATAATGTGGACCGGCAGGATCGCCACCGTCTTAGTGTTGATCTTGGCCTCGATCTTGGCGGGGTCAATCTGCCACGTGTCCGGATCAATGTCGGCGAACACCGGCAGCGCGTCGGCTAGCAGGATGGGATAGACCGAGGCGACGAACGTGTAGGGGGTGGTAATGACTTCATCCCCGGCTCCGATCCCCAGCGCGCGGACGGACGTAATGAGCGCGTTCGTGCCATTGCACGTGGTTACGCAGTACTCCCCTCCCATCAGGTGCGCGAACTGGCGCTCGGCCTCATCCACCACTTGAGCCCGAGACCAAACGCCGTGGCGGAGGACCGGCAGCACCGCCTGCTCGTCGGCCTCGCGAAACCTCGGCCAGCGCGGGAAAGGTGCGGTCCGAACCGGCTGACCGCCCAACGCGGCCGGAACAGACGCCCCGCCGCCGTCAGCTCGGATATCGCCCCGCGGCCGGGCGGCAAGCGCGGCCGTACCGGCCACGGCAGCTTGAAGCAACATGCGACGCGATATCTCTTGATTGGGCATGCCTGCGCTCCTCACAACAAAACCCAGCCAAACCAAACCCAACAACACCCAGACAGTCTGCATCCAGAGTCTGCATCCAGAGAGTTCATCGTTCTCAGATTCTGGCCATCTTGCGGACCGCACGTCAAGCGCGGGGATCGGCAGCGGCGGCCGAAATCAGACATCCGCTCGTGCGCCAGATCCGTGATCAAAGCGTGTCTGCTCTGGCCACTGGCTGGCCGTCCGAGACTCGGGCGGTCGTCGGCCGGCGCGAGGCAACCAGAAGCTGCACCAGCATGGACACGAACAGGGCCACGGCGCCCACCATGTACATGGCTGACTCACTACCAGTGTAGCCGATCAACCGCTCGCTGACGAAGAGCCCCGCAAGACCTCCCAAACCCACGAGGCAGTCGTTGACCCCGATATTGAATGAACGCCGCCCGGAGTTGCTCGAGTAGTAGACTGCCGAGAAGTATGCGAATCCCGTGTACAATCCCAACACCACGATTCCCGCAGAACTCGCCGCAGGTGAAGGATGCCAAGCCACCAAACCGAGAATGAGCGCCGCGGCGGTGTGAAACACGATGATCGGGATCCGACGGTAACGCCAACGCGCGCAGCGGCCCATCGCGTAGCCCCAAACGCCCTGCAGGAGCATGTGCAGGAACAACACGCCGCCCGCGGCGGTGGGCGCAACACCCGCCTGACCACACAGCGCCGGAAACAGACTCTGCAATGGCCGCTGCACGAACATCACCGTGAAGACCGTGCACCAGGCAACTGCGACGTACGCCGGATTGACCGCACGCGCGCCATTGCCCGGCTGCTCAACGTGTTCGTCCGCACTGGCTTCGTCATGGCTCCGGTGCCGGTATCGCGTGAGCGTCAGCAGGACGCCGAGCCCGACCGCTACGTCCACGGCTGCCAAGGCCATGGTTCCCAGCCTGTAAACGGCACCTGAGGAGAGGAATCCGAGGCTCGATCCGGCACTCCATGCCAGGGTGTAGCGTGCGACCGTCTTCGCCAACCCACCAGGAGCCGTCTCGCCGCGCATGAACGTCTGAAAGGAATTGAAGAAAGTGGCCAAGACTAC
>JALOQX010000386.1 GCA_025459265.1 Pirellulaceae bacterium | reverse complement strand
GTAGATCGGTGCGCCGAGTGTTGTGCTCCCATTGATGGCATACACAGACTTGGTCAGCGAACCGACCACGACCGTCAAGCTCACCTGGCTCGTATCCTGTTCGGTGTCCAAAACAACCGCCAGGTTGTCGTTATCGCGGATCGACCCCGCAATCGTCGCGTGGTTGGTGAGGACGTCGCCTTCGGACACGTTGGGTGTGTTCGGCAAGTAGGTGTCCGAGAAGTGCTCTTGGACGACCGCGCGAAAGCGAACCAGACCAGTGGCGCCACCGGCCATGGGGGCCGTGGCGGATCCACCCTGCAGGATGCCGTCGGCCGCTCCCGCATTAAGCAGGGCCTGCGAGATATCAAACACAAGACGCGTGGTGCCGTCGGTCGAGACGTCCGGGTCATTGCCGATCTCGGTCAAGTCCACGACGAGGTCGGGTGAACCGCCGGCGGCCGTAAACGAACCGGCCACGGTCCCGCCGCGATCGGTGACGGAGTACAGCGGTGGGAAACCGGGATCCAGCCTCTGCCCGTCGCTCAGGATATCGGTGATGACCAGGTCGCCGAAACTGAAGTAGTCTGAAATCTGGAATGCGAGCGTGTATTCGACCGTATCGCCCGGGGACAGGCCGGCTGCGCCCAGGTCGCTCCACAGCGAACTGCTCTTCTGAACCGCGATCGACCGGTTGGCAAGTCGGTGTTCATATCCGGCGGGATCGACCGTAACGAGCGTGAGTGGATCGCGCGGGTCGGCAGGGGTCCACTGGGCGGCGCCGAGGGCGTGGTTGTCAGCCTCGGCGGCGTTGCCGGTTGTGGGAGACAGGACGTCGCCGCCGCCGGCGTCCGTCTGTGGAACGTAGAACGAGAACGTGACCGAGGCGTCGTCCGGGCCGCTCGTGCCGGTCACCGTGGCGAACCGTCGCGTGAGGATCCCGCCTGGCAGCGACGTGCTGGGAGTTGCCAGGCTGTCCGTCACGGCCGGAACGCCGTGGACCAGTGTCGAGTCGACGTGGAGGAACTGCAGGTCGGCCGGCAGCACGTCGGTCAGTTCGAGCAAGGTCACGGTGGCCCCCTCCGCCACGTCGGCCGTGATCGTGTACTGACGTGGGAAGTTGGGCCCTGTGGCCGTTTCGCTCTCGGGACCTGAGTAGGTCTTGCGCAGGCGAAAGACCGCGGGTGTCAGCGACGAGGCATGCCGCGGTGCCTCGATGAGGGTCGGGTCGGATGTGGGATTGTCGAGCGGGTCGTCTCCGAAGCGGAAGCCGCCGCCGACTTGAATCGGCAACGCCGCGTCGACGTCCGCCAGTTGGCTGACGAGCACGTTGGCTGCCACGCGTGCCTCGGGCTGGCCGGGAGTGTAACTGCCGAACGGCAGCTGCAAAACGATGAGCTGGTCGCCGGGCGTGCCGTGGAGGATGACCGCGTTACCGCTGGCGTCGCGCGCCAGCGGATGCGCCGCCTGCCCCAGGGCATTGAAGATCTGCACGGTGGCCGGCACCGCCTGACCCAGATACGTCGCCCCGACGAACGTCAGGCCGTCGTCCGGCTCGACTCCCGCACCGTCGTTGCCGGTCGCCGGCAGGAACAGGTCGACATAGGGCCCGAAACCCGTGTCGGTGAGTGAGGCATTGGAGAAGCCGATCTCGAGGGTGGCGACTTGTCCGAGCATGGCCGTGCTCGGTACCGCCAGCGTCGTGAACGGCTCGGCCGCCAGGAGCCGGCGCGTCTCGAGGGACTCGATGTGCAGGCATCGGCAGCGCCGGGCACGCGCTGTGCCAATCACGCCGCGGCCGCGTCGCTCGGGAGCCGAGAGTATTCGGTGTGACATGCTTGTCGCGAACGAATCGCCTCCTGCGGTTCGTGGACGGGACGATCGACTCTCCCGCGTAATCAGTATTGCCACTCGAGTTGGAACGACAGCCCTTGGGCCCAGAAGCTCGAACTGCGCAGCGGCATGTCGCTGGCCGCCAGGGGCGTCCCGCCGTATGTGGGCAGCTGATTGCTGTCGAGTGTCGTCGCGATGTGCTCACCGGCGCGCACGACCTGGCTCCAATAGAGCAGCGAGTATCCAACGGAACACCTCACGTGATCCCAGAACCGCCGGCCGATGCGCAGCTCGGCCTGAGGCACGACCGCGAACTCCCGGTCGCGGTATTCCCAGCGTTTACCGGGGGCGAGCAGACCCCCCGGGAAATCCACGACGGGCTGTCCCGGTACCGATACACGCGACGAACCGGCGACCGCCAGGCGGTGCTGGGACTGTCCCAGCGCCACGCGGCATTCGCCCGACAGGAAGTAACGACTGCCCGCTACTTCGCCGCCCAACCCGAGTTCCACGCCCTGAAACGTCGAATCGCTCTCGAAGATGTCCTGCACTTCGAAACGCGTCGCCAGCAGCAGCGGGCCTTGGGGATCTGTGACGTTCAGGTTCTCATAGATCTCGACTCCTTCGGACAGCTCGAGGTACCGATACCCTGCGAGGACGTCGAGTCGAAAGCCACTGTCGCAGCCTTCCCACGGGCAGCAGTAGACGAGTTTCCGCAGCGCCACGCCCGTTCCCCACAGCTCGCTCCCGACGTCGATCAGGATGCCGCCCGCGACGAGACCCGGAAAACTCACCAACTCAGAGTTCGCGCCGCCGATGGCCTGATCGAAGAAAGGACGAGCCAGGATCGGGTGGTCTCGAGAAGACACACCCCACGTGTCGGCGTGCATGGGCAGGTAGAAACCGTCGGCGATCAGCCACCAGCGTCGCAACTCGTCCAGGCCGATGCCGCCCCGCAAGCGGAGGCCAGACCATGGGCCACTGGACGTGAGCTCGTCTCCGTAGAGCACTCGCGCGCCCGGTGTACCGAGCACTCCCGCGTCCTGAAGATCCGTCCCCGGCAGGCTGCTGGTGACCAGTGGTGGAAGCGGCGCGCCCCGCACCCACCAGAGAAGATAATCGGCGTCGAAATAAACCCGCGTGTCCGGACTGCAGTAGTCTGCCTGGCTCGCTTCCACATCAACGGCCGCCACTTGCGGCGCGGACTGCCCCCGGGCCGCACCGGTCCACACCAGGACGATCAGCAGCGTCGCGGCACTGCGCGACTGAGCGGACCGCAGGAACTGGGGTGTTCGACTTCGCATGCGACGTGCTCGCTCGGAAGATCGAGTCATGGGGACGAGGTGCGGTCGGACCAGCGTCGCCTGACATGCGAAAGTGAAGCGGCGCGCAGAACGGTCCCGCCCGTTGCGGGCGGACAGTACGCAAGTCGGTGCGGCAACGCAAGGGCAACTCGATGTGGTGGACGTCCCGGAAGAGTCGCGAGTTGCCTATCTCCTCCAGCTCGCCTATTTCGGAGGTGCACCCGCCACAGGGCGTCCCAAGCAGATGCGAAATCCATCCCGGGAGTCGGAGTACGTGGTGCTGTGGATCCCGAGTCGCACGGCGCAGCGCGCGTTGCCCGGCACATCGAAGTAATTGCCGCCGCGGCAGACGGGGTGCGGGTCCTGCGCAACGAAGTAGGCCTCTTCATGGGCACCCTGCGGGTCGAAGTGGTCCAGCACGAACTCCCACACGCCGCCGCACATGTCGGCCAGCCCGAACCCGTTGCGGCCCTTCGCACCGTAATGGTCTACGGGTGAGACGAACGCGAACCCATCGCTCCACGGCGCCTTGGCCAGCGGCCAGGTCTTCGTCCGACCGGGCAGGAAATCGACGGCCGAAATGTTCAGTCTCCCCTCGCCCTCTTCAAGTTCATTTCCCCACCAGAAGATCGCTCTCGGGCGGCCACCACGGCACGCGTACTCCCACTCGGCTTCGGTGGGCAGCCGAAATTCCAGTCCCGCGGGCAGCCGACCGGCCTCGCGCTCCCGTTGGGTCAGCCACTGGCCGAAAGCCCGGTCGTCGTTCCAGCTCACACACACCACGGGATAGACATCCAGGTTCGGGAATGCCCAGTTCGGATCGCGCCAACTCTTGCCCGGCATATTCGTCCAGGGATGCACCACCTCGGTGGTGAAGTGATATCCGTCCCACTGCGGATCAAAGCACTGCGTCCAACCGCCGGGTCGTTCGGCATCGGTGACGTAGCCCGTCTCCTCGACGAAACGTCGGAACTGCCCGACGCTGACTTCCGTCCGTCCCATCCAGAAACCATGTTTGATCCGCGCGGGTCGCGGATCGCCCTCCGGTTCTTCCCGACCCGTTCCGGGAAACCAGCCTCCTTCCGGACTCACGGCCCACGCCTTCTCTTCCGGCGTGCTGCCCAGGGTGAACTCGCCGGGCGGGATGTACACGAGTTCCAGCGTCACTCCGCCGCCCAGGTCGACCTGCATGGTATCGCCCGGGTTCGGCTCGGCACCGCTGTTCGGCGCGCAAACGCACAGCCACGCTGCCAAGACAGAAATGCCCAGCGCGAACGGATGCGCCAGGGAATCACGCTGGCGGGTTCGTCGAGGACGATGGATGGGTGTCAACTTGGGTCGGCAGGTTGCGGTTCCCATGAGATCCCCCTTTGCGAGAGGTGGTTGCGACGCGTGCAGCGGTCCCGATGACGGCATGCTACCGGAGAACAAAGGGCAGCACAAAGGGGTTAGCGCTCCGTATGACGGCGCCGCCAGTGACGGGCCATTTCCGCAGAGACCCTCCCGCGGCACGTTCATGATTGTATCACGACTTCACAGGGACTAGGATGCGCGCGGGCAACGTCGTTTGTGTACCAGTCGCCACCTGGAAAGGAGGTGCGGCCATGACGGATTGTGACAACACGAGTGCTGGTG
>JALOQX010000122.1 GCA_025459265.1 Pirellulaceae bacterium | reverse complement strand
AGCTCCAGGCCCTCGCGCTCACCGACCGGCCTGTTAGGTCGTGAGGCGAGACTCAGTGACATGATGATGAAGTCAAAATCGAGCACTTCGCAGTGGGTGAGTGCTTCCGTTGTGTTGCTGGTAGCGATGACCTGCGGGGGTTGGCCGCTCTGCTCCTCAAATGCGGTGAACAACGCCTCATGGAGAACGGTCCGCATGTCGCAATTGCTATGGGCAATCAGGAAGCGAGTCATGGTCGTGCCTCTTGCGCTAGCTCGAAATCAATGCGAAAGACGACGTGGCCGTCGACGTACTCGCGGTCATGGTAAATGGCAGAGTTGTTGGCGGCGAACGTCTGCAGCAGAGACTCACTGAGCGTAAGCTGGAACTGTGCGCGTGCGAAGGCATACGCATCGTCGGCAGAGAGGGGATCCGGGGGCGCAACGCCCTCAATGCGCACGTGCGCGCACAGGCCCACGTCCACGGAAACGCGAATTGCAGCCTGGTCGTCTGGTGGGATAGATCGGAGCAGATAGGCGAAAACCGTCTTGAACATGAAGGCAACCTGCATCCGGTCAGCCAAGACGGAGACGCGCAACGGTGCCAGGCCGATGTCGATGCGGGACGTCTCGCACAGGGGAAATTCCTGCAGGAGCAGACGGAGTTCGACGAGAAGGTCCAGTGGTACTCGGTGGGTGGGCAGACGGCGTGCCTGTTCGTCATCGTATAATTGCATGCGGTCATGCGTGATTTCCACGTGCTTCAGCTGCAAGAGGGCTTTCTGTGCGAGGGAGCAGAGGTCGCGGTAGTCACCATGGTCCGCGGCGGCAGAGTGAAGACGGGTGAGCCAGGTCTTGACCAGCGACAATGGCGTTGCGGTCTGTGCTGCCAACTCGTAGTAAAAGGGGCCAATGGCTTCGAGGCGCTCAAGCCGACGAATGGGGGCCAGGTCACGAAGCGTGATGAAATGGCCGGCGCCGAGAACTTCGGGCACGTCGGTGCATTCCACGAGGACGTGGACGGCGGTGCCGTCGTGCGCCCGTAGTTGTGTCGTCGCTGCGTCTGACGTCGCGGAAGACACGACAGACTCCGTCTCAGATACGTCGGCGAGAAGTCCTGTGAGCGGTGTCCCGAGCAGCATCGTCGGTACAGTGCACTTCAAGAGGGCGAGTGCCGCCGGATTCGCCTCGCGAATCACGCCGGCAGCATCCGTGACGAGAATCGCATCCGGTGATGACCTGAACGCAGACTCTAGAACGAATTGGCGACTGAGCCGCTGCAGAGCTGGCTGGAGCTCACGGACGACTTCCTCCAGGTTCATCAACTCGTCATTAGAGAAAGCGCTTTCCATTTCGTCTTCAACATTCAGCAACATGCGAATGTTACCAAATCGATCCCACATGATCGGCAAGCATAACTCGGAGCGAAGCCCGCGTTGGACCGGGCAAGGCGCGACGCCCGGGTAGTCTATGCTGTCGAGCGCCGGGATGTTTACGGGGTTACCTGTCTGCAGCACGTAGGCGAGTACGCCCTGGTCAAGAGATTGCCGGTAATCGGGCGGCAGGGCGATCCCCACGGGCGAGTACTGCGCGAGCAACCGAAATTCTCGTGGCGCATCGTGAACCCGGAAGACGGCCACATGCGACCATCCGTTGTGCTTGCCAAGCTCGGTCACCAGCAGGTCGGCGAGCTCGTGGGGCGCCAAGCACGAAAGCAGCGCTCGCAACAAAGTGCTGCGAAACACGTGCTCGGAGAAGTCGTGGTAATGCAGAGCCATCTGGACGGCCTGTTCGAGCGGCAGCTTGTGCAAGGTGCAGACCGTGTGATTGGAATAGCAGTCTGGCTGCCGACTAAACAGAATCACAGCAGCCACCAATCGTCCACCAGCGAAGATGGGTAACCTGAGGAAGGATCGGTAGTTGCGGGCGAGGAACTTCTCCACGCCCGGGTGTTTTCGCAGCTCCGCCAAGTCGGCACGATCCATCAGAGCCGAAAAACTCCCCACCACGCGCGGCTGATTGACGTCTTGCCGAAAAGGAGGCGGGATGCGCCACCAACGTACATCGGCCGCGAATTCCTCGTCGTCCCCAACGTATTGGTGAAAACTCATGCTGTGTTGGCGGTCACTGCTGTAACGACTCACGCCGAAGTAGTCGAAAAGAACCATGCGGCGGACCGCCACGGCGACCTTGTCCAGTAGCTCGGCCGCGCCTGGGGTAGTCCCGATCGCGTTGTGAATCGATTCGGACGTCTCGTCAAAGAGCATGTTCCGGATCAGTCCTACGGATCCTACGTGCTCGCCTACGCTGTTGGTCAACGGAATACCAGTGATTTGAACCGGCACGTACTGACCATCGCGCTGCCTGAACTGCATGTCATAAAAGTCGCCGCGTCCCCCCTTTCTCTTCGCGAGCTGCTCAAGCATCTGCGACCATGCGTCGACAGGGATGAAGTCCTGCAGATTTTTCTGTAGGAGATCATCCCCCAGCCACTCGCACGCTGCCGGATTGGCGTAAATGAAATCCAGATCGCGATTGATCTTGACAACGGCTAGCGGGAGGTAATCAAAGACCAGAGTCTCAGGGTGTTCCGTGCTATTCATCTTGATGGGCCTTGTGTAAACGCGGCGAAGTGGACGGCTAACGACGCTCTGCCGGCGTGCTCATCGCCCGGCGAGCGGAAAACCGCCGCTGTTACCCGCGACGGCTGCCGAAGTGGCAGTCACCGGTTCGAGCCGCGGCGCAGCTGCAGACGTCACATGCGCACTCGTGTGACCGTTCTCTACCGCACGTCGAATCAAGCACGTAACCAGCAAGATCGCTCAGCGTTGCCTCCCTCATTCAACTCGGACCAACGAATTCGTCAGCGTAACGCTCCGATATTCTGAAGAAACGCGGCGACATCGAGCGCGCCGAAGCCAATTTCGCGGTCATGGATGCCGTTGGCACCCTTGGTGGTTCGCTTGAGCGCCGCCTTGAGCTGGTTGGCATTCAGTTGGGGGCGACCGGACTTGGCGCGCAGCGATAAGGCCAGGGCAATCGCGCCAGACACATGAGGAGCCGCCATGCTCGTGCCGCGCAACGCGACCACGGCTCGTGTATCGGGGCAATTCGAGGCTGCCGCAATCACCGTGTCCCCGGGGGCACAGAGATCGGGTTTCGGACGCCCGTCGCGCGTCAGACCCTGCGACGAGAACTGCGGGACACGCAGCGGAATGGTCGCGCTACACGCCGCTACGGTGATCACATGCTCGGCCGTCCCCGGAATGCTGATCGTCATGGCATTGGAGTCGCCAGTCACAAATGCAACGGATGGGCTCGCGTGGCGCTCGACCCAGGCATGAACCATCGGACGAGCGCCCGCAACGGATCTGCCCACGATCTCCAGCGTCCACCTGCCGGGCTGGATGGCCCGCGTCTGGGGTACGATCGTGATCTGCAGCAGATGGTGACCGTTGTCAGGATGGGGAAAACGCAACGCGAGCGAACAGTAGTTCCCCGCGAGCGTCGTGTTGACAATCGGAGCGGCCTGGCAGACCGTCGGCGACCGGTTACCGTGAGGATCCAGCAGCTCGAACGTGAGATCCTGCCATTCGTCGTACCAGACTTCGATGTAGTCCTGCAGGCGAAACTGGTCCGCTGAGTCCCAGGCAATCGTTTTCAGTACTCCGGCCACCGCTTGCACTTCGGCATGGCCCCGTTTGTCCCCCTCGTTCCCGGCAGACTTGACGATGACGAACCCCGGCAGCTTGCCGTTGTCGGTCAGCGCATCGAAGGCCGCCTCGAGATTCGAGAGCCCGTCGTGAGCACCCGCATTCATGCCCAGACTGACATTGACCACCATGGGCATTCCCAGTTTGCGTGCCGCCGACTGGAGAAACGCGATGGCATCAATGTGGCTGTTCGAGTAACCGAGACTTGGTGGGCTGTCCGGACTCGTCTCCATGTTCGGGATCACGACGATCAACTTGGCGTCCGGCGCCACGCCCCCGGCGAAACCGCCGATGGCCCTCCCTGCAGCGATGCTCGCGACATGCGTTCCATGCCCCGGCTGTGGATTCCCGAGGGGATCTTGCGCGGGGTCGCGCAGCGCGGGCGGAATCGCGGCCGTGATGCCCCTGTGATAATCGTCTCGCATGTCCGAAATCTCGGCCGGTCCGTAGTACCCGCCGTAGTCCTGTGTGAACGTCGTCGGATCGCTGCCGTGCGGCGTACGAGTCCGAGCACTCCCCTCTCGTTGGTTCCAGATCGCCAGAATCCGTGTCTGCCCATTGGCATCTAGAAACGCCTCGTGAAGTATGTCGATACCCGAGTCGATCACGCCAACGAGTGCCCTGTCACCATATTCACCCGGACTGCCGCCAGACGGGAGATGCACCTCCGTCACTCGAATGAACGGCATAGAGACGGCACACTCGAAACCGCTGGCATCGCGACTGGCATCGACCGAAACCACGTCGGGGTCATTCCTGAGAGTGGTCAGCTGTTCGTCAGTAGCTCGAGCCGTCACGAACAGGCCCACACGCGATTGTATCTTCATCCCCTCAGGCGGTTCCCATTGGGGAGTGCGGACACGGAGCAGCACGGGCGTTCCGCCAGCGGAGTAGTTGACACTGAACGAACCTCTCACGACCTCCGTCGCGAAATTCGTGGCGCGCAGATCCTGTGCCACCTGCAGAGCCCGATCCACGCGCATTTCCGAGGGTTCCGCGGCATACCGGCGTATGTTGGCGATGTACAACTCCAGTCGATGGTCACGAAGACCCGGAATCAGTCCTTCCGCGGTTACGGCGACGACAGCATCGGCTTCCGCTGCAACGGTCTTCGTCTCGCGTGCGACACGACGAGCCGTTTCCATCTCGCCCTGCAGTGCGGCGAACTGTTCTTCACTCAGCGCGGGTGATTCTGCGTCTGTTGCCGCGGACTCAGTCGCTTGGCTTGTCACGCGCCCGTGGTCATCAAAATGCACCAGTGTCCCCACGTGGCGGAATCTCGGGGGGAGTCTGGTAACGAGATCATCGTCGTTCACGAACCGGTAGCAATGAGACCCGAATCGTTGCGCGTTCAGCACAGCGAAATCGTCCCTTCCGACACGCGGTTGACCAAACGTGTAGATCGCGTGGGCCGGGAAGTCCTCCCACAAGTCGGCCGCGGCGAGGAGGGCAAGCGCGCCTCCCAGGCTGTGCCCTGTCAAGAGCAGTTTCCGATTACCACCGGCGAGTTGTCCGATTCTCTCGCGCAGCGCACCCCGCACGTTCTCGAACGCTTCACAGAAGCCTCGATGCACCGTTCCATAGGGTCGGGACACGGCGAACAGGTTCAAGTCCGTAATCCAGTCAGCGACGCCTGCTGTCCCGCGAAAGGCCACGAACATCGCCGTCGACGTCGATGCCAGGAAACACTCTACGTTACGGGCAGCGACAAAATCGCAAGTGTCGAGCGACCAGCTGTGTCTCGCGACGTGTACGACACTGGCGGCTGGCTGATAGGACAACTGGCTGGCAAGCGCCAACGAGTGCGCCGTCTTCCAGTCAAAGCTATTGGCGTCGAGTGAATCAACGGAGAACATGGGCTGTGTCCGTGTGCGAGTCCCTTCGTGCGCATGCATCGTGTGACAGCGTGGAGGTCGACAACGCGAGCATTCCTGCGGCGCGGAGGACGAACTCGTAGTCGCTGACGTGGCCGACGTTCATGGCTCGTTGGGATCCCTGTGAGCGGCGAGCGATTCCTCCAGGCGGCGGCCGACGGCGGATTGCGTCTGGTCGTAATCCCGCAGCGGGCCGAACGTGACCAGGCCGCTGAGCAGGGCTTCAATCTCGGCGAGGCCCAGCGTGTGCGGCTCCCACTCCGCGGGTACGGCCAACTCCCAGGCGACTCCGCCCAGATCCTGCGCGAGGACAAACCCGTAGGCCGCCGGACCCTCCTCGCCACGCACGACGATGATCTTCCAATACTTCTGCGGAATCCTGATCCGCACCGTGCCATGGTGGTCCCGGCCGCGGAATTCCGGGTCCTCCTCGGCGAAAACCGGCCCGGCCAGGACAACCGCCTTCTCGGCGTTCGTCTCCTGCTGGACCAGATTCTCCAGATCACCCCAGTTGAACTCCCCGCGCGTGGCCTGATTGAAACCCGCCACCTGCGGCGAGCAGTTGGTGGTGTGAAACGTATCCCCGTTGGCCATCTGAATGTCTTCGAAGGAATCGCCCCAGCACACGTCGTCGCGGCGTACTAAATGGCCCTTGTCGAACGCTCCGCGATCTTTCGTGAAGAAGATGTCCGGCAGCTGATGAGCGTCTGGAATACGCGGATCCGTGACCCACTGTTCGCCGAATCCATCGGGAATCCCCGTCAGCTCGCGGCGTGATGGTTTGCGCCCGTCGACTCTGCGCTTGTCCTCGCGCCAATCCACATTGGCCGCCGTCAGGAGCGCCAGCCGCCGCCCCTTGTGCATGACGATGGAGAACTTGTGATATTTCAACTCCGTCGAGCCATTGTCGAGCCGCGCGGCTGCCGCCCTGCCGGCGGCGCTCAACGCGGGCAGCGGTACGTCGACGTCATCATCCAGTTCGAGGAACCCGGGATCGTAACCGCCGCGCGCATCCAACTCGTCGTAAATCACCGGGATCCTCAGCGGGACTTCCCGCGCATCGAGCAGAGCCCGGGCGCTGGCCGGTGTCGCCGGACCGACAGCTGCCGCGCTGGCCGCGACTACGGGCGAACCCACCGACACGGTTACGTGCAGCGGCAGCGTGAACGAACCCACTGGGAGCAGAGTGGCGGAGCTGGAGGTGACGGGCACGGACTGCGGTAACGCCTGCTGGTCGCCCGCCACGCCGGACCGCACGGATGTCTCGCCCACGTCCGCCGCTTGCCACTTCTCCTCCCATTCATCCGTAGACGGCAGCTGCCCGACGAAGTTCACCCCTGCATCGACGACGCGATGATCCCGCGCCAACTCGTACGTCGGCACGGCATAGTTCGCTTGCAGATAGCGACCACCGAAATGGAGCCCCACCACTTCCCCGGTGCTGACATCAATCACCGCCGAACCCGAATTCCCGCCGAGCGTCGACGCATCATGCGTCACGGTATGCACACGGTTCCCGAAACTGTCGACAATGTGCTCACGCGCCTTGAGCTTGCCAGGCTGCAGCCGTTTCACGTCAAAGACGCCGCGGAAGATCTGGTACTGCAGAGCAAAATCGTTTCGCGGATCCTGCGCTGGATAGCCAATCACGGCAATATCGTGGTCCAGCAGGTCTTCGGGATGTGCCACGCCCAGACGCAACGCAGGATGACCCGCCTCGAGGCCGGATACTCTCACAAGCGCCATGTCCCAATGAGGATGAATCAGCATCACATCGCGAATCTCCAGCATCACGGACTCGCGCGGGTCGACCTCCTGCACGAAGTCAATGCCCGGTCGGAACTCGCGGCGCAGGATGAGCCGCCGCATCCCGAGGCCCGTGCAGAAGACCTCCGCCACGTGCCGGTTCGTCATCAACAGCTCAGGCCCGACCACGAAAGCGGTTCCGGCATACGGCAGGCGAGGATGCCCCGGAACTTCGACGCGGCCAATCGAGGGGATGGCCATCTGGAGATGACCCTTGGCGTCGCCGCTGGCAAGGTGAGTCCAGGGGGAAGGCGGTTCGCCGAAATCGTCGCGAACGATATCCACGACCGGACGGTACTTGGGCAGGACAATCGCTTCCAGCCCGAACGCCTGTTCATCGGTCAACTCGCGGCCCTCGGCAATCGTCCGCAGACCTTCTGCGGCTTCGTTGAGTTCCCGGTCCAACGACCGCCCGAAAGACTCCACATCGGCAAAGACCGGAGGTTCCACACTGAGTCCCTCCGGCGCGCCCGGCGGCGCCACCTGCTTCAACATGTCAACCAACCGCCGGTGATGTTCCTGCTTGTTCATGGTGACACCTCTCCGACGTCGCTACGTCGGTTCCCGCGACGTTCCAACGAAAAGGGGAAACGCAGAGATCGCTGCAGACTCCCGGCAGAGACGGCCAGCGCAACGTGGCCATCACCAATTGCCGGAAGCAGTCCCGCCGCATCGAACTGGCGTCTGAGAACTCGCGAACCCATACGCCACGCGGGTGGCTACAGGTCACGAAAGCGTGCCGCGCCATGGCCGGCTGACACGGACGCTCGGCAGTAGATGTCTCGGACTGCATGATAGCCTGCCCCTGCTAATCACGCCGGCTCCGCCAGAAGAACTGGCCTGGAATCGATCGAAGCTCCGTTGCGCAGAGAACTCCGTCGATCCGCATCCCTGCCTCGCGGCCAACTGCCCTCCCTGGCTGGCCTCACCATGACGCGCTGGCCGGCAAAAGTCAACTACCAAGAAGTCGCGGTTGGTCACTTCACCGCGGGGTGTCGTGCCCGCCCCGCACATCACCTGCCCCGGCACTCGGTCGAGCCTCACTTGGGGGTGGGCCATCTAGTACGGTGGCGGGTCCGTCAGGCCGGTCCATTTCTTCTTGATCAACGCGACTTTCCGCTCCACGCTGCGCAGCGAGATGCCCAGCCGCTGGGCGATCTCGCCGTGGCTGTACCCCTCCAGTTTCAGCAGCGAAATCGTGCGGCGTTCCTGGTCCAGGGCCGACAGCAGCCGTTCCAGTTCGTCCACTGCCGTCACGACCACATCCGGGTGCGGTTCGTCACCCTGCACCAGATCGATCGCTCGAGCCTCCGTGTCATCGGTCAGGGCGGGGGCAAGGGCGGACTCGGTCCACTCGGGCTGCTGCCGGCGACGCTGATCCACCACTTTCTGCCGCGTGAGCATCATCAGGACCTGCCACAGGTCGTTGCGATCCTCCAGGCGCGGAAACCGTCCCTGGCCGGCGCCGCGGCACAGACTGGCGAACACGTCCACGGCCACGTCGTCTTCGTCGACTGCACGTATTCCCAACGCCGTCAGGCGTTTACGTGCCGCCGCCGCAATGCGCTCCACGGTGCGGTCCCACAAGACCTGAGCGGCGTCGTGGTCTCCGTGTTTGAGATCCAGCAGCAGTTTGGACACAGATCCAGTGCCACACATCGCACAGCCCCTCGTCCCAGCAAGCTCCTGCCCTCATCGTACGGGCAACAGCCCGCTGTCTCCATCACCGAGGCGAACCGTGCGACCCCGCCAAGTTCGTCCCAAAAGCTTCCGGGGGAGTCGTTGCTGGCGCAGCGGCCGTGCGTCGAACCGGCATTCCAGCCGCGCTCACTCGGGCAGCAACAGATTGCCCTCCAGCAGCCGCAGTTCGTACTCGGACGCCCCCCATTCGCCGGCCGTCAGGTACCGGCGGGCATTGGCCAGGTGCCGGGCGGCCAGCGCGTGCCGGTCGGAGGCCAGGGGCAGCCCGCTGAGGAGCTCGTTGATGTCACCGAACTGGCCGTTGACCGCGCCGTGCTGGTGGATCGTGGCCAGCAACTGCCGGACGTGACGTCGCGTGACCTGGTAATGCTGCGTCAGTCCGTCGATCGTCGTGTGCTGTTGGACTTCCATTGGAGGACCTCATTTCGTTCTGTGGTACGAGCTATGGATCCGCACTCCGAAGCTGTGAAGAGCATCCGTCGTCCGCATGTTTCATGATCTTGATCGGCCCAACCTGTTCACCGGCTGCCTGCGGGAAATCCCGCCACGAACTTCCCCGGATCCCCCGGAGCATTTGGCAGGGCCGGACGATGGGCCTAGAATGGGACGCGCTGTGGCCTTGGCACACTGCCGCTGGTGAGAGGCTCGGCATCGATGAGCGACGATTCGACCATCCAGAGAAACGCCGACCGCGATGAGTGGATCGACAAGATCTGCGATGAGTTTGAGCGCGCCTGGAAGGGCGGAAAGCGCCCCGCGATCGACGCCTATCTGACGCGCGTGGAGGAAGAGTCGCGCGCTGAACTGCTGCGACAGTTGCTGGCTGTCGAGCTGGAAATGCGGCGCACCGCCGGCGAGAAGCTGGACATCGACGAATACCGCACGCGGTTTCCCGAGTATCCCACGGCTGTCAAAGGGGCGTTTGCTCTGGATCAAGCCGCTCGACTCGCGCCGGCCGGGCGGCTGCCGAAGCTGGACAGGTATGAAACGCGGGCCAAGCTCGGCCAGGGTACCTACGGGGTGGTGTACCTGGCGTACGATCCCCAACTGCAACGTCAGGTGGCCTTGAAGGTGCCGCTGCTCGAGCAGATCGCCTCGTCCCAGGAACTTGCCCACCACCTGAAGGAAGCCCGGAATGCGGTGGCGGTCGAGACCAGCGGCATCGTCAGGATCCTGGACATCCGTCTGGATCACGAGCCGCCGTTCATCGTCATGGACTACATCGACGGCGGGAGTCTGAAGGACCTCCTGGCGGACGGTCCCCTGCCGCCACAGCGAGCGGTCGAACTGCTGATGGAGGTCGCCGAAGCCCTGGACCATGCCCATCGCAAACGCATCTTTCACCTGGATCTGAAGCCGGCCAACATCCTGTTGGATCGACAAGGCAAGGCCTTCCTGACGGATTTCGGGTTCGCCATTCGCCAGGATGATCGCGGCCGCTACATTGGCCATCCGACGGGCAGCCCGGCCTACATGTCGCCGGAGCAAGCGCGTCGCGAGGCCAACAAGTTCGACGGCACGAGCGATATCTGGAGCCTGGGGGTCATTCTCTACGAGATGCTCTCCGGGCAGCGACCGTTCGTCTCGTCCAAAGAGCTGGATCTGCGGGAGGCCATTACGCACGCCAGCCCGCAGCGTCTGCGCCAACTCGATCCCAACATTCCCGCGGCATTGGAGCGGATCTGCCTGAAGTGCCTGGCGCGGCACCAGGACGAACGCTATGCCACGGCAGCGGATCTGAGGCGGGATCTGCGGTGGTGGCAGGAACAGCAGCACGAGCCAGCGGACTCCTCCGCCGAACCGAGCGCGACCCCCGCCGTCGCGGCCGGACCGGCGGTGCCCATCCGCCCGCAAGGCCTGCGCAGCTTCACGGCAGACCACGCGGATTTCTTCCTGTCCCTACTCCCCGGTCCGCGCGATCGTCGAGGCCTGCCGGAGAGCCTTCTGTTCTGGAAACACCGGATTGAATCCTGGGATCTCAACGAGACTTTTTCCGTGGGCGTGGTGTTTGGCCCCAGCGGCTGCGGCAAGTCATCGTTCGTGTCGGCTGGCCTCGTGCCCCACTTGAGTGCCGCGGTCATCACGATCCGCGTGACGTGCACGTCCGACCAGACGGAACTGGACTTGCTCGGGCGCCTGCGGTGCCGGTTTCCGTCTCTCAGCCCCGATGCGGCATTGCCCGAGATGATGGCGGCGATCCGCGACGACCGCACGCAGGAATTCTGCGGGCAGCATCAGAAAGTACTCTTGGTGCTGGATCAGTTCGAGCAGTGGCTGCACGCCTGGCAGTCAGATCCCGAGGCGCAGTTGGTCAGCGCGCTGCGCCACTGTGATGGACGACGCGTCCAGTGTCTGCTGGTCGTCCGGGCGGATTTCTTCCACACACTGTCGGACTTCATGCGGCAGATTGGCGTGCGTTTGCGCGAGGGGCAGAACCTGGCGGGTGTGGATCTGTTTGACAAGCAGCATGCCCTGCAGATCCTGGAGGCGTTCGGGCACGGCTACGGCCGACTGGATGCACCGCCCAGCGAGATGCAGCGCGCCTTCCTTCGCCAGGTCGTCGACGAAGTTGCCACGGACGGTAAGGTCATCTGCGTGCGACTCTCGCTCATCGGAGAAATGATGAAGCACCGCGACTGGACACCCGCCAGCTGGAGCTCCGTCGGGCGTTCGGAAGGGGTCCGCGAGGCGTTTCTGGAAGAGACGTTTGACGGACCCTCCGCCCCGCCGTCGCACCGAGAGCACAGCGCGGCAGCCCGCAACGTGCTGGAGGCTCTGCTGCCCGAGGCCGGCGTCCAGATCAAAGGTGAAGAGCGTTCGTTTGCCGAACTGCTATGCGCATCGCGATACGAGGAGCAGCCCGAGGCGTTCCGCGAGCTGCTGGAGATCCTCGATGACGAAGTGCGGCTGATCACGCCCGTCGAGCCCCGGTGGAGTGCGCCGGCCGCAGGGACGGCGGACACCGATGCCGGACCGCCGCTGGAAAGCCGGCGGTATCAACTCACACACGATTACCTGGTGCCCTCGCTGCGCAGTTGGCTCACGCGCAAGCGCAGACAGACGGCGCAAGGCCGGGCAGAACTCCTGCTGGCGGAACGGGCAGCCTGGTGGTCACGCCACCGCGACGCGCGCCTGCTCCCCACGCTCGCAGAATGGGCCGGTATCCATCGCTGGACACAGCGCACGCGCTGGAACGAACTCGAGCGACAGATGATGCGGCGAGCCGATCAGCGCATGCTGCAGCGCATCATGTTGGCTGTCGCTGCGCTCGCCTCCATCCTCGGGTTCGGCTGGTGGGCTGTGACCGACTATCGCCACCGTGCGGCCCAGGCACTGGTGGCAAAACTGCCCGACGCGCGCGCCTCGCAGATCCCGGAAGTCATCCGTGAGCTGCATCGGTCCAGCGACTTGGCACCCTATGTCGTGCGGGACCTCGACAACCGGTTGCAGGCACCTGTGCTGCGCGACTGGGAACGAGCGGTCTACCAGATCGCGCGACTCCATGTCGCGCCCGACCCGGCTCTGTTGCCGGCGATCGTTCAGTATCTGGCCGAGGCGCCCGATGAGCAGGTCCTGGCCATCCGGGACGCACTGCCCGTGGACCTGCATCGACCCACCGCTCAACTCCTGTGGGGCATCGCCAGCGCTCCGGAGGAAGACCGACACCGCCGCATGGCGACCGCCTTGGCACTCGCGGCACTTGATCCGCACGACGCGCAGTGGCAGCCGCTCGCGCCGGTGGTGGCGGGCTGGCTCGCCGACACCGCGCCCCTGGCGCTCGACCGGCTACTCGCCGGATTCGAGCCGGCCGGTGCCTGGCTGGCAGAGCCGTTGGCCAACCTCGTCGAGGGAGATGACGCGCGACTGGGTGAGGCCAGCGCGCAGGCGCTGGCCCGCTTCGGCAGCCAACAGCCGGAACTCCTCGTCCGCGCAGCTTTGCACGCCGAAGAAAAGGAACTCGCTGCGCTGTTGCCTGCGCTGGGGCAGCATCCGGCATCGGTGAGTCAACGCTGTCGGACGGTGCTGCGGCAGGCGAGCGCTGCTCCCTGGCCCGACGATCCGCCACGCGAGGAACGAGATCGCGACATCGTGAACACGGATCTGGTGAATCGCATGGCGGGAGCCGGCGGCATTGTGACGGCTTTCTTCGCGGCGTGTCCGCTCCTGCGTTGGGACGCTTTTGAGTCCCTGGCGGCGGAGCTCGATCGAGCCGGCTATCGGCCAAGTCGCGTGCGGCCTGCCGTGATTGACGGCGAGTGGCAGGTGTCGGCGGTCTGGCGACGCGGGACAGGTCGCTGGACGTTGCAGCGATCACTCACGGGGCGCGAGCTCGTGGAGCGGGATGCGGACCTGCGCACGCAGGGCTTCGAACCGGCAGATCTGGCCACTCATGAGAACCTCGCGGACGCCGCCGGACCCCGAACGCGGTACGCCTGCCTGTGGACGCAGACTCAGGACCCGCAGACGCGGGCGCGCCTGTCACTGGATCTGGATCTGGATCAAGTCGTAAGCGAGCAGTCCGCGGCCACGCGCGAGGACTACTACGCAGACGCCGTGGGAGTGCTCGAACTCGACCAGGGCGCGGCGGAGCGGTTTGGCGTGCTGTGGAAGAAGACTGCCCAGGCCCACGTGCCGGAGCACGGCAACCGCCTGGAATTCGGCACACGCTATGCGCGGCTCGAAGCGATACCCTGGGACCTCGCGGTGCGGGCACCTGCGACGGGGACTTCCGCCGGCGGCGGGGAAGAGAAACTGCACGTTCTGGAGCCAGGTGCGTGGGATGTGGCGACCTGGAAGGACAACCCCGAACCGCTCAGCTTCGTGCGGGCATCGCCGCACAGCGGACAATGGTCGGTCCAGTTGTCGGCCGCGGTGCCAAACGACATCATGCTGCAACAGCGAGTGCGAGTCGATCCGGCCGGCACCTATCTCGTGGCCGGTTGGGTCAGGACGCGTGACGTAGAGATCCAGCAAGAGGGCGGCGCCCTGGGTGCCAATCTGTCGGTCTTCTCGCTCGGCCAGAGCAGTGCCTCCGTGGCAGGTTCATCGGATTGGACCTACGTGACACACGTCTTTTCGGCCGGCGGGCTGTCGGAGGTGGTCATCTGTGCGCGCCTGGGCGGCACGTTCAGTGCATGCACGGGAACGGCCTGGTTTGACGATCTGCACGTCGTCGCGCTGGAAGAGACCGATCTGGCAACTCACGCGTGGAAGGAGACCACGTTCCTGACGCCGGCCCGGCGGTCCGGAAATCTGCTGCGCAACGGGGACTTTGAAACGCCGCCCATTGCGGTCGCGTGGCGGTGGCTGCCGCATTGGGAGAGCCGGCTCATGGAAGCGGTCCCGGTCGCGGATTTTCCCGTGCGTGCGGCGGAATTGGCCGGCGCGGGTTTTCGACCGACAACCATCGCGACCAATCGTGCCACCACGCGGGACCAGCTGCGCATCCACGCGAGCTGGGCACGTTACCTGGGTGATCCGCAGTGGCAGAATACCGATGCCAAACGCCGGGCAAATGCCGCCGTGATCCTGGCGATGTTCTCGCAGTTTGACGACAGCCTGAACCTGCTGCGCGATGACGCCTACCCTTCGGCGCGCAGCTACCTGATCGAGCGACTCTATCTGGCCCAACCAGGACTCGACCGGATGGTCGACCTGCTGCGCACCCAGGCAGAGCCGTCCGTGCGGTATGGCCTGCTGCTGAGCATGCAGCGCATGATCGAGAACGACGAGTCACAGACGCCGTTGACGTCCGGAGTTCGCGACGTCGTGGAATCGCTGCAACACGACGCGGATCCCGGCGTGAGCAGTGCGGCAGCCTGGCTGTGCCGGTCCAGCTGGTCGTCGACCGGCGAGGCGGCGACGGTGCCCGAAGGACGCGCGGACGGCGAGCCGGACCGGTCGCGGGGACTGCCGTTCCTGCAGGGGCCGGCGGGACATCGGCTGGTACGGTTTCCCGCCGCAGCGCGCGAATTCCTGATGGGAACGGTCGGCGAGCCGCCCAACCGCCGCACGGAGACACTGCATGTCCGGCGAATCAACCACGGCTTCGCCATCGCCGCCCAGGAGGTGACGGTGCAGCAGTACAGCCAGTTTGTCGAAGATCTGGCTGGTCGTGGCATCGTGCTGCGACACGATATCAGCTACAGCCCGACCCCCGACTGCCCGCAGAACTCGGTCACCTGGTACGAAGCGGCCATGTACTGCCGCTGGCTGGGCGAACAGGAGGGGCTTCCCGAAGATCAGCAGTGTTATCCACGGATCACGGAAATCGGTCCTGACATGGTCCTGCCGCGCGACTGCCTGCGACGCACCGGTTATCGCCTGCCGACGGAGGCGGAATGGGAATTCGCGTGCCGAGGAGGCGCCTGCTCGACGCGGTTTTTCGGGGAGGCGACCAGCCAGCTGGCCGGCTATGCCTGCTATGCCGGCAACTCGCAGGCCCGCACGATGGCCGTCGGACAGTTGATGCCCAACCGCTACGGACTGTTCGACATGCTGGGCAACGTCTGGGAATGGTGTCACGGCGCGTTTCTGGAGTATCCCGTGCGCTTCAGGTTTCAGACGGGAGCTGATGACAGCTACACAGCCGCGCTGTTTCCAGCAGACGGAGCCAGTCGCCAGACGCCCCCACTTGTGTATCGCGGCGGGTCGTTCACCGATTTCGTCGATGAGGTGCGAACGGCCCAACGCGTAGGCGATTCCCCCAACGAGCGCAACTTCACGCTGGGTTTCCGCATCGCCCGCACGCTCATTGACTGACCCATCGCTGCGGTTGACCTCGTACTCACGGAGCTCGCGTCGGCCAAGGTGACGGCGACGGTGTCGGCGGCAACGGCTGGGGATCCACGCCGGGACGCCCGTGCGGCGCCTCCGTCGGCGGCATCGGGGTCGGCGGCATCGGGGTCGGCGGCATCGGGGTCGGCGGCATCGGGGACGGTGGCATCGGGGACGGCGGAGTGGGCGGCAACGGCGAGGGGTCCACACTCGGTCGCTCGTACGGTGCTCGCGTCGGCGGCATGGGCGTCGGCGGCATGGGCGTCGGCGGCATGGGCGTCGGCGGCATGGGCGTCGGCGGCATGGGGGACGGTGGCGTGGATGGCAACGGCGAGGGGTCCACACTCGGTCGCTCGTACGGTGCTCGCGTCGGCGGCATGGGCGTCGGCGGCATGGGGGACGGTGGTGTGGACGGCAGCGGCGACGGATCCACGCTGGGACGGCTGGACGGCGCCCCGGTCGATGCGTCACTATCGCCGGAGGGCATCGCGGCGGTGATCGGCAACGTGAGCTGGTTGATCGCCGGCCACGCCAGCGAGAACCGCTCGCTGTACCAGAACTCGGAGTGCGCGCGGTGGGCAAACAGATACTGGCGCTCACGCTCGACGCTCTCCCGCCGCTCGCGGAACGTCTGCCAGCTCGACTCCCAATGGTCGCGGTGAATCCGCTCCCGAAACCACGGCAACCACGACTCCCAGACGTTGTCGGAAAACGTTCGGCGAGCCATCCGCAGCTGGTTGGCCAGGGTATGTCCGGGGGGAATGGTGTAGTGGTCGAATTGCTGCTGGAAACGGTGTCCCACCAGCGGCACGGGATCGTGATAGACGGTATGACCGAGCAACCAGCACTGGACGCCCAGGTCCACGTCCTCACTGCCGTAGAAGAGCATATCGGTGTCGAACCCGTGCAAACGCGTGTAGAGGCGCCGGGACATGGCGACGACGCAGCCGATGAACGTCGGTGTCTCGTAGACCGCACGTCCGTCCGGCAGCTGAGCGGGCCGCAGCCGCTCAAGGTCCTGCCAGGTCACCTCCAGCGTATCCAGCCGGACCTGGTAGCCGTGTCCCACTTGCCGGGTGTTGTTCTGCCACGTCTCGGGATCCAAGGCACAGATGCGCGGCATGAAGACCGCTTCGCCGCTGGCGAGTTCGACGTCTTCCACCAGTCGCGTCAGCGCACCCGGCTCCGGATTGCAGTGGCCGTCCAGGAAGATGAGCACCTCGCCCTGGGCGACACGTGCACCGCGATCCTTGGTGCGCGACACACCAGCCCGCTGCGGGAAGGACTCGACGCGGACGTCCGGATGGTCACGCTGTGCCTGTGCGACGGACCCGTCAGTCGACGCATCGTCGACCACTACGATCTCGGTGTCGAGCGCCGCGGCGGTCTGCTTCACCGAGTGGATCGTCTTTCCCAATAAGTCCCCTTCGTTGTGAGCCGCAATCACGATGGTGGCGCGCATGGCATGACCTCCGCAAGGATCCCCGCTGTCGTCGACACTCCTGCACGAAATTCCGTCGCGGACCGGGGGGTCATTATACGCCCATTCCGTGGCAGTCGACAGCGAAATCGGACCGGCACCGCCGGCCGCGACAAGTCAACCGCCGCTCAAGGCTCGCGGCACGTCCGCCGAGACAGCGCACCAGGCGCCAGGACGGATTCCGGCGGGCCAGGAGCTATGTGCCTGGCGGGTCTTCGCCGGCAGGTGTGGGAAGTAGCGGCCCCGCCGCGGGAAGTTCCCCTGGCGCGGATTGGGGCACTGCGTCTGCGGCGGGTGGCGGCACAAGGGAAGATGGCTCGAGCGTGTTCTCTGCCTGGGGCGATCCCGACGGCGTACAGCTCCCACAGCCGCAAGAATACACCTTGATCTCAAGCTGATTCAACATCCGAGACACGGGCCACTTATCGAATGCCACGTACCCCGAAATCGTCAGCGTGAAGTCCGTGCCCGCAATGTCGGGCGGGTTAGCGGACAGCGTCGTCTGGATGTCGGCTGCAAGCTCACTCCAGGAGACGACCCATTCCGCACTCGCCGGTTGGCCAGGTGTGGAGAGGCTGTAACTGAGCGGTATCTTGCGGATGGTGTAGCACTTCGTCTGCCCGTTGCCGAACGTGACGCATGTTCCGTCGGGTTTGCGCGCGGCCACTTCGCCCACGAACAGACCGTTCATGTCCGGGGGGAACGGAACCGTCAGGTTGTGGCCGACGCGGATTTCGCCATCGGCAGCCGGCCAGAAGCGGATAGTCGGCTGACCTGCAGGGCAGCACACGGCATTGTAGCTGCCGCGAATCAACGGTGCTTGTTTGAATGACCACCCCCGCTCGGGTGCCGCCGCCGGTGGTGCCGGCGTGGGCGGAATGTGGAGTGCGTTCGATATACCGGCGGGGGTCCCCACCCGCACCTGAAATCCCGTGGCGGCCGACAGTTTGCTGCTCACACGGGCAATCCTCACCTGCAGGAGTTCCCGGCTGATCACTTCCACGTCCACCTCCTCCGAGGCCTCGTCCGGGCGGCAATGACTTTCACTACCGCCGATGATCACGTGTGTGAGTGTCGGATGGAAGTTCTTGCCAGTCAGAAACAGATGCGCGTCGATCTGACTGTCGTCCGGCTGGAGGTACTCCAAACCACTGAAGCTGGTCAGGACCGGTTTCAAGTGCACGTCCCCGCGATCGAATAGATCTGTGCCGCTCTGTTCGTACTCGTACGGCACGTTCACGCTGTAGGTCTGCATGCCCAGCATCTGCTCCAGTTGGTCAATTCGACTGATCAGGCGATCCACGTCGCCAGGTCGATAGCAGGATGACGTGTTGAAATTGCCGAGGCACATCCGCAGCTGATGGATCCGGCCACTCTGTGCCAGCATTTCTTCGTAGCTGCGCTTGGTGACCCCTGGATGCGCCAGGCTTTCCCAGTTGGTTGTGACGTCGAATCGCACATTGGTGACGAAACTGGGCATCGCCACGAGGACCTCGCACTCGCGCATGCCGGGCTCGAGTTTTCGGTGTTTCAGGTCGTACGTTTCGGTAGGGCCCGTCGACCAGATCGTCCGGGCAATCGCGCCGATGTTGGTGGACTCTGTCGATGGCGACTGCACACGCGGGTAGAAGTACCATCCGAACGTATCGTTGCCATGCGAGAATCCGACGCACGTGCGATTGAGGCCGATGGTCGCCTGATCCAGCGCCAGCTGGCGGGAGAACGCCAGTTTCTGCGCCATGTTGAACCTGCCCCGCGCCACGCTGTAGGCCAAGGCGAGCTGGAGTTCCCGCCGTCGCGCAAACGCGTCGTAGACGTTCTGCTCCTCGACCTGGGGATCAAGCGTAAACACGTGCAGCGGAAATGACTCGCGGACAATGGTCTCCCAGAGTCGTACCACCTCCGGTGCGATGGGCCCTTGATCGGCACGCGGTGCCATGAAGAAGCAGACATCGCTGCTGTGTACGTAGGCCGCATCGTCCGGCGAAAGCTGGCCCTTGACCTGCAGCTCTTCCAGGATCTGGTGCAGATTCTGGTTGAGAATCCCTGCCTGCACGGCGACGAGCCAGCTGGTGTCCCGCAGTTGCGTTTCCAGCTCAAGTGGAGTCAGTTCGGCCAGCCAGTTGGAGCGATGCGCCTTGACTGTTTCATACTTGCCCTCGGCGACGTCACGCCCGACCTGTGCAACACGTTCCGCCTGGAGCAGCCACACGTCGTTCCGGCTCATCACGGCGTAGACCTGAGCCAGGTACTCGAAGAGGAAGGCCCGCAGTTCCGGCTGCGGTGGCACGTCAAACCGTCCGACAGTGATGCCCAACGCCTCCTGGGCAGCCAGCCGCAACGCGCGCACGCTGTCGGGGCCGTACACGTTGAGGGATTCGGTGATCGGCACGTTCACGGGCGGGGCCCCGACACCCTCTTTAATCTGACCCCCATCGGGACTCGATGGTGGCTGGGAAGAATCCGCGGACGCCATCTGCCGCAGCACTGCCCGGAAACGTCTAAGTTCACACACCAGCAAGTCCGCAGTCTCACGCCGCTGGCACTTGCTCGAGCCAATCGTGGTGACGGCCTGTGAGCACGCGTCCTCCAGTGGTTTGGTGTCAGCCTCTGTCACCGACATGCCCGACGTGACGTGAGCGCGGAAGCTCGAGTAAAGACACGCGAGCGTCGCGAGCGATTCTCGGCACTTGGCGGGTTCCAGCTGTTGTGACAGCTGAGTCATCACGGCCATGGCCTTGTCCATCTGATCGATGGACATAGACGTCGCATCGTCCGCTGCATTCCAGTCGCGGACGATGATCGGGGCAAGCTTATCGACAAGATCGGCCACCACAAGCTTCGGATACGTGTACCGCAGATTGGCCTCGTCCGCCACGAGCTGCGCACGCAGCGTCACCACCGCCGCGTGGCCTTGATGCGTTTCTCGACCGGGGAGCACAGAAACAGGAATACGGAACTTGTAGAGGCCGTAGCCAGCAGCGCGACTGTTATCGTCACCCATGTGGCGGCGACGCAGCGACTGACAGACGTCAATGAAGGTTGCTTGCTGCCTGGCCAGCTCCGTGGGTTCCAGGCCGATGGTCGTCTTGAGCGGTGGTGCAGCCTCCTTGGCGCCGGCCATCAGTTGAAAAACGTCGTAGTCTTTCAAATTGATTCCATCTGCCGACGGCTGTTCAAGTTCCTTGCCCTGCACAACCGTTGTGCTCGTCGCTGCCGATGTCGATGATCCGGAATCGGCAGGTCCATTGCCTCCTAACGCCGCGGCAAGCTGGGTAGTGCTCTGCAGCTCAGCCTGATCGCTCCGCGCGATATAGGCTTGGAGTGTCTCATCGAAGCTCTGTGTGCGGACCGCCAGCAGCGCATCAAACTCCTGCAGGAAATGCATCAGGTTTCCATCACCCCAGACATCCGGCTGCTTGACCGTGATGGTCCCGTCACGCCGCAAGTCGTCCTCAATCACGGTGACGTCCCGAGCCAGTGCCAGGACCGGATCGTGGCGGGTGATGGCGGGCGAGTCCAAATGTCGTCGCTTGAAGACAGCATCGACCAGATCGCTGCGGCTGCGGCCATCCGGCAAGTCGATCGCGCGTGACGCACAGCCGAGGAGACACACGCTACTGACCAGGGCTAGTCCGCCCCAACGTAATGCCCACATGATTCCCCCCTGAACACCACGACGTACGTTTCGGCGCATGCCGACATGACGCGGTCGCGACTCTGCAGATTCTTTCGGTTGTATCAGTGGGGAAAATTGAAGCAGGTGCGGCTGGTCACTTGAGAAAGACACGAGGACCCTGGCTTCGGTCTAAGCAGGCACCCCCCAGTTTCGCCAGAGCCCCCAAACGTCGCGTGCGCAAACGTCGCGTGCGATGCGGCAATACATCGGGCAGTGCATTCGCGTTCTATGTCGAGCAACATCGCACAATCGTGTTTGTGGCACCCGGAGTCCCGCCTTGGTTGTTTCCCGAGTGTCTGCTCCCCATCGGGCGACCCGTGTTCCCCGTTGCACCAAACGAGTACCACTCGCGGAGGATACCGTTATCGACGGCGTGCGTGCGTGCATCCACGACAAACAAGACAAGCCGTGCCCAACGCTATCGCCAACAGCAACAGTATCAGCACTGCCAATCCGAGGGGCGTGAGTTGCACTCCGACCAACTCCCAAACATCCAAACTGCGCCGAACGAACGGCGCAGTAACGGCAGCGACGACTCCGACGGCAAGACTCGCGAGACAAAGGTAACCGTTCACAGGGCGGCGCCATGTTAGCCGCGATTTGGCACAGAGAGTCGCCTTTCGCTCCGCGAAAGTAGCGCTACTT
>JALOQX010000121.1 GCA_025459265.1 Pirellulaceae bacterium | reverse complement strand
CCCTGACGATCCACCGGGGCGTGACGGGCTTGTTGGGACCCAACGGTGCCGGGAAGACGACGTTGATCAAGACCCTGCTGGGGTTAGTGAGGATTTCTTCGGGAGCGGGGAGGGTACTGGGCTTCGACTTGGTGAAACAGGCGCGTCTGATTCGTCAGAACGTGGGATTCATGCCGGAGGACGATTGTTACGTTGCCGGTCTGAGCGGCGTGGAGATGGTCCAGTTTGCGGGCCGGCTGTCGGGACTGCCGCGGGTCGAGGCGTTGCGGCGTGCGCACGAGATTCTGGATTTTTGCGGCGTGGAGCAGGAGCGGTATCGCGAGGTGGACACGTATTCCACCGGGATGCGGCAGAAGGTGAAGTTCGCGCAGGCGATTGTGCACGATCCACCGCTGTTGATTCTGGACGAGCCGACGGCGGGGCTGGACCCGGACGAGCGGGTGGCGATGCTGCAGCGGATTCAGAATCTGGCGCGCGAGTCGCACAAAGCGGTGCTGCTCTCGACTCACATCCTGCCCGACGTGCGCGCCATCTGCGACACGGTGGCGATCCTGGCCGAAGGCGAGGTGCGCGTGGTCGATTCGCTCGAAGCGCTCAGCCGGCCGTCGTCGCCGGCGGTCCATGTGCGGACCTCCGGTGACCCGGCGGCGCTGGTGCGCTGCATTGAGCGGGCGGGGGGCGCGGTAACGCTCGAGGAGGACGGCGGCCTGCGGGTCCTGGTCAGTGGGCAGGAGACGGCGGAGCGGATCTGGGGCTGGGCGCGGGAATCGGGCGTGGGCATCCGATCCCTGGTGCCGTCCCGGAACTCGCTCGAACAGATCTTCCTGGAGGCGGTGCAAGGAGTTCGTCGTGCCGATTCATGATGTCGGTTATCGGCCGTGGAATCCTCCGGCGGGCCGGCTCTGGCTGCGCTGGCTGGTCATTGCCAGCGCCGGGATCCGGCTGGTCTGGAAGAACCACTGGCTGCGGCGGATGCTGTTCTTCGCCTGGTTGCCGGCGGCCGCGATCGGGTTCGTGATTTTCGTCTACGAACAGGGTTTCGAGCGGCGCGAGATGCGGGCCGTGATTCCGATCATTCTCAGGACCTTCGATCAGGAGGCGGGGACGCGGATCGCGAACCTGGTGGCGGAGGATCCTTCGGCTGCGCGGCACCGCGTCTGGTCGTTCCTGTTGTTGGTGTTTTTCCGGCAGCCACAGGCGGTGCTGATGGTGCTGTTGGTGGGCCTGATCGCGCCTCCGCTGATATCCCAGGACGTGCGGTCGCGGGCGTTTCTGCTCTACTTCTCGCGGCCCCTGACTCCGGTCGAGTACGTGTGGGGCAAGGCTGTCGTGATCTGGGCGTACCTGGCGGCCGTGACGACGGTGCCGGCGCTCGTCCTGTACGTGCTGGGCGTGTTCCTGTCGCCGTCGCTGGACGTCCTGTGGTTCACGTGGGACATTCCGCTGCGGATCCTGGCGGCGTCCGCCGTGCTGCTGGTCCCGACCGCCGCGCTGGCCTTGTTCTTTTCGTCGCTCACCACCGAGAGCCGCTATGCCGGGTTCGCCTGGTTCGCCGTCTGGGGGCTGGGCTGGGCGGCGTACGCGACGCTCACCGAGGTGTCGGAGCTCAACCGCCAGTGGGAGCTGATGTCGCTCTACCACGTACTGGGTCGCGTGCAGGCCTGGGTGTTCGATCTCCATCCGGACTCCAGCGCCGTGACGTCCGCCGCCCTGTTGCTGGTGATCCTGACCGCGTTTCCCACGATCGTGCTGCTGGTCCGTGTCACGGCGCCGTTACGCGTGTGAGAAGTCGCATGATTGAGCTGCGGAATGTGACCAAGCTGTACGGCACCGTGATCGGCGTGAACGACATCACGCTGACGCTCGAGCCAGGCGCGTACGGCCTGGTCGGTCCCAACGGGTCGGGCAAGACCACGCTGTTGAACCTGATGACAGGTCAGCTGCGTCCGACGATGGGGACGGTGCGGGTGCTGGGCGAGTCGCCCTGGAAGCGCGACCAGCTGCTGCGGATGATCGGGCTCTGTCCTTCGGTCGACGTCCTGTATTCCAACGTCACGGCGCTCGACTGGGTGCAGTACCTGGTCGAGCTGTACGGGTTTTCGCGCTACGAGGCGCGGGAACGGGCGGAGCGGTCGTTGCGGGAGGTGGGGATGGCCCCTTTCATGCAGCGGCCGATGGGGACGTACTCGCTCGGCATGCGTCAGCGCACGAAGCTGGCGCAGGCGTTTGCGCACGATCCGCAACTGCTGATCCTGGACGAACCGTTCAACGGGCTGGATCCGATCGGGCGGCACGAGATGACGGAGGTTTTGCGCGGCTGGATCCGCGGCGGACGCAGTCTGATCCTGGCGAGTCACATTCTGCACGAGGTGGAGGCGATCAGCCCGCGCTTTCTGCTCATCCGCGGCGGCCGCGTGCTGGCCTCCGGACCGCCCGAGGAGATTCACGCGCTGCTGGCCGACATCCCCAACGAAATCCGCATCCGCTGTGATCAGGCCGCGCTGTTGGCTCGCGAGTTCATGGGCTCTGGGCTGGCCGAATCGGTGCGCCTCGTGGACGACGGCGCCGCGCTGGTCGTCGCCACGCGCAGCCCGGCCGCCGTGTTCGAGCAGTTGCCCATCTGGCTCGAGCGGCTGCAGGTGCGTGTGGACGAAGTGCGATCGGCGGAAGACTCGCTGCACCGCCTGTTCACGTCGTTGATGCGGCGGCACCGAGGAGAGTTGACATGAACGCGCACGGTGCCCTGGCGGTGTTTCGCTTTGAGCTGCGTCGCACGCTGACCCCCAGCCGCATCGCGGTCTGGCTCATGCTCGTGCTCTTTCCGGTGTTCATCGTCAGTGTCTTGAAGTACTACGAAGACGACTGGTCGCAGCGGTTACGGCCGCGGTCCGCGCGCCGGGCCGCGCGGATCCAGATCTCGGAGTCGACCCGCCGCGGGGCGGTGGACGAGCGTCGCGCCGGCCGCGACCGGGTAACGCTGGTGGGGGCGGCCGCCGTGAAGGTGGAACAGCCGAAACGGCGGGTCGACGCCGGCGCGCGGGGCGCGGGGGAAGAGGATCGCCTGGATCTGCCACCCGGCCTGGTCGGACAGCTGTGGGCGGCCGTGTTCTTCGGCCTGATCCCGGAAGTGATCACGCTCTTCGGCCTCCTCCTGTGGGTGCCGACGCTGGTGCACGCCGAGCTGGAGGGCCGCACCTGGATCTACCTGGCCGTGCGGCCGCGCGGCCGCGTCAGCGTGCTGCTGGGAAAGTACCTCACCGCCATCACCTGGACCATGCTGGCCGGCTGGACCAGCGCCACCGTCTGCGCCGCCATCGCCCGGCCGGATCATGTGCTCCGGCTGTGGGCCACGATGATGGCCCTGGTGACCCTGGCCAGCCTCTGTTACGGCGCGCTCTACGCCCTCTTCGGCGTGGCGCTGCACCGCCGCGCGATGGTCATTGCCGTGGGCTATACGTTGGTGTTCGAATTCCTGGTGTCCTTCATCCCGGCCGTCATCAACAAGCTGACGGTGCAGTACCGCCTGCGGAACCTGCTGTTCACCTGGATGGACTGGTGGGAGCTGGTGCCGAAGGAGGCCGGGGACATTTTCCTGGGCACGGAGCCGGCCTGGCTGCATCTGCTCGTACTGGGCGCCGGCGTGGTCGGCGTCCTCTGGCTCGCCACACAGGTCGTGCAGCTGCGCGAGTACGCGACCATCTCCGACACGTGATCAGACGACGGGCGGGACGAAGGTCTGGTCGGTCAGCGGCGGTCGGATGTAGCCGCTGTTGGGCTGCCGCGGCGGCAGCTTGATCTTGTCGCGCTTCAGCTCCCGGTAGGGGATCAAGCTCAGCAGGTGACTGATGCAGTTGAGCCGTGCCCGCCGTTTGTCGTCCGCGTCCACGACGTACCACGGCGCCTGCTTGATGTCGGTGTAGGCGAACATCGCGTCCTTGGCCTTCGAGTACTCCACCCAGTGCTCGCGCGACTGGAGGTCCATGGGGCTGAGCTTCCACCGTTTGGTCGGATCGTCCAGGCGGTCCCGGAACCGGCGTTCCTGTTCGTCGTCGCTGATCGAGAACCAGTACTTGACCAGAATCAGGCCGGCTCGGACCAGCATCCGCTCGAACTCCGGACACGCCCGCAGGAACTCGTGGTATTCGTCCTCGGAGCAGAACCCCATGACGCGTTCCACGCCGGCGCGGTTGTACCAGCTGCGGTCGAAGAGCACCATTTCCCCCGCCGCGGGGAGCTGGCCGACATACCGCTGGAAATACCACTGGGTCTTTTCGCGTTCGGTCGGTGTCCCCAGTGCGACAACGCGGCACACACGGGGGTTGAGGCACTCGGTAATCCGCTTGATCGCGCCCCCCTTACCCGCCGCATCGCGACCTTCAAACAGCACGACCACGCGCAGACCCTGGTGCTTGACCCACTCCTGCAGCTTGACCAGCTCGATCTGCAGCTCCGCGAGCTTCTGCTCATACACCTCGCGCGGCAACTTCTTCGCCGGGCGAGCTGTCGCTGCGCTGGCGGCGGGCTGGCGAGCGGCACCGGTTTCGCTCGCGACCGGCTTGCCGGCGGCGACCGCCGACTCGACCGTCTGCCACAGGTTCTCCACCGACATCGCCACCGCGTCACCGGGGTCAGACATACCAGCGCTCCTCGAGCCGTGGCGTGTTCTCGCGACGCCTTGGCTGCCTCGCAGCGACCACTTGAGCCACCGCACCAAGGATAGGTTGCCGGCGGCAGCGTCCCCTGGTCCACGATCACGTCCGGCCAATCCCGCGGGCGGTCGCGGTGGGGTCGTGCCAGTCGGCGCGATTGTGCCAGGCGGACGGGATTGTCACGCCAGCGGCTTCTGGCTGCCGCAATGCAGGCAATGCGCCAACAGGGAGTGTCGCACCTTGTGGCAGGCCGGGCACTCTTCGAAAAGGACGGTACCGCAATCCGGACACGTGTAGAGTTCCTCCTGCACTCCGCGCTCGGCCGGTATCTGGACCTTGTGGGCGGTACGGCGCGTCCAGAACAGGAACCGCCGCGGACCGCTGCGGATGGGATAGTCGCAGACCGGGCAGAGGAAGCGCTCGTATGCTTCCCGATACTGCTTGCGCAGCCAGGCTGATTTCGGGAACGCGATCGTACGTATGAAATGAACGAGCAGTCCGCCGACCGCGATCAGCAGGGCACCGATGAGCACATATTTGAAGTAGCGTGTGGGGAAGTACTCGTGCATCACGAGGGCGACTTTCACCAGCGCGGCGCAGCCGAAGGCGAGGATCAGCGGAAAGTAGATGCTGGCACGCCGTCGGACCAGGAGGATGGCCGCCAGCGCCAGGAGCGGCAGCAGGATGGCCAGCTGCAGACAGGCCAGCCGGAACCGGTGCCGGTCCCGCTGACGCTGGAATTCTTCCCGGGCCGGCTCGCGCTGCCGGTCCAGCTCACGCTGCAGGTTCTCGCGCTCCTCTGCCAGCCGCTGCCGGCGATCGAGCGTCTCGGCTTCCAGCTGGCTCAACTCCTGGTACCTGCGCTGGTTCTCGAGGAAGAGATTCAGGGTGTTGCTGAAATTGGCCTGATCGGTCTCGGAGAGCGCCAGGTTCTTCTGCAGGCTGAGTCGTTGCAGCTCGAGGAGTTGTGCCATGGTCTCCTGCAGGTTCCGGGAACTGTCACCCACGACGCGCTGCTTCTGTTGCTGATTCTCAATGACGCGCGTCAGATCCGCCAGCTCTTGGTCATGGTCCGCCAGACGCGTCACCTGCTGCTGGTCCAGGTACTGCTGCTCGAGCGCTGCGAAGTCGGGCCCCGGGATCGTGCGAATGTCCTGGACGAGGAACTGCAACAGCCAGTAGATCAGCACACCCAGGAGGAGCGTGAACAGGCGGATGGCGAGACGGTGGAGCCCGGTCCCTTTGGAGTTGCCGGCGGTTTTCATCAGGTAACCTCACTCGGCGGCGGAGTCGAGTACACGATGCAGCGCGGACTCCAGCTCAGACCGGCCCTGGGTGACGTCGATGGTGATGGTGAGGGCCCATAACGGGATCGAGCTGATCTGACCGACAGCTAGTTTCACCAGGTCCTTGCCCGTGCAGACGACGGCCTCGACCCTTTGCTCCCGAGCCAACCAGCGCTGGAGTGCCGCCAGCTCTCGCGGGCCGAACGCACAGTGGTCGGGAAAGGGCTGAAACGCAGCCACTCGGTATCCCAGCCGCTCGAGCGACAGGCGGAACGCGGCGGGATTGCCGATCCCGCAGAACGCCGCAATCGACCGACCAGCTAAAGACTCGACCGGCCGCGTGCCGCCGGCCGCGTTGACGAGCTGGTGCGGGCGATGGGCCAGTTCGATCCACCGGGAACGGGGTGCGAGGCGGCCGACCTCGGCCTGCAACGCGCCGCGCGTCCCGGCCTCCACCGCGTCGGCGCGCGAGAGCCCCACGATGTGCGCGCGGACCAGACCGGACAGCGGCTCCCGCAGCAACCCGCGCGGCAGCAGGTGTCCGTGCCCGAAGGGCTGCAGGGCATCCAAGAGCACAATGTCCAGGTCGCGGTGGAGGCGGCGGTGTTGAAACGCGTCGTCCAACAGGAGCACCTGCGCACCGTACTGCGCGATGGCACGGCGCGCGGCGGCGACCCGGTCCGCCTGCTGAATGTGGGGCACGTCGGGCCGTGCCCGGCGCAGCTCCCGCGCTTCGTCGTTGGGCTGCCCGCCGGCCGCTTTGTAGCCCCGGCTGATCAGGACCGCCCGGTAGCCGTGGTCCTCCAGCCAACCGGCCAGCCACGCGACCAGGGGCGTCTTGCCAGTCCCCCCGGTCGTGAGATTGCCCACGCTGATCACGGGCACGGCCACGCGCTCCACGCGGGCTCGGCCCGCGTCGTACCGTTCGTTGCGCCTCGTGACGGCCCACGTGTACGGACCTTCCGCCAATCGCAGCAGGCCGCGCAGCAGCGACGCCTGCCAGCCCGTCGACCGACCGCTGACCAGGTCGCCCCAGGTCCCGATCCGGCGTGGCGGGGACATGCGCTGCGGCATCACTCCAGGCCGAGGGACTGCGAAGCCCGCGGCTTGACGTCCCAGGACCGGACGATGATCTCGTCGACCGACCAACGCTCCTGCTTGGCACGCCGCTTCAGGTCGTCGATCATCTCCAGCGCCTGGGCCGCCTGCACGCGACCGCGGTAGGTGCGCGGTTCCCGCCGCGCATCACAAGAGAGCCGAAAGCAATGTCGGCCGCTCTGCTCCTTCATCCCGACCATGCTGCCGATGGGACGCCGCCCCAGAAAGACCTCCGTCGCATGGCGATACACGTGGAACAGGTATCCACCTTCGCGGAGCTTCCGGAGCAACTCAGGCTTTTTCGGTTTCGCTGCCATCACCGTTGTCCACTCGAGAGGCTACAAGACTGAATTGGGATCCACACTTCACGCTGCACGCAAGCGTCGACAGACGGCCGCGGCCATCTCGCGAGTCCCCACCGCCGTCGGATCGTCGCGCGACGCCTTGAGGTCATATGTCACGTACTTGCCCTCCGCGATGACGTCCGCCAGCGCCTGTTCGAGCCGACGAGCCGCGTCGATCTCGCCCAGGTACCGCAGCATCATCATCCCGGAGAGGATCAGGGCCGACGGATTGACCTTGTTGAGCCCCTTGTACTTCGGGGCACTGCCGTGCGTGGCCTCAAAGACCGCTCCGGCCGGACCAAGATTCATCCCCGGCGCCAGGCCCAAGCCCCCGATTAACCCGGCCCCCAGGTCGCTCAGGATATCGCCGTAGAGATTGGGCAGGACCAGCACGTCATACAGCTCGGGCTTCTGTGTCAGCTGCATGCACATGTTGTCCACGATCCGCTCTTCAAACTCGATGTCCGGGTACTCCTGGGCCACGCGGGTGGCCGTGGCCAGATACAACCCGTCGCTGTACTTCATGATGTTGGCCTTGTGCACCGCCGTCACCTTGCGCCGCCCGTTCTGCCGCGCATAGTCGAACGCACAGCGCACAATCCGCTCGGTGCCCGAAACGCTGATCGGCTTGATCGAGATGCCCGTCTCCGCACCGCGGGTCTTGATCTTCCGATCCGACGGTAGTGCGTTGATGAAGTCGATCAACCGCTGCGTGTCCTCCCGGCCAGCTTCGAATTCCACCCCGGCGTACAGGTCCTCCGTGTTCTCCCGCACGATCACCAGGTCAATGCCCACGTCGCGGAAGAAGCTGCGCACTCCGGGATAGTATTTGCAGGGGCGCACGCAGGCATACAGCCCCAGCTCCTGCCGCAGGAAGACGTTGATGCTGCGGAATCCGGTCCCCACCGGAGTCGTGATGGGCGCTTTGAGCGCACAGCGGGTACGCCGGACGCTCTCCAGCACCGCGTCCGGCAGCGGCGTCCCGGTCCGCTCCATCACGTCGATTCCCGCTTCCTGGAGGTCCCACCGGATCTCCACGCCGGTGGCGTCGACACAACGCCGCGCAGCTTCGGCCAACTCCGGACCGGTCCCGTCACCGGTAATCAACGTCACCTCATGCACCATCTTGTGTCCTTCTTCACGATCGGTCCGAGCCGCCAGCCCACGTGTCGCGCTCGGGTGACGCCTCGACCCCACCCAGACATCCCTCCACACGCTTTGGGGGCCACGGGCCGGACAATCGGCACAGCAGGGCGCGCAAGCCGAGCGCGCAACGTATCACAACCCCGGTCCGTGGTCAACGCAGTGTCGAAGCTCTGGCAGTGTCTCAGCCGACGCGTGGCACACGCGCCAAACAAGCTGGCCGCAGGGATCATTTCTGCGACGTCCGTCGTCTATACTTACGGAGTACAGCCCCGGCGCGTCCGCCCGGTCGCTTACCCCTCTGGCGACGGTGGCCGGGCAGCGTCGGCCCGACCACCGCGAGTACTCGAGCAGATACCCACGCCCATGACAAGTGGAACGGCCAATTCGTCCGGACCGGTCCTGGTGGCCGGCACCAGTCTGCAGCACGAGCAGATCATCGAGCTGCAACTGGCCCGGACGCGGCGCCGCATCAAGTGGGTGGACCTGGGCTGCCTCGCGATGGGGCTGGCCGGCAGCATCACCACTTACCTGCTGATCGTCGTCTGGATCGACCACTGGGTGGCCGACTTGGGTGAGTGGGGTCGGTTGCTCGCCCTGCTGGGCTTGGCGTTGGGCGTGACGTACTACGGCGCCGCAATCCTCGTGCCGCCGCTGCTGCGCCGCATCAATCCGGCCTACGCGGCGCGGGCCATCGAGCAGACCAACCCGTCTCTTAAGAACAGCCTGCTCAACTTCCTGACGTTCCGTCGCGACGATTCGCCGACCAGTCGGCTGGTGCATCAGGCACTGCGTCAGCGGGCCGCGCAGGACCTCCGGCAGGTCAATGTGGATCTCGCCGTGGACCGCACGCGGTTGATCCGCATCGGTTACGTCGTCGTGGCGCTGATGGCGCTGTTTGCCATTTACACGATTCTGTCACCCAAGAACGTCTTTCAGACGCTCCATCGCGTGGCCGCTCCCTGGGCCAGCATCACAAGACCGTCGCGCGTCTCCATCAATGATGTGCAGCCGGGCAACGTCGACCTTGTCTACGGCGCGCGACCGACTGTCTCGGCGCGGATCGTCGGTGTGCGGGCGGACGAATCGGTCCAGGTCCGCTATTCGACGGTCGACCGCCAGACGCTCGCCCGTGCCCTGCCCATGCAGCAGGCCGCTGGCGAAGCCCGTTTCGCCAGCATGCTGCCCGAGGATACCGCCGGGTTGCAGCAGGATCTGGTCTACTGGATCGAAGCGGGCGATGCCCGCTCACCCGACTTCCGACTGACCGTGCTCCCGACCCCGACGATTCTCGTCGAACGGATCACCTACGACTACCCGAAGTACACCGGCCGGCCGCGGCGCGTGGTCGAGCGGGAAGGCGCGATCGAGGCGCTGGAGGGCACGAAGGTCACCATCGAAGCTCGCACGAATCATCGCATTCTCGACGCGCGGATCGAATTCGACGTCGATCCGCAGCGGTCGCCTGAGGCGCCCGCACCGACCAGCCAGCCGATGTCTCGCGAGGACCTGAACCAGGACGAGAACAAGGCCATCTTCGTCTTCACACTCCGCTTCACCGATCCGGAACGCTCGCGGCCCGAGCACGCGAACTACCGCCTGACGTTTACGACGAAGGGCGGGCTGCGCAGCGACGAGTCGATGATCTATCGCATTGCCGTCTTTCGCGACCTGCCGCCGGAAGTCGCCATTCTGACGCCGCGGGAGACCGCGATCGAGCTGGCGGCGGATGCCCGCCAGCGGATTGAAATCCGGGCCCTGGACCCCGATTACGGCCTCTCAAGCGTCGTGCTGCACGCGCGCACGGGCGGACGCAACCTGCTGGATCAGGAATTGTTGGCGGATCCGGCCGGCCGCGCCGGCCAGGAACTGCTCAACTACGACTTTTCGCCGCGCCACTGGCAGCTCCAACCGGGGGACCAGGTCACCTACTGGGTTTCGGCCGATGACAACCGCACGTCACCGGACAAAGAAGCACCTGATCCGAATACCCAGCGCACGCGCGATTACACGATGACCATCGTCGGCCGGGAGCCGACGACCGCCAACGCAGCTGCGCCCTCCGACGACCCAGACGCAGCCGATCCGGAGATGTCGCCGCCACAGAATGCCCAACCCCAGGAGTCGGCCGCGGCGGAGGGAAGTCAGGGTGCGAGCGGGTCCGAGGGCTCGCGGTCTCCCGACGGCCAGGAGGGGGCGGCCGACGCGGGAGAGTCGACACCCGAGGGTGCTCCCGATACCACGCCGCCGCCAGGCGGACAATCCAGCGGCGCACCCCAGGATGCCCCCGCGCAGCAGTCGGGCGACGGCCAACAGCAGGCAGATCAGGGCGACCAGCAGTCCCCGAGTGACGCGGGCCAATCGGGCCAGACCGCCGGCGGCGATGCGACCGAACAAAGCGACAGTCAGCAGCCCAGCGACGCGGGTCAGGCGGGCAGCGCCGGCCAGAGCGGTGCAGCGGCACCAGGTGCGGAACAATCGACCGACTCGTCGGCCGGCAACGCTCCAGGGGCGAATGCTGCAGACGGTGCATCGGGCAACGATGCCGGGCAAAACGACAACCTGCAGGGACCCGGTTCGTCCTCTAGCGCCGGTCATCGCCCAGGTTCTCTCGCCGGCGGCACGGGAAGCCAACAGACGGGAACAACCCCGGCCACGGGCGACGCCCAGTCCGCCCCAGACGGTCAGGCGACCCCCGAGGGCGAAGCGGCGGGCGACGGCCAGACGACCGGCCAGCGTCGTGAACCGCTGCATGACGGCGAGGCCTTCGAACGCGCTCTCGAGCACTTTCGGCAGGAGTCGTCGGATGCTGCCAGCGACGGGACTCCCGCTCCGAAGCCGGACGAGTCCGGGTCCAAGCAATCGTCCGGCGATGCACAGACTACGACCAGTGACGCTCCGGGCGCGGAGGGCAGCGCAACGGACGCCGCCCAGCAGACCGGCTCGGCGGACTCGCCGGGTGGTCGCAAGACGCCTGGCGGAGCAGGCCAACGTAAGCCGGCGGCACAGCCGGACGGCGCAGGAGGCGACACTCCTTCGCGCCCGGAAATCGATCGGGATATGCAGCGCGGCGACGGGGACTCGTCCGGTGATGAGGCGAGCCCTGCACAGGCAGGGACGCAGCCAGGCGCGCAAGGAGCTTCCCCGAGCGGTGCGCCGGGCGAAACGCCCGACGCGGCCGCGGCACCTGACGCGGGCGACGCACAAGGGAACACTTCCCGGGCGACTCCGGATCAAACCCCCGGCGCGACCGACGCGTCAGGTGCCGCGCCCCGGCCCGCGCCGCGCGATCCAACGGCGGGGGAGAGTGCGGGTACCGATGGCGGATCGGCGGCAGGTGCAACCCAAGGGCCGGGCGACACACCGGGCAAGAGGCCGGACACCCCATCGGCACCGGAGGCGGGAGACGCGCCGGGGAGCACGCCCGGGGAGTCCGCAGGCGAAGCGCCCGGCGCGACCGCGACTCCCGGCGCGGCGCCCCCGTCCGCGCCGGGTGATCAAGCTGCGGCGGACGATGCGGGCACCGCTGGGGAGACGGCGCAGGGTGCCGCGGAGCGGCCGAGCGACGCGCCGGCCAACGCAGGCGATCCGGGTGGTGGCATGTCCGCCGGCTCGCCCCAGGATGGCGGACTGCCCGGTGCGGACGCGGCGGTCGCTCCGCCCGCCGACGTGCCCCCCGCTGCCGCGGACGCCGTAAATCTGGACTATGCGCGACGTGCCACCGACCTCGTCTTGGAGCGCCTGCGGCAGGACCAGAAGGAACCCGATCCAGCCCTGTTGGAATCCCTCGGCTGGTCCGCCGAGGACCTGCGGCGGTTTGTCGCGCGGTGGGAGGAGCTCAAGCGGGCCGCCCGCGAAGAGGGCCCCGCGGCCCAAGCCGAACTGGAAGACGCGCTGCGCAGTCTGGGCCTGCGGCCGACGACGGCGGGCGCACGCCGCGGGAGTTCCGAGAACGACCAGCAACGCGGACTGCGCGATGCCGGGCGCGGCGCGCCCCCGCCGCCCGAATACCGGGATCTCTTCAACGCGTACAAAAAGGGCGCAGCGCGGGGACGTGAGCTTCAAGGACAACGCGCACCGTGAACGCCGTGCCCAGCCCACCACAGCGATACCTGGTTCCCTTCCACCTCAAGCAGGTCCCCCACTGCTTCACCGATGTGCTGATCATCGGCGCAGGACTCGCGGGCCTGCGGTCTGCCATCGCCGTCGATCCGCGCCTCTCGGTCGTCGTGCTGACCAAAGACCGCATCGACGAATCGGCCAGCAGCTATGCCCAGGGCGGCATCGCCGGGGTCTTGGATCCGGATGATTGTTTTGACGCGCACGTCGCCGACACGCTCACGGCCGGCGGGATGTTGTGCGATCGCGCCGTGGTGGAGATGGTCGTGCGCGAGGCTCCCGAGCGGATCCGCGAACTCATCGGGTGGGGCACCAACTTCGACGCGAAGTCCGGTGAACTGGACCTGGGACGTGAAGGGGGGCACAGCCACAGCCGGATTGCACACGCCCTGGGGGATGCCACGGGGCGCGAGATCATGCGCGCGATGATCTGCTGGACGAGCCGGCTGCGGAACATCCAGATTCGCCAGCACACGTTTACGCTCGACCTGCTCACGCACGACGGCGCCTGCCGGGGAGCGCTGGTGCACGATCGCCAGTTTGGCCTGACGCTCGTGTGGGCCAAACAGACCATTCTGTGTACCGGCGGCACCGGCCAGATGTACCGGGAGTCGACGAATCCTGCCGTGGCGACGGGCGACGGCCATGCCATGGCCTATCGGGCTGGGGTCGAGCTGCGGGACATGGAGTTCGTGCAGTTCCACCCCACGGTGCTGTATATCGCCGGGAGCAGCCGCAGTCTCATTACGGAAGCCCTGCGGGGTGAAGGCGCGCGGCTCGTGGACCGTGCCGGGTATCGCTTCATGCCGGACTACGACCCGCGGTCGGAGCTGGCACCGCGCGACGTGGTGACCCAGGCCATCGTGACTCAGATGGAGAGGACCGCGCACCCGTGCGTCTACCTGGACATGACCCACCTCGATCCGTCGCACGTGCGCAGCCGGTTCCCGGGGATTGCCGCCACGTGTCAGGAATTCGGGATCGACATTGCGGCCGACCGCATCCCGGTACGGCCGGGTGCACACTACATGCTCGGGGGGGTGACGGTTGATCTGGACGGACACACGTCGCTGCCGGGCCTGTGGGCGGCGGGCGAGGTGACGTCGAGCGGGCTGCACGGGGCAAATCGTCTGGCCTCCAACAGTCTGCTGGAAGCGCTGGTCTTCGGCGCCCACGCCGGGCGGGCGGCGTCCCGCGCGGCACAGGACGGCGACGACGCGCTGCGCGCCCTGCCCTTAGAGAGTCGCCCGGCGGACGAGCCGTCGCGGACGCTGGACCTGGCCGACATCCGCAACTCGCTGAGCAGCCTGATGTGGCGGAATGTCGGCGTGCGCCGCAGTGCGGACGGTATGCTCCAGGCGCGCGAGATGATCCGCCGCTGGTGCCGGTACGTCCTGCGGGCCCAGTTCTGCGAGCCGCTGGGCTGGGAGCTGCAGAACATGCTGACCGTTGCCCGCCTGGTGGTCGAGTCGGCGTTGGAGCGGGAGGAGTCGCGCGGTGTACATCTGCGCACGGACTTCCCCCAGACGGACGACCAGGCGTGGGGGCGCCACGTGAGGGTGCGCAGCGACGCCTCGGACCGCGGAATTTCGCGGACCCTTGGTTGAACGCGCGGGGCCGACACCCTAAATTTACACACCATGGTGGAGCCGGAGCGAACCGCGCGCCGGGTCCGGCCGTAGGAGCGTATTAGAACCAATTTGAGCAGTCGTGCGCAGCTGCTCGTGCTCGCGATCGCGGCTGGGTTCAACCGTCCGGTGCGCTGTCGAGCGCACTCCTGCCCGGTGATGTCGCCTCGCGGTAGTGCTTTCCCGGCTCACGCTATACGGTGCGCATGTACAGGTATCGAGCGTTCCTCCAGCGAGTACGCAGGATGAAGCAAGCAGCACCTCAAATCGCAATGATCGAAGCAGACGGCCTGTCCAAGTATTACGGGCCCTTTGCGGCGATCCAGGATGTCGCCTTCCAGGTCTCCGAGGGTGAGGTCGTGGCGTTCCTGGGGCCCAACGGAGCCGGCAAGAGCACGACCATGAAGCTCTTGACCGGTTATCTGTCTCCGTCGGCCGGCGCGGCCCGGATTGCCGGTCACGACATGCAGGACGACCGCCTGGCCGGCTCGGCGCGCCTGGGTTACCTGCCGGAGAACGGGCCGTTGTATCCCGACATGACCCCCTTCAGCCTGCTCGAGTTTTTCGCCGACGCCCGGGGCATGACGCGGACCAAGAAGCAGGAGCGGATTGAAGCGGTCGTCGAGCTGTGCGCGCTGGGGAACGTGATTCACAAACCGATCAGCAAGCTCTCGAAGGGTTATCGGCAGCGCGTCGGGATGTCCCAGGCGCTGCTGCACGAACCGGACGTGCTGATCCTGGACGAGCCCACGGTCGGCCTGGATCCCAACCAGATCCGGGAGGTCCGTCGCACGATGGAACGCTTGCGGGAAATGAGGAAGACCGTCTTGCTGTCCACGCACATTCTGCAGGAGGTGGAGGCCATGGCGAGTCGCGTGATCCTGATCGACGAAGGGCGTCTGAAGTACGACGGCCCGGTGAAGGATCTCGATCCCGACCGACACGGACTAGATGCTGCCTTCGCCCGCTTGACCAAGCGCGCCGGTTGACGGCCGCCGCTGACTACGAGGGAAGATGATATGGCCATTGCTCAAGCGCTGTTGATCATGCTGTTGATTGACCTCGCGTTTCTCGGCGTATTGGTGCTGCTCCTCTCGCCGCTGTTTCTGTACAAGCACGCCGCCTACGCCGTCCTGAAGCGCAATTTCGTCGGGTACTTCAGCAATCCGACCGGCTACGTGTTCCTCTGCATGTTCGTGCTGCTCTCGTCGTTCGCGGCATTCTGGCCGCACGAGTTCTTCACGGCCAACCTGGCGAACCTCGATCAGTTGAACCTGTACCTGCCGCTGATCATGCTCGTGTTCATCCCGGCGATCACGATGAGCATCTGGTCGGACGAGCGTCGGCAGGGGACGGACGAGCTGCTGTTGACGCTGCCGGCCGGCGATTTCGACATTGTGATCGGCAAGTACCTGGCGGCGGCCGCGATCTTCACCGCGTCGCTGATGTTCTCGCAGATCTCGAACTTCACTGTGCTGCTGTCGCTGGCGATGGGCGACGTGGATCTCGGCCTCTTTCTTACGACCTACCTCGGCTATTGGCTGACCGGCCTGGCCATGCTCTCGATCGGCATGGTCTCACCATCGGCTTCATTCTCGGGCTCATCTTCAACATGCCGCTGGTCTTCATGAAGATGGCTGACGTCCTGCCCAGCAAGGTGAACGTGCCCGTGCTCCGCAACTTCAATCTGGCCCGGCTGGTGTCCGATTGGAGCATTGCCTCGCAGTTCGATCCGTTCGGGCGGGGCGTGATCAGCCTCTCGTCGGTCGTCTATTTCGCCCTAATCACGGTCGTGGGGCTGTACCTGAGCATGCTGCTGATCGGGGCGCGCCACTGGTACGGCGGACGCGACGGCCACTCGCTGCTGGGCCACTACCTC
>JALOQX010000120.1 GCA_025459265.1 Pirellulaceae bacterium | reverse complement strand
TCCACGCGGTGGGGTTGTGATTGGGGCACGCATTCCGCTTGGCTCGAGGTCGATCTTGGTGACGTGAAGACGTTTGATCGAGTCTGGCTGAGCGAACCGTTGGATCGCGTCGAGGAGTTTGCCGTGGAAGTGAAACGAGGCAGCGAATGGAAGACGTTGCATCGCGGGACGAAGATCGGCGAGGACTGTGAACTGAAGTTTGCGCCGGTCCAAGGGCGGTTTATCCGCGTGAATCTGTTGAAGACCAGCGACGGCCCCTCGCTCTGGGAATTCCAGGTTTTCGCGCCGGCAACGGCACGCTGACGCGAAACCAGTGGAAACCCACCGCGACAGGAACCGCAACGCGGTTGCACGTCGCAGCCCAAACACCTGAGACCCGTTGTAAAACCCCTGCGGGGTTTCGGGCTGCCTGAGGGCATCCGGCACCCGGGGTGGCGCTGCGCGGCTGCGCCGCTCCGCTGACCCCGGGCTCTGACGTACAACGCCTGCGGCGTTGAGGCGACCGCCTAGCGGTGTCGTGCCCTGCGGTCACGGCTCCTGACCGCGAAGCGGTCACACGTCGCAGGGTCGCCGCGCAGCGGCGCACCCTGGGTCTTCGGTCCGCCCGACCATCCAAAACCCCAACGGGGTTCTACAAGGCCGTACAACCCCGTTGAGGTCGTGAGCGAGGTGGCAGCTGCGCACCCGGGGTGCGTGGCTACGCCGCGACCCCGGGCTAGGATGTGCGACGCCTTCGGCGTCGATGTTCAGGCCCAGGCCCGTGACTTGTGTAGGACAACGAGGCCTGTCGGCCCCGGCAGAGGCTCTCCAGGCCCTTCGGGCCTGGTTGCGAATGGGGTGGGATTGCACGCGACAGACTGGACCGAAGAGAACACGAACGGATGAGCAGAAGTTGGGGACGCGTCGCGGCAGAAAATTCTTCCCCGGGGCCGAAGGAAGTGAGCCCCCAGGGCTCTGAATTCCGCGGGTCCGCTGCGCTCACCCCCAGGCTCCCTTATGACGAAACCTTCCCGGAATCATGGTCGACGCGACGGCCAACGGTGTCGACGGGGCGCTGGCCGTGCTACAATCGAACCAACGGGAGACAACACCACGCCGATTTCCATCGATCCAGGATCGATGAGGAAAGGAGATCAGACGTTATGTTACGCACACGAATGTTGCTGTTGGCTGCCGGTCTGGTAGCTGTCTTGTCGTTGTCGGTGGGCCGAGCGCAGGAAGAGGCAGCGCGCGAGATGCGGGAACGTGCCGAGGCGATGGCGCGCAAGGCCGAACACCTGCGGGACGAAGGCCGCCACGAGGACGCGGAGAAACTGGCTCGCGAGATCGACATGCTGCGCGAGAAGGCGGAGCGTGCAGCGCAGGCGGGCGCCGGGGAACAGGGCATCGCCGAAGCGCTGCAGAACCGGATCCGCGAGTTGACCGAGCAGTGGGCGGATGCGATCGCCGAACATCGCCCGGACGTCGTGGAGAACCTCGAGCGGGAGATGCATGAGATCGCGCGCGAGACCGGCGCGCGCATCGGTCCGCTGCTTAAGTCGCAAGTTGACTTGCTCCAACGGCGTGTGGCGGAACTGCGTGAAAAAGGCGAAGGGGAGCTGGCCGAACAGCTCGCCGGGCGGATGCGCGAGATGGTGCAGGCGCACCGGCGTGCGATGGCCGCAGCGCAGCAGCGCCCTGCAGAAGGCCAACCCGGCCCCGACATGGAACGACGCGGCGCGCTGAAACAACGCATCCATCATCTGCGCACGGCGGCCGAGAATCTCGGCGCCGCAGGCATGCCCGATCTGGCCGAACGTCTGCACCGTGAGGCGGCGGATCTCGAACGGCAACTGCAGCAGCCTCCCGCACGGCCTCAGGAACCACTGCGGGGACAGCTGGAGCAGCTGCAACAGGAAGTGGGTCGGCTGCACCAGCGACTGGACGAACTCCAGCGCGGCATGCAAGAGTTGACCGAACTTGTGCGCCGACAGGACAAGTGATACGTGCTGCGATGCCGCACGCGAATGTGCTGCGCGTGACTGCCTGGTTGGCTGCGGCGTTGCTGGCGGTCGCGGCCGGGGCGGAGGAGTCGCGCCGCGCGCCCGCGCAGCACGCGCCCGCCGTCCGCGAACTGGATCGTCCGCAGCCATGGGATTGGCGATCGGCCCGTCTGCCGCGCATCCGCGTGCCACCGGATCCCGCCCTGGTGACGTGGACATGGCAGTCAGACGGCTGGGCCATGCTCCAGGGCGGCCCGGGCTGCGTATCGCTGGATCGACCCGGATTGCTGCACGTCGTCAACCTGCAGACGGGTGATCAGACGACGACACGGGTGCGCAGCGATGGGTCGTTTTCCGCACGCGTATTCGCTCCGCCGGGGTCGGCGCTGCAGCTGATGGCGAGTCAGCAGGACCCACGCGATACACCTCCCGAGCTGCACGAGTTCCTGTTCTCCGACCAGGGCGCGTACCTTAACCAACTGCCTCCGCACCTGGCGTTTGCGGTCGGCGGATTGGCCATCTCGATCGACGCCGGCGCGAACCCGACGACGTCGCCTGGATCGATCCTGCGGATCCCGACGACCGAGGGCATGGCGTTCGTGCACAAAGTGGAGGTTGATCGCTGGGTCTACGGTTCAGCGCGACTGTCGCACGAGCGGGTCTGGCCCGGGGCGAGGCTCGCGGCCGACTTGGAGCTGCACGTCGTCTCGCTCAAGTCGCTTGCGGATCTCGTCCGGCCGCCCCGCGTCGAGTTTGCCGGCAAGCTGTTGTTCGATGCCGCCGGGCGTCAGCATCCGTGCGGCGGTCGCTTGTCCGCCAGCCACGTGCTGACACCCACCGGACTGCCGATTGAAACCATGGGTGAGCTGGTGACCGAGCCACGCCCGGGCGGCCACCTGGTCGGCACGCCGGGCGGATCGTTCGCCCCCCTGGGACACCATCGCGCATCGACGGAGTCCTGGAACCGCGTCGATGACCGGCATTGGTCGGTCCGTCAGCGTTACATCCTGGAGGTCCCGGCGAATCTGCCGGCGGGTCGGTACGGTGTGGTGATCCACGTGCGGGGGATCGGTCCGCTGGAATTCGATGCCGGGCCTCAGTCCGGCATGTTCCGCTGCGCCGGACTGTTGCGTGTGGGCGATCCCGCTCCGCCGCGCATCACGCCCATGTTGTTGGCTTCCACCGGTGCCGGCGGTGCACGCGGCACGCTCGCTCGGGAAGACCGTGATCACGTCGCGCTGAATTTCCGCCACCGCACTGCGCCCGACAAACTCATCATTGCCCGCGATGACGCGTTCACCGGTCAGCCGTTGACCTACGCGCTGGACCCTTACGTTCCCCTGCTGGGTCTGATGGACCGTCCCGCACCTGTGGTTCCTCCGTCGCCGATTCCGCTGGACTTTCGTCGCAGCCGGCTCTCGGTATCCGTGACGGCGCCGTCCGGAATCACGACGGTACTTGGTCCGGCGCCGCTGACCCACAGCCAATGTGACAACGCGGTGCTGCGGCCCGACCTGGTTCTGCCCGGACGCGTCGTGTTGCCGATTGCCCCGACCTTCGGCAATCCGAGCCTGGCCGAGATTCACCACCTGACGAGCCGCGGCGCGTTTGACTTCACGTTCGACCAGTACGGCCACCATCAGATCACGCTGCAAGGCTCAATGGCAGATGACTATGGGACCGAGTACGACCTGTCCGGCACGTACGACGTGTATGTCGCGCGGGAGATGGACATCGAGATGTTTCCCGAGTTCGGAACGCCGCTGTATCCCGACCGGCTCTACCATCCCCAGGTCCGCGTCATGCCGCCCTGCGCGGCGCACGTCGACGTGCGCATACGCTACTACCCTTATTCGCAGGCGCAGCAGATGCAGGAGTTCGCCCTTACCGGGCGGGCCAATCGCTGGGGAATCTTCCTGGCGGATGGGGACGATGCTGTCACATTCACGGCGCCTGGGGAATTCGTCTGCGATGTGACCGCTACGCACTGCGACGAGGACGGCACGTTGTGGATGGCGTCCTATCGCGGCGCGTCGATCGTGGCGGAAGTCGAGCCGGAGCTGGTGGCACACGGCGAACGCGGGAACCGCAGTCCGACCGGACTGTGGCGCGCGCGCTGGTTCCGGGCCGGCGTGCCCAATTTCGTCGCCCCGCCGCCTGCCGACAAACCCGCGGAACCGTTCCCCGCGGACCCGGAAGCGACGGCCATCGCGGGGATCGACCTGGGCCACACATGCTACCCGTACGAGTCAGGCGATGTGGCCTGGCTGGGAGACAGCCTGGCGTTTTCGCTGTTCCCCAACGTGACGTTCGAGGACCCGGTCGGCCGCGTGGCTGACCTGCTCGAGCGTCGCTGGCCGGGCGTGCGCAGCGGAGAAGGACGTGCCGGGCTGTATCCCCAGCGCGCACAGCCGGAAGACCGGCGGGCGATCGGCGAACTGCCCTACGTGACGATGACCTCCAGCGGCCTGCCGCCGTCGGTGGACCCGGCGCACATCGACCTGTGGGGTTACTTCTACACCACGTCCTGGCGTCCGGGGGTGTCCGTGCGATCGCAGGTTTCGGAGGACATGTTGCCGGCCGGCTACTGGTTCTTTGACGATGCCTACGGATTCCAGTTCGGCAACGCCCCGCACGGAGATCTGGCCGGCGACTACAAGATGAATTACGCCGGAGGCGTGTGGCGCGACGTGGCCAGCGGCACGGCGCACTACAGTGCCTACGCATCCATGCTCGTGCTGATCGATCGCACCGACCCGCGGGGTCCGCGCGTGTTGCCGCCGTTTGACGGACTGGTCCCGGGTTCGCCGCCGTGTGGCCCGCTGCTGGTCGTGGGTGGCCGCCGCTACGATGCATTCCTCACGTTCGGCCCGGCGGGGCCCGGTGCGTTGCTCGAGCCTGGTCAACCGCTGGCAGTCTCTGGTGTGATGTGGCCACCGGTCGCGGGGCATGTGGCCGTAACGGTGACTTCGCCCAGCGGGGCCAGGTTCTCCCAGCAGCTGCCGGCTGACGCGATGGGCGTTTTTCATCAGCAGGTCGCCACGGCATCCGAACCGGGTGTGTGGCTCGTGCGTGCCGAAGGAACGGCCACGGGCAAGACAAGTGTCGGAATCCTGTCACAGTGTGTGCCCGCAGGTGAGCTGCCGCGGGCGGAGGGCCTTGGACTGCATGACGGCAGTTATCCCATCGTCGTGACAGCACCCGATGCCGAGCCCATTCGGTTTGACATCCCCGCACACGCGCGGACTCGACCGCCGAGTCCGCTGGTCATTCGCGGCCATCTGCCCACACGCGTTGATGAAGGTGTTCAGTACCTGGTGAGCTTTCCGGGGCAGGTGCTGGATTCGGGCGATCTGCCCGTGCACGGCGGCGCATTCGAGTACGTGTATGACCCGGAGCGGCTGGCCAAGAAGCATCCCAATCTGGACACCCGCATCCTGACCCCGCACCCACACTGGGAACTGCAGCCCGCGTGGTTCGACACGGTAACGCTGACATTCTGGGCCGGACAAGGAGCTCACACGGTGGCCGGTGTCGTGGCGCTGCAAGGGGAGGAAGTCTTCGCGCGGGACGTATCAGGGTCACCGCTGCCGGACAGGCCGCACGGGGAGGTCGTGCGGCGTCGGCCGCGCCACGATCAGGTGGTTCCGCTGGCCGACCCGGCGCGCTGGACGGGGCGCGCCGGACCGCACAGCTCGCTCCTGACGCTCTCGGCGGACGCCACATCACTCTTTGCGGCGCACCCCTGGTCTCAAGAGCTCGTCCGCATGCGGGTTGACGGTCCGCGTCCGCTGATCCAAGCCACCACGTTTCTGGGCGGGCGACCGCGGTCCATCGCCTTGTCGCCTGACGGCACGCGGCTCTACGTGTCGCTCTCCGACACGCGCGAGATTGCCGGTTACAGCGCCCGGACGCTCCAGCCGGTGACGCGATTCGACGTCTCTGGGGAGCCGCGCGGCCTGCTGGTGTCCCGCGACGGTACTGCGCTGTACGTCGCTGATTTCGACCATGACCGGGTCGTGAAGGTCGGAGTCGACTCGGGGGCAACCCTGTCGTCAAGCGGACACGTTGATCAGCCGCACGCGCTGGCCATGTCGGAAGACGGCAGTGAAGTCTACGCGGTGAGTTTCCGCTCCGGGGAGATCCTGGTGCTGGACGGGGATGCTCGAACGCGGCGGCAAATGGATGCGGCGGCCCAGTCGAATCAGGCGGTCACGGTGACGTTGGGCGGCGACGGGCTCCTGTACGTCCCGCAGGTGCGCTCCGACACGACGGTGGGCGGTCAGATGTTCGATCGGACGGTATTCCCGACGGTGAGTGTGGCGGATCCGCAGCGAGGTGCGGTGACCGCAGCCTTTGCCCCTGACCTGCTCGTGACACCGCCGCATCGTCCGGTCGAGGCGGCCGTCGATGGCCGGCGGCTGTATGTGGCGTTTGCCGGGAGCGATGATGTGATGGCGATCGACCGCCGCACGGGTCTGGCGGTCTGGCACACGACGCAGGTGGGGCTGGAACCTGGGGCGCTCGCCCTGGATCCGCATGGCCAGCGGCTGTTCCTGATGGCGGTCACTGGCCAGGAGATCGTGACGCTTGCCGCGGACACCGGGCACGTCCTGGACCGCATGTGCTTCACCTGGGACCCGACGTCCCCTCAGATCGCGCGCGGGCGATACCTGTTCCAGACCGCGACGGACGCGCGGTTGACCAAAGACCGGTGGGTTTCCTGCGCTGTATGTCACCCGGACGGGCGCGCCGACGGGCGGCAGTGGAACTTGGGCCATGGCCCGCTGGATACGTCACCGCTGGCCGGGATCGCGCGCACGGCTCCGCTCCACCCCACGGCACACCTCGACGAGATCCAGGATACCTACGATTTCACCCGCCTGATGATGGCGGGACAGTGGTTCGTACCCCGCCGTGCCATGCACGACTATCTCGGCGCGTCGAATGCGGGCCTGGACGAGGATCTTGATGCGCTGGCCGCCTATGTCAACAGCCTGGAACCGGTGAACCCGCCCCAGCCGTCCACCGACGAGGAACCGCTCGTTCGCCGCGGCCGCGAGGTTTTCTTCAGCACGGGTGCGGGATGTGCGCGTTGTCATCCGCCGCCGGACTATACCGACAGCGGGCGACGCGACGCAGACGGAGACTACGTCCGCCACGATGTCGGCACGACTTCGGAGGCGATCGCATCGCCGTTGGACACGCCGAGTCTGCTTGGCTTGTGGCGATCGGCGCCCTATCTGCATCACGGCCGCGCTCGAACGCTGGAAGACGTCTTCACCGCGCACAATCCGGGTGACCGGCACGGGAAGACATCGCATCTGGACGACGATGACATCCGCGCCCTGGCCACGTTCCTGCGGTACCTGCGCCGAGATTAGGTATCAGACGCTGATCACTCTGCCCTGGTCCAGTTGAACCCGCCGATGGGCGATGCGGGCCAGATGAGAGGAGTCATGCGACACAACGACCATGGCGTGAGGCAGGGTCGACAGGATGTCCAGCACGCGGCCGGCGGCGACGCCGTCGAGCTCGGCGGTCGGTTCGTCGAGCAACAGCACTTCCGGGCGCATCGCCAGGACGCCTGCCAGGGCCACCAGGCGTTTCTCGCCCCCCGACAACTGATAGGTCACTCGGTCCTCATACCCGGCCAGGCCCAGGTCGGCCAGCGTCTGTGTCACGAGTTGCCGGACTTCGTCACGCGGCAGGCCCAGGTTCAACGGCCCGAAAGCCACGTCCTCGGCGACCGTGGGGCAGAAGAGCTGGTCATCTGCGTCCTGAAACAGAAAGCCGATGCGGCGACGGACTTCGTGAAAATCCGATTCGCGCGTCCGCGTCCGGCCGAACACCTCGACCCGACCCGCTGTGGGACGCACCAGACCGACCACCAGTCGGAGCAGCGACGTCTTGCCGCTTCCCACCGCGCCCGTCAGGCCGATCCGATCGCCGGCATGCACGCGCAAGCTGCAATCGGATAGTACGGCTCGATCCGGAGCATATTGGAAGTGCACTTGATCCAACCAGATCAACGGATCGCTCATGACGCTTCCCCGATCGCCAACAGGCACAGGACCGCGCAGGCCACCAGGAGGAACCCCAGGTCGCGGCGGGAAAACGTGAAGTGGTCCAACAGGTAGAACCGCCCGCGAAATCCCCGGCACTTCATGGCCGCAAGAATCCGTTCGGAGCGGTCCAGGCTGCGCACCAGCAACATGCCCACCAGGTAACCCAACGTACGGTACGTGTGTGTGGACAGCCGAGGCTGAAAGCCGCGCAGCTTCATCGACGTTCTCAACCGCAGATACTCGCCATGCAGGACGTCGAGGTAACGGACGGTGAATAACAGCAGGTGCGTCAGCTTGTCCGGCACGTGCAGGTGTCGCAAGGCGTGCCCCAGGGTGATCAGGTCCATCGTACCCAAGAACACGACGACCCACAGCACGATGGCATTCGCCTTGGCCGTGATCATCAGCGCGAGGCCCAGTCCGGTGTGATCCGACGCCTCAGGATGCCGCGCCGCGATCGGTGACACATGGTCGGCCCACGACAAGGCCACGATCAGCAGCAGCGCGAACACGTTGACCGGCAACAGCCGTTTGAGCACCTGCCGCGAAGTCAGCCGCGTGCAGGGAGTCGCTGCGGCGGCGGCCAACAGTGCTATCCCCGCCGTGGCCGGTTGCTGGGCGGCGGCAATCACTCCCGAAAACACGACCGCCGCCGCGATGCGCGTGCGCGGGTCGACGCGCTCCATCAGCATGGTTTGTTCTTCCGCCGGAATCCCAACACGTAGAAGGCCAGGCCCGTTACGCCCAGGATGTACCCGATGCCGCCCAGCACGTCCTGCGTTCGCAGCTGAGTCTTCCACTTGTCGATGTCCGCCCGCAGCGCAATGACCTGCTGCTGGAGCGATTCGATCCGGGTCGCCAGTTCGGCGTCCGAGGGCGAGCCGGTACCCGCCGTTGGACGCACTGCCGCGACAGGCGACGGGGCGGCCGCCGGATCCGCACCGACCCGTTCCGCCGGGAGTTCCTGGGCCGGAACCGTGAACCGCGCCTTGTGCCCGAGGCCGGCATCCACGACCAGCGTGTGGTCGCAGACGCGGTCGGGCTGGAACGTGAAGCGACCGTCCTGGTCGGTCACCGTTTCCCCCAGCAGTTGGCCTGCCGGATCGAGGATGCGGACCGGCCGGCCGCGCACCGGATCGCCGCCTGCCACGTACGCATGTCCCTCGATCTGCTGGCCCCGCACGGCGGCAAACACCTGGACTTTGTGCGCCTCAGCTGGTCCCCCCCAGCCCAGGCTGCCCAGCAGCACCGCCGCGGGCAGCAGGCGTGCAGGAAGAGTCCACGGCCATGCCCGGCCACAGACCGACCATCCGCGAGGGCGTAACGCAGGTAGCACCGCGAGTCGGCCGCCACGCACACGGGAAGCGATATCGTGCATCGTTGGTGAACCTATCGATAAGCCGGCGCGTGCAGCGCGAGCGCAAAAAGCTCCGGTCGCACCTGGCGAATGAACAGCACGACGCTCCCCGTGACCAGGCCCTCCACGACCGCCAACACGAGGTGAAACGCCACGACCGCGCGTGCCAGGAGCGTGAATTCCTCGCCGGCAATCCACAAGGCGCCGGCCGTCAACACAGCGCCGCCCAGCACGCCGAGCGCGCCCGCCAGAAACGCGGCGGCGATGGCGCGGCCCCGGGGCAACCCCGCCACCCACGACCCGCAGACGTAATAACAGATCACCGCTGGCAGCGCCATGGTCAGGGTGTTGATGCCCAGCGCCAACAGCCCGCCGTGTCCAAAAAGCAGTGCCTGCAGCAGCAAGGCAACCAGCAGGGAGGGAAAGGCCACCCAACCCAAGAGGAGACCTACCAGTCCGTTGAGCACCAGGTGTGCGCTGGTGATGCCCAACGGCACGTGGATCAGCGAGACCACGAAGAACGCTGCCGTCACCACCGCGACGCGTGGCAGCTGCTCGTCATGGAGCCTGCGCAGTCCAATGGCCGTGCCCACGACGGTGGCGACGATGCCTGCCCCCAAGACGGCCAGCCCGGCGGGTGACCCAGACAGTACGGCTTCGTGGATGTGCATACGCGCAATGGTACTCGTAATACCGACCAGCTGAGATTAACTGCGCCGGGCGATCCTGTAAAGCCGGACCGGACCCGGCGGTCCGTTGGCCTCCGGGACCGTCGTGAGAGCAGGGATTCCCGTTGTCCACCGGACTCGGCCGACTTACACTGGACGGTGGCCGCGAAGGCCAAAACGGGCGTCATCAGGACCCCGTTTGAATGTACCCACCTGCTGTGACGGCATGCGCGATGACGTCGATCCTGGATAATCCGGCCGTACGACAAGCTGTTCTCCCTGTCACGGTGGACCAGTACCACCGGTGGGGAGCAACCGGGCTCATCCGGGAGAACACCGAGCTACTTCGGGGCATTATCGTTGAGAAGATGATCAAGTCGCCGCTGCACTCGTGGCTGGTGCAGTTTCTGGTGGAGCGGTTGCGGGCCGACCTGTCGGCCGAGTTCCATGTGCGTCAGGAACAGCCGCTCACGTTCACCGATTCGGAACCAGAACCGGACGTCGCCGTCGTCGCTGGGAACCCGGACGCGTACCGTTCGACGCATCCGTCTTCGGCCCGGCTCGTGATTGAAATCGCCGTGACCTCGTTGGAGCTGGATCGCGAGAAAGCGGGGGTGTATGCCGCCGCTGGAGTTGGCGAATACCTGATCATCGTGCCCGACCAGCAGTGCGTTGAGGTTTACACAGATCCTCAGGGGTCGGGGTATCGTGAGGTCCGCACTTTCCGCGGCGGTGAGCGGATTCGGCTGACGAGCCTGCCGGACGTGACGGTGGATCTCTCCGCCCTGTTCCAGAACTGACTCGTTCATGCTGCGTGACGATCCCGCCCGCAGGACCGCTGTTCCGCCCGGCTTCGTGCTTGCCAGGCTGGTTTTCTGCGCGGCGCTGGCCGGCGCGTTGCATGCCGGGTTGTACGGAAGTGAACGCGATGACGCCGCCGCGCCGCCTGCCGCCCGCCTGGCGCTGGAACTGAACCGCGGCATCTGCATCGACCGCCAGTTTCGCAGGATTCCTCCCGAGCCCATCATGCGGTTCTCCCGCGCGGACATTCAGCTGATCAAGTCGATGGGCTTCGAGTTTGTCAAACTGATCGTCAATCCCCAGCCGCTGATGTGCGAGCATCGCCTGGATCGTGACAAGTGTGCGTATCTGGAGGAGATCGTCGAGCAGGTTGTTGTCGAGGGCCTGCCGGTGGTCGTCTGCCTGCATCCCGAATGGGAATTCAAACGGCGCGTGTTGGGCGATCCTGCGGAGTTCGCATCGTTCCTGCTCTTCCTGCAGGATATCAGCGAGTTTCTGGGGGCACGCTGGTCAGAGCGTCAACTGGCCCTGCAGCTGATGACGGAACCGGTGACTGAGGGGCTGGACTGGAACGATCTGCAACTGCAGCTGTGGCGGGTGGCCCGCCGCGCCATGCCGCACCACACGTTGATCCTCTCGGGAGACCAGGTTGGCAAGATTGAAGGGCTGATCGCGACACGCCCGGTGGCTGACGCCAACGTCATGTACAGTTTCACGTTCTACGACCCCTTTCTCTTCACGCTGCAGGGTGCCGAGTGGCTCACGCCCGCGTGGTGGTCGTATCTGGGACCGGTGCCGTATCCCGTCGACCCGGACCTCATGGTGGCTCGCATGCCCGATCTGCTGGCCAAGATCCCGGGTGAGCCCGCTGTCTGGCGCGAGACGGTTGCGCAGCAGCTTCAGGACTATGCCGCAGCAGGCTGGAACGCGCAAGTGATGGCGGACCGTATCCGCAAGCTGGCTGCGTGGAATCAGTCGTACGGGGGTGGCCTCAAGATCTGGTGCGCTGAATTCGGGTGTTACCAGCGCACGGTCGCGGCAGAAGACCGGTATCGTTACCTGCGGGATGTCCGGACGGCCTTGGAGGCCAACGGGATCGGCTGGGCCTACTGGTCGTATAATGAGACCCTCACGGTGATGACGTCCGATCGCACACCCTTCGGATCTGCCGATCGACAGACACCTGACCGGCAATTGCTTCAGGTGCTGCTAAGTCCGTAAAGTCCATGTCGAGGAATCGCATCCTGGCCACGCGGCTGGTGAGCGCTGTCGATCCGCAGGGCCGGCCGGTCCCGCCGCTCAATTCCTGACCGACGCGGAGGGGCGTTTGCGGTACAGGAGTGCCTCGCCACACGGTACGGAGACGAAGGCGTCGCTGATGCCGTAGAGGTTTTCGGCCGTGCCGAGCACGAGCCAGCCTCCTGCGGGCAGCATGGTTTCGAATTGCCGGCAGATGGCGCGGCGGGCCGCTTCGTCGAAGTAGATCAACACGTTGCGGCAGAAGATCGCGTCAAACATGCCCAGCCCCTGAAACGGCTGCATCAGGTTCGCGCGGCGGAATTCGACCAGTTGCCGGATCGGCTGCCGGACCCGCCAGTGTGCCCCATGCGGTTCGAAGTGCCGACTCACCTCCTCCGGCGTCAAACCTCGCCGCAGCTCCGCCAGGCGGTACTCGGCGCGCTGGGCGAGCTCCAGGGCTGACGCAGATATGTCACTGGCAACGACGGACCAGGTCGTGCGCGCGGCGCTGATGCTTGCGGCGTGTTCATACAGCAGGATGGCCAGGCTGAAGGCTTCCTGGCCAGTCGAGACGCCGGCGCTCCACAGACGGAGGGGCGGCGCGTTGCCCCGCTCGCCCGCCCCGCCATTGAGGATCTGAGGGAGCGCGTGACGGCGGAAACCGTCGAACACGTGGCGGTCGCGGAAGAAAGATGTTTCGCGTGTCGTGATCGCCTCGACCAATGCATCCCGCAACTGGGAGGAATCCAGCTGCCGCAGCCGCACACAGAGATCCTCGAAGCTCGGGATCCCCTGCTGGCGCATGAGTGGTTCGAGCCGATGGTGGATCAGGTAGGCCTTGTCCGGGCCCAACACCAGGCCGCACAGGCCGTGGATCAGCCGGCGCAGCTCCTCGAACGTCGTCGGTGAGAGTCTCATACGCTGCACCGGCCCCGGACGGCTCCGTTCACCCCTGGACGATGGATTTGACCGACTCGGCGATCGCACCGAGCGGCAGCACGGCATCGACCAGCCCTGCCTCGACCGCACTGCCGGGCATCCCCCACACCACACTGGACGCTTCATCCTGGGCAATGACGTGCGCGCCGGCGCGTTTGAGCGCTGCGAGCCCGGCCGTGCCGTCGTTGCCCATGCCGGTCAGGACAATCGCGATGGCCTCGGCCCCCAGCGTGGTGGCGGCCGAGCGGAACAGGACGTTGGCGGAGGGACGGCAGCCACACTCGGGCGGCTGATCGCTCAGCCCGGTCACCAGCCGCCCCGGGCGCTCGGCCCGTACCAGCAAGTGTTGTCCTCCCGGCGCAACGTACACCACCCGCGCCTCCAACGGCTGCGCATCGCCGGCCTCACGCACCTCGCGTCCTGCCTGCTGCGTCAGGCTGTCGGCCAGCGACCGCGTGAACTGCGGCGGCATATGCTGCACGATCAGGACGGGGGCGTCGACATGTCGGCAGAGTTCGGGCAGGAGCGTCGCCAACGCACGGGGGCCGCCGGTGGATGCCGCAATCAGGACCGCACGAATCCGTCGCCCGGCACCCGCAGTGCGTGTGACCGGCAGTGCCGGGGCGGGGTACGTGGGAGGAGCTGCCGCCGCGGCGCCACGCCGCCGACGCGCCATGAAGAGCCGGATCTTCGGCACAAGTTCGCTCCGCAGTAGCTCCAATCCCTCGGCACTGCTGCTGGCCGCCGGCTTGGCCACGAAGTCGAACGCGCCCGCCTGGAGTGCCTGGATCGTCACCTCCGCGCCGCGGCGTGTGAAGGCGCTGAGCATGATCACGCCGATCTCGCTGCCTGCAGATCGGGCGAGGTTGAGCTGCTGGATCGCACGGAGCGTTTCGAGCCCGTCCATGCCCGGCATCTGGACATCGAGCGTAACCAGGTCGGGCGGCGTCGCACGGATGAACTCGATCGCCTTCTCGCCGCTGAAGACCGACCCAATCACCGCCAGGTCGCTCTCCCCCCCCAGCGCCGTTTCGAGCGCGGAGCGGAAGATGCGGGAGTCGTCGACAATCAGGATTTTCGTGCCGTCCATGGGGTGGAGTTTACCCTGCAGTTGCATCAAGTCGCCACCTGCGGCGGCGACTTGATGCTAGCGATTCGACGTTGTGCAAGGACAGGGTCTACCCTGACGTAGGGGTGGGTCGCGCTGCCTGGTTGCGACTCGGCGGGGCCAGCGTGAACTGGCCCACGATTTTCTGCAGTTCTCCCGCGATGGCCTGCAACTGGCCCGCTGCGGTGCTGATCTGGTGCGCACTGGCGGCGTTCCCTTTGCTGGCGTCGCTCACGCCGTGGATGTTGGCCGAGATGTCGCGCACGGCGCGGGCCGCCTCGGCCGCATTGTGCGACACGTCGTTGGCGGCCTTGGCCGCTTCTCCGCAGTTGCGAGCCATGTCCGTCGCGCCTTTGGCCACCTCGGCGATCGACGTCGCGATGTGCCCGACGCCCTGGCTCGCCGCCGTCAGGTTCCCCACGCTTTCGGCGGCGGCACGAGTTTGCGATTCGACGGCGCGCGAGATGCGATCCGACGAGCTGTTGACCGCGGAAATGGTCCCTGAGACCCGCTCGATGACCGCCACCGCCTCGCGGGTGCTCCCCTGGATTCCCTCCACCATGCGGGCGATGTCCTCGGCCGCCTTGGCACTCTGATGCGCCAGCTCCTTGATTTCGTTGGCGACCACGGCAAACCCGCGGCCCGCTTCCCCAGCCGACGTGGCTTCGATCGTGGCATTCAAGGCGAGCAGGTTGGTCTGCATGGCAATCAGCTTGATCATCTCGGTCGCCTTGCTGATTTCCGTGGCGGACCGATCGAGCGCATTGATCGTAGTATTGGCATCATTAGCCATCCGCACGGCCTCGGCAGTGGTATGGGCGCCTTGCCGCGCGTCGTCGGCGATCAGCGTAAAGGACTGCGTGGAAGCCTGCACGGCTCCGACGACCGTTTCGACATTCCGTGCCGCCGCCTCGGCCGCCGCCGAAATACTCGCCACGTTGACGCTGATCTCTTCACTCGCCGACGAAATGGACGCCACGTTCATGCTCATCTCTTCGGCGGCAGCTGCCATGGCTCCGATGTTGGCCGTCATCTGCTCCGTGCCGCCGGCCACATTGCCCGCCTGGATGGACATCTCCTCGCTCTGTGCCACCAGCTGATGCGAGACGCTGGTCAGATCGGTGGCGGACGTGCCGATCTGGCCGGACACGTCGCTGATCTCACTCACGATCTCGGAGAACGTCTCAGCGGCCTTGTCCATGGCACAAGCCAGGCGCCCCACCTCGTCGCGCTGCTCGAGATGCAGCCGCTGCGTGAGATCCCCGCGGGCAATTGCCCCTGCCACTTCCACCCCCTGCGCCATCGGCCGCGTAATCATGCGGGTCACGAACACGGCCAGGATCAAGGCGATGACCGTGCCCAGGGCACCGGCGCCGGCGGTCGTCGCCACGGCGACGACGTACGCACGCTGCGCGGCCAGCTTCTGGTCGCCCATACGTTTGCCGAGCGCCTGGATCAGACGCTCGAGCGCGCTGTCGCACTTGGAGGCGACCTCGAAGGTCTTGGTCAGCGTCAGCTGCGTGGACTGGACATTGCTGTTGGTGTGCGAGAGTTCCTGGACCTGCGTCGCGGCCTTGCGCACCGCCTGCAGATCGGCCAGCACCGGGCCGAATTCGCCGCGCGCCGTCTCATCGAGCAACCCCTTGAGCTGCAGCAGCCCGTCCTCGGCCCCCTTGCCTGCCGCCGCGATCTGCTGATCCAACAGATTCATCTCGGTCTCGGTGGTGGCGTCCAGATGCTGCGCCAGCAGCTCGACCAGCTGCACAACCTGGTACATGATGCGGTGGGCCACGGCCGCCGTACGATCGCCGGTCAAGGCGGCTC
>JALOQX010000119.1 GCA_025459265.1 Pirellulaceae bacterium | reverse complement strand
GTTTCCCGACCTGCCCACCGCCGCACAGCTGACCTTGCTCGGCAGGCGCTGGTCGCGTCTGCCGGCGGTGGGAGGCGCACTGGCCAGGCAGGCGCTGCACGCACCGGCGACGCAGGTCCGCTGCGACGGCTTGCGACTGCTGGCCGACGTGGGATGCGCGGCCGACACACAACTTCTCATCCGGATGGCGACGGAAGATGCCGACCCGCGCGTCCGATCGTCCGCGGAACTGACGCTGCGGCACCTCGCCGCAGCCGGCACGGACGCGGCACTAATCCAGCAGATGTCAACCGCCGCAGGCCCCGCGTGCCAGGCCCTGGTCCGCGCCGTTCGCGACCGGCGCTCGACGGGTGCCGAACTGACACTACAAACCCTGTGTACCGCCGCCGATCCGCAAACGCGGATCGAAGCCCTCACGGCGATGCAGACGCTGGGCACGTCGGCGAGTGTCCCCCTGCTGATTGCGTGCCTCGGGGCCGCAGCGTCGGACACCGAACAGACCGCCGCCGAACGGGCCCTGGCGCTGTGCTGCCTTCGCCTGAGCGGCGTGGACGAGCCGGCGGCGGTCCTCGTCGACACGTATCAACGCGGCGAAGTCAACCAGCGGATTCGACTACTGCCAGTCCTGGGCCGCGTGGGTGGACCAGGTGCTGAGAAAACCATCCGGGCGGCGCTTGCGGACCAAGAGCCCGCCGTACGCGCTGCCGCCGTGCGCGGTCTGGCCAATTGGCCGGACGCCACCGTCGCAGACCAGTTGCTGCACTTGGCGCAACACGCCGATACGCCCGGTCAGCAGATCGCGGCGCTGCGCGGCTTCATCCGCGTCGTGACGTTGCCCGGTGCCCGGGCGCACGACCAGACTGTCGACATGCTGCAGCAGGCGTGGCAGCTGGCCACGAGAAACGAAGAACGCCGGCTGATCCTGCAACGCTTGCCGGCAGCTGCCTGTCCCGAGGCGTTGGCGCTGGCGCTGGAGCACCTGCACAATCCGGCGCTGAGTGCCGACGCGATCGAGGCGGCAGCCCAGCTCTCCGAGGCACTGCTGCCGCAGGACCCGTCGGCGGCGCGCGCCGCCATGCGCCAGATCCTGGAAGTCTGCCAGGACCCCGCCATCACGGCACGGTTGAGTCGACATGTCTCCCAGGAGCCGTAGCGTCGGCTGCGGCACCCGTTGCCTTCGTGGCAAGCAGCTGCTTGAGACGATCGGTGTCGTCAGCATTCCAGTCGGGCGGCTGCGACACCGCAATCCACGCATCCAAATAGGTGTCGGGCGCGTAATTGTGGCCGTAGCCCACCGGCACGCTGGTGGCCATGGGCAGATCAAAACCCGTCTGCAGGAACGTCACGATCGGATACCAGCGCAAGTACGGGGAGACATCCGGTCCCCGCGGGCCAACCAGCCAGTCAGGTCGCCGGTAGAGCAGCTCCGGAGAGAAGAAGGTCATGGGATCGCTGGCGTGTTGGATGTAGACGAATCGCATCGGTCCCCAGCGCCTGGCACCTTCGTCAAGACAGCTCTCGCGTCCCGTGAACCGCAGCATCGAGCCGTCGCGGACCGTGGGCAGCCAGAGGGGAGAGCCGGGATTGCGGTAGCGAGTCGCTTGCGCCCACCTCGTGCTGGGGAACGGTGGACCACTCCACACACCGCCCTGAATAGGATCCTCGAACAGGGTGAAGAGGTCGGCACTGGCTTCCGAGCCGAGCGACCCGAGGCTCAGACCGTGCAGGTAGAGCCGCGGCCGACGCTCTTTGGGGAGCGTCGTCCAGTAGCCGTAGATTTCATCAAACAGGGTCGTCGCCGCATACCGCGATCGATCGGGATCGACCAGGATCGTGATCCAGCTGGGCAAATACGAATACTGGATGCTCACGATGGCCGTATCGCCCCCGTGGATGTACTCCAGCGTGTCCACGGCGCCCGGGTCGAGCCATCCGGTGCCGGTGGGAGTGGCCACCACCAGCACCGATCGGTCGAAGCCTCCGACGCGTTTGAGTTCTTCGAGTGCCAGCCGTGCCCGCTCCTGCATCGACTTCTTCGTCCGCACTCCCACGTACACGCGGAGCGGCCGCTGCGCGGGTCTGCCCAGGAACTGGCTGATGTCCTCCTGCGTGGGGCCCGTCACGAGGAACCGTTTGCCCTGCAGCCCGATCGTGTCCCACTCGATCAGCGATGCTGCACTGCCGGCAGCCGTGCCTTCCGTCGGCTGTGCGATCTCCTCGTCCACGTACTTGTCGATCTGCAGGAACATCGCGTCGGCGGCCGTCAAGGCCGCACGAGCCACCAGCTTGTTGGCAATGACGAACAAGGCGAATACCACCAGCAGCGTGCTCAATACGTAAGACACACGACGCGGAACGAACCGCCTCACCCGGCGGTCGACGCAGTTCCAGCAGAGACGGATCCCACGCACCGTGGCGACCAGCAGGATGCCGGTCAGGAAGGCGATCCCACCGACACGCCAAGGGTCCGCCGTCGCCACAGGCTCCATCTCCATCAGCTCGCGAATCGAATTCTGCCAGACCGACGCCCGCCACAGGAAGGCGACCACGACGCCAGCGACACACACGGCCGTGATGTACCGGCTGACCCGGTCGAGTCGTGCGCTGGGCGTCGCGAGTTCCAGGTACCGCCACAACCACACCAGGAACACGCCCACGCCATACCCGACCGCCAGCGCCAGGCCCGACAACAGACCCTGCACGGCGAAATGGCGAGGCAGCAGCGAGGGGGTCAGCGACGCGGCAAAGAACAACGTGGCAACTACCAGGCCCCAGTACGAGAACGTCTGTCCGTACCGTCCCGCCCACGACTGGCAGAAGGCGGAAAACGACCGGGCCATCACCCTGTACAGTCGCATTGGCGTGGATCTCCGAGTTCTGGCAGACGTGTGGAGCAACGCAATCGCGCGCCCACCAACACTACGGGGGCACGAGCCTGAGGTAGTCCAGGCCAAACATGTAGGCTTTCACGGCTTGCGCGTTGGCGCCGATGACCTCGATCCTCAGGCGGTGCTCGCCAGCCTCGAGCGTCACCTCGCCCAACGTGACCTCGCCGGTCGGGACCACGCTCGGGTTGAAGAAGTCGATCGGCTCGCCCAGCGGCGCATCGTTCACGCTCAGCTGCATGATGCCGTAATCCACGGCCTTCGTACACTGGGCAATCAAGGCGTAACGGCCCGCAGTGGATACGGCGAAGGACAGCTCGAGAACGTCGCCCGGCTGAGCGCCTGTCCACCACACGTGTGCGTCGCCGCTCCAGCGACCCTCGAAGCCCGACAGATCCTGTGCCTGGGTCGTGCCGCCCGTGCAGCGCAGCACCGCCAGCTTCTCGCCCTCCACCGCGCCCTCGGCACGCCAGGTCTGCAGCAGACTCTCATCCCAATACCCCGCGCGTTCCTCCCGACCGACCGGTGCATAGGGATCGGAGCCGCCCGGCATCTGATACCAGTACACCGTCGCCGCGTACAGCGTTGGACGTTCGTTCGGGAAGTACTTCTCGATGTACGCGGCAAAGGACGTCTGAAAGGGAATATTGTCCGCGATGTGCCAGCGGTTGACCGACACGTGCCCCTTGTTGTTCATGGAGATCGTCTGGTTGTGGTACGCGTGCTGAAACAGCGTCGGATTGCACCAGGCGTAGCCGAAGTAGTCCTCCGACCCCGTGCCGAATGTCGACGGAAACGGCTCGCCGTCCACATGGAATTTTTCGTCCCCCTCGCCCCACCACCCGCCGCGCGGGTTCCACACATGCAGATGTACGCCGACGAACCGACCGCGACCGCGGGTGGCGAGCATCGTCCAGTCGATAGCCGCCCGCTCCGGTTCCGTGGGCAACAACGCATCACGATGCCACTTGGCGTGAAACCGCATAAGCTGTGCGGCGTCGACCGCGAGCGGTCCGTGCTCGACCTCGAGTACGATCTCGCGCGCGGTTGTCCCGTCATTGCTGAGCGTGATCGCCGCGTGCTGCGCAAACGGCATGTACCAGTTCGCATACCACCACCCGTCCTTTGTCAACCCGGCCGGCAAGGAGCCATACGCGTTGGCGCCGGCCGCCGTGCCGAAGAAATCGCCCAGTGGCGCCCAGACAGACGGCGTCGACTCCCCGTCCCACCGCATCGCGATCGTGTGCTCGCGCAGCACGACGCGATCCTGCGGGGAGTCGGGCAATGCGATCTTGAGCCGGATGTTGGTCAGCGCCCGCGGCCCGGTCACGTCGATCGTCCGCGACTGGCCCGCCGGCACCGAGAACGTGTGGCGGTCCACCTGCACGTCTTCCTGCACGTCGCTCAGACGTTTGGGGCCCGGCTGGCGCAGGATCGCGTCCACCCGGTCTAAGGCGGTCTGGTCTTCGGGAGCCAGATCGAGCCGGAAGGTCGGCAGACGCGTGCCGGCGGGGAACTTGGTATAGACAAACTGATAGTAGTTGCCCCAGCCCTGGTCCGCCACGATCTTGCAGGACTTCTGGAACGGGATCGGTGTGTAGTTGTTCCAGCCCGACGCGACCGTATGTACCAGAGCCGGACGCGTGAACGGGCTGGTGCTGCCGTCGAACCAGGCCCGGAACGGCAGGTTGACCACGGGTGCCTCCGCGCCGTCCAGGTACATCCGCACATGCCCCTGCTCGGGCAGGGCCGACCAGATCCGCCAGATGCAGCCGGGACCGTCCATTTCCGCGACCACAAACGAGTCCCCTTCGCGGCGGATCACACCCCCGCCGTCGCCGTTGGCGTCCCACTGCTCGTAACGGCCCGTCGGCTCGTCGTAACGACTGGCTCGGTCGTAGCTCGCCCACTGGACGCACGCTTCGCCTTCCGACGGAGGTTCCGCGAGCCTCTGCAGATCGACAAGTCGCTGGACCAGGTCGGCGTAGGTCACATCCAATTGCGCCTGGCTGGCCGGAACTGCCGTCAGGAACAGGCAGGAGAAAAGCAGGTAGAAAATCCGCTGCATGGCCTCGGCTCCCGGCAAAGAGTGCAGTGTCTATGCATTCATGACGATTCGCGCCGCAACACCATGTACGGGGAAAGTCGGCACCCGTCTGATCGCACGTGGTGTACGTGTCCAAAATCAGACTACCACGCGCGCCGGCGGTCGGAAAGGACGGGCACGGCCAACCGCCGTTGTCACGCGAAGCCGTCATCAGACAACACGTCGACAGTCGCGTCGTCGCGGCGCCCTTTGCGGTGACTCGAATGCACGCCTACTCCCAAGGGGCACGCGCTGAACGTAGAATAGGAAGGCGTGAGCACCAAGTCGAAACAGGTGGATCTGCGCTATTGTTACCGGGATGAAGCGGTTCGTCATTGCCATCGGATGCGTGCTGGGCCTGAGCATGTTGGTCTGCTGGGCCGTTTCGCGCGTGTCGGTCCGGTCTGTGGACGATGTCCAAGCACCACAAATACGGCCGTTTCCGGGAACCCAGCTACGCCAGCCACCGGAGGTGAGTGTCGCTCGAACAGCACACCTCGCCGCGAAGATCGAGCGGCTGTGCTCGAGCTGCCATCTCCTGCCCATGCCGGATGTGGAACCGCGGTATATGTGGCGGGCGAAGGTCGAGCAGATGTACAACCGGTACATTTACGGCGCGCGCCCCATCCCGGAGGAGCGGGTGCTGCCCATCGAAGAGGTCATTGAGTACTGGACGTCACGAGCTCCGGAATTCCTACCGGTTCCCCAGGATGCCGTGGCGTCACCACCGTCTCCTCTCAAATTCACGCGCCGAGCGGTCGTGTTTGACGCCATTGGAGAGTTCCCCGCGATATCGTGCGTGAAACTTGTGCGATTGGCAGACGACAGTGCACAACAATTGCTGATCTCCGACCTGCGCCACGGTGTCGTGATCCTGTGGAATCCCACGCTGCCCTCGTCGTCAGCCCAGGTGATTGCGCGCATCCCGCACCCGAGTCACACGACTGTTGTCGATCTTGACCAAGACGGCCAGCGCGACATCCTGGTCGCGAATATGGGCGTGTTCGGACCCCAGGACACGACCGATGGCTCGGTGGTATGGCTCCGAAACCGGGGCAATCAGGAGTATGAGTTGCACGAACTGCAGCGTGGGCTGGGACGGGTCAACGACGTACAGGCCGCCGACTTCGATGACGACGGGTTGCTGGACGTGCTGGTGGCTGAGTTTGGCAATCTGACGACGGGCACACTCACGCTGCTGGAAAACCGCACCACCGACTGGTCTCAGCCGCAATTCGACAGTGTCGTCCTGGAACACGGTCCGGGGACACTCGACATTCCGCTGGTCGACCTGGACGGTGACAACCGGCTCGACTTCGTCATGCTCCAGGCACAGGAACGCGAGCGGATCACCGCCTTCCTGAACCGCGGCTGGGGGAGCTTCCGCCAGGAACCGATCTACACCGCACCGCATCCGCGGTGGAGTTCGGTGGCGATTCGCCTGGCCGATGTGCTGGGGAGCGGCCGCACCGACGTCCTGTTCGCTCACGGCGACTCCCTGGACAACCCCCCGTTGATCCGGCCTTATCACGGTATCAGCTGGCTGGAAAACCAGGGTACGTTCCCGTTCACCTACCATCGGCTGGCGCACTTCCCCGGTGCGCACACGGCGATGCCGGTCGACCTGGACAACGACGGTCACTTGGATGTTGTCGGCAGTGCCTTCATCCCTGCCGTGCACCCCTGGTCGGCGGACGCGGCGATGTTGGACTCGGTGATCTGGCTGCGTCAAACGGCGCCCGGCCAGTTCCAGAAGTACTCCGTCGAGACCGCCACGTTGTTGCATCCCTGCGGAGATGTCGGAGACATCACTGGCGACGGCGCTGCGGACATCGTGCTGGGCAATTTCCTGTACTTCGAGCTGAAGGACCTGGAGTGGAATACTGCCCTGACGATCTATGAGCGGGAACCGGACCAGCCGAGCCGCTGAACATTGCGCGGAAGACGAACGGCCGCTTCGCGACCCGGCGGCGGGTACGTTCGCAGTTGCAGCTGGTCCATCGTCAGCCGGCCACGGGTCACTTCGACGCACAACGGGCCCTCGCGGAAGTCGTACGCGCGACACGAGAAGGCGAAAGCGTCATTCACGAAGCACTCGAGCGTCGTGCCGACCACGAACGCCGTCAACGTAACCGGTTCGCCAAACCGCAGCACGATCGGCCGCGCGGACCGGAAATGGGCTCCCCGCAGCTCGCCGCGATCAGCGGCAAGTTGTAGCCGATACCCGCCGCCACCGGATGCGCACGCCATGACGTCTTCACCGGGCATGCGGAACGTGACGGTCACTTCGGCATCCGCCGACGGCGTGAACCGGCAGGCCAGCAGGTAGTTGGCCGGAGCATCGACCACCATGCGTGCCGGCTCGCCGTCGGCGGTTCCAACCCAGGATTGCTGAGCCGCGCGGCGCCAACGTCCGTCGTGCCGCAGCCCGGCGGGGTCGGCCTGCATGACGTCGACCGCGACGTGTCCGAAGGCGGCGACCGCCTCCGCCACCGGACTGACGCGCAGTTCACGCGGATCGCTGCCGGCGGTCAGCTCCCGTGGGACGCATTGAGTGCCACCCCAGAGGAATGCACCGTCATCACGCTGGCCGTCCAGGTCCCGCAGCCAGCCCGTCAGTACGTGACGGCGGCCGTCCCACAGGCGTTTGGCCGCGTACAGATACGGCGTGTCAATGGCGGTGCCGACGATGTCGACGAACGCGCTCCGCCAGTCGTCGGCTACGCGTGCCATCGTGTGCTTCGTGTCGATCGGTGAAACGAGCAAGTACGTGTGTTCCCCGATCGTAAACAGGTCAGGGCATTCGGGTGTCCCCAGGCCGTCGTAGGCCGACTGCAGCGGGTCAGCGAACTCCCAGTGCCGCAAGTCGCGCGACCAGGACACGCCCGTGTGTCGCTCGGCGCAGAAGAACATCCAGAACCGGTCGCCGGCCGGATCGCGGATCACATACGGATCGCGAAAATCCCGCTCACGGGCCGCGGAATACCGCACGCCGTCCGGCGCCAGCCGGTCGGCGGGCACCTTCGTCCACGTCATCAGGTCTTCGCTCACCGCATGCAGGATGAACTCGCGCCCCTCCGGATTGCGCGGGTTCCAGCCGACGTAGTACATGTGGAACGTGCCCTCGTGTGCAATCACGCTGCCCGTGAACATGTTCAGTCCGTCAGCGCTCTGTTCGTCACCGTCCGCGACAATCGCCGTGGGGCATTCGCGCCAGTGCACCAGGTCGCGCGAGACAATGTGCTCCCACGGCACCTTGCCGACCGCACGCAGATAGAAGATGTGATACTCACCGTTCCAGAAGAACGGGATCGTGTCTGCCAGGCGGCCGATGCGGGACGGCCGATAATGCACGGGGGACCTGTCTGCAGGCCCCTCGCGACTCACGACAAGTTCGTCCAGTTGGTAATCATCCAGGACGACGGCCAGCGCATCGAAGGAAAGGTCGGCGGCGGTCACGGAGACCGGCTCCGCGGTGGGCAGGCCATACATGTCGTACGGCTCGAGGCACGCACGATCCGCAGTTGCACCATACTCGATGACCAGTCGGAAATAGTGCGTGCCATAGAGTTCGCCGGGGCGCGCGACCGCGAGTGTCGTCTGACACAGCCGCTCGGTCGGCGCATCGTAGGCGGGGCCGAGGGCGAACTGGGGGGCGTGCACGGCACGCCCGCAGTACAGCACCGGTTCGCCATCGCGCAGCAGCTGGATGCCGCCACATTGACCATCCTGGTTCGCCGCGGTGTACTCCATCAGGGCGAACGCGATTTCCACGCGCGTCCCCGGCTCTCCCACCTTGGTGCCCAGCCGGCGCTGCGACGCCCGAACCTGCCCGCCGTGGTTGGACGCCCGTTCGGATGATCCGTGGCCGCTCCCGAACGGATTGTTGATCGTGTGCGGCTCGACAAACACGGGCGCCAAGTCCCGCCAGCGCTGCCAGCTCGACCCCCAGCCCTGACCGGGCGGCCCCAGGTGTTCCAGTTCGAGCGGATACGTGCCTCGATAGGCAAACGACTCTTTGGCGACGATCAGCGCCTCGCCATGGGCCGTGCTCACCTGCGCGCATACCAGGCAGGCGGCACCGAGGACTCGCATCCACCATCGCTGTGGGATACGCAACATCAGAACCTCACGCGAATCGTCTGGATTTCGTACGGCCCGAGAACAGATTCCACGGTCTTGTCGGCAATCGGCAGCGCCGCGTCCAGGGGAGGCAGTGGGTCTTCGGTCAGGCGGGTCACAACAGCGCTGGTGGGCGTGTGGAGTCCCCACTGCATCCGCGCGGCGACGCGGCGACCCAGGGTTTCATACAGACGCACAATCCACCCCTCGCCGTCCTCCGCACGCTTCACGTTGACCAGCACCACATTCTCAGGCGCGACGCTCACGAGCGATGCGGCTGCGGGGAGCGCCGCCTGGCCTTCCCGGACGCCGATCGGCAGCACCGGAGTCGCCGCGTCCCAGCCAAACCGCGGATCGGGACCGGCCTGCGGCCCGTGCGCCCGCAGGGCGTACTGGAAGGCGAAATCACCACCCTGAAATTCCTGGAAATTCGTCGACCAGCCATTATTGAGCACGCTGGAATAGATATGCGCGCGGGTCGGGACATAGTCCGGATCCCAGCGAAAAATGCGGATGTCGCCCACGGACACCAGCGGCGCCTGAACCGCCGCCCAGGTCACGCCGCCCGTGTCGTTCCCGACGTGCGCCCAATGCTGGATGGCGAAGGTGTCACGGTTACCTGCTTTCTGCACGTCGGTAGCGGGGTCAGTGACGGAGCCGAGTTGTTCCAGTGCAAACCGCGGCTCGGCAAACCCGAAGGGGAACGCCACATGTCCCGCCTCGACGACCGCGGTCTCTTGCTTGCCAAACAGTTGCACCTGGCAGTCGATGCGGTCGAGTGTCTTCCAGAACATCGTGGTCCGGATAATACGATCGACTTCGCCGATCTGCACGGGAAAGTCGGCGAGCCTCAGCACGCTCTCAACTGTCAGACGCACGGCCAGGGGGCCCTCTTCGATGTGCCACGTTGCGGTTGTGGGAAGGACGCGACCGGTGCCCGGACCGGTGTACCCGCTTTCGTGCCAGTTGACGCCCTCGATCTTGCCAAAACTGTCGTAGATGTATTGATTGAAGAGCCCAGGCGCTGCCGGGTCGAGCAGTTCGAGCTCGCAGGGCCTGTAAACGATCGATACGACTTCGCCGTTCGCGTCGACGCGAGCTCGATAGAATCGCGTCTCGATCGTGTCCCGTTGTACCACCTGCGCAGCTTGGGGCGGGCCCGCCACCGCCCGGTACACGCGGTAACCGAGGGCCGGCACTTCTGGAGCAACGAAGACCAGGTCTGCGCCAAGTCGCTGCACTGCGGCACGCTCGCCCCCGTCGACCGATTCAAACGCCTGCACGTCAGGGTACTCTGCGGCCGCCACACGCACGACATCCGTCCGCGCCCAGCCGGCAGGATTGAAAACGACCAGTCCGCCCGTGGTCGGCGCGGCCGCCTGCGCCAGCGGAGTCAGTGCCGCAGATAGCGTGTCGGTGGCGATCTCCTCGGCGCGGCGCGCGAAGTCTCCCTTCAGACGCCAGGAGAGCTTCATCGCATCGTAATCGGGGTTGCGAGCCAGGTCGTCTTCTGCCGCCGGCCTGGCCCGCGGTTTGAATCCGGCAATCCCCCAGGTGTGCTCGCTGAACAACAACGACTGAATGTAACCGTCCCGCAACTGCGCGGCGGGGTAGCCGTCGGCCGGCAACACGCCGCAGAACTGGGCCAGGGCGTGCATCCGTTCGCTCCAGGTGAGGCATTCCCGCGCATGACGCGCGGTCGCTGTCGTCTGAGCTTGGCTGGCCACGCCGTGGATCCACCAGTCGTTCAGCTCGCTCGTGATGACCGGCACCTGATCGGCGGCGTGCGCGGCAACCCAGTCGGCGAAGGCCTCCACCTGGCCAATCTGGATCCGCGGATAGGCGTAGCGACGGCCGAGTTCATGGGCCTCTGTGGCCACCGTCAGTAGATTCTCCGGGCCGACATTGTCGCCGGTCACGTAGAGGGCCAGAAAGGCATCGTAGGGGTAGGTGGGATCGGCCTCCAGTTCCGCGAGCCGGTGCGGATCCCAACCCCACCCGTACCCGTCGGTGAGCTGTGTCAGCACGCGACTGCCGTCCGGCGACTGCCACCAGAATAGCAGCGGCGTGCGCACGCCGCGCACGCCGTTGTTGGCGCCGATCTGGAGCAGCCGCACCCCACTGCGCGCCAGGAGCTGCGGGAACACGCGCGAGTGGCCAGGCACGTCGGTCTGTTTGGCCCACGCCGTGGTTTTCCCGTAACGCTGATCGAGTTCCTTGGCACCGTACAGGGCGCGCGTGATATCCTCCAGACCGCAGAAGTAGCTGTGCAGCGTGAAGGGCAATGCGTGCCAGGTAATCTCGCCGCGCGCTATGTAGTCTTCGAACTTCCTGCGGCCGGCTTCCGCCTGACGCTCAAGAATCGCTTGAATCATCCACGTCGGATAGGTCCAGATAAACCGGCGGTCCGGGCTGTACGCGCGACCGCGGTCGCAGTATTGCTGGACCAGATCGAGCATCGGCCCCGCCGAGCGGTCCAGCATCGCATCAATCGGTTCCGTGTAACCCAGGTCGTAGTGCGTCTTCATGGCGATGAAGATCTGCCACTGGCGATGCGGTCGCGCGACACAGGTCGCGGCGACCTTCGTCCCCTGCGATGTCACAAGTTCGACCGCCACTTCGGTCTCCTTGGTGACGGGATCGATACCGATTTCGAGCACGCCGTCCCGGAATACGGCCGACCGGGCATCCACTTCCTGCCGCGCCTCCCCCACGCGTGTGACGAGCGTGCCCGCTCCGTCCCACAGCCCGCCCACCTGGGCGTGCAGCACCTGCCGCAGTCCTCCGCGCTCCTCCTTGAAGAAGATCGTATCCGCGACTGTGAACGAGTCGATGCGCTCCGGGATCCTGCCGTCGGCGTACGCAATCAACGCCAGCCCATCGTACTGAAACCAGGAGCCTTCGGCGTTTTCGATGGCCAGGGAGTTCGCCCCCGGGCGCAACACGCCAGTCGGTATGATGTACGACATCTTTTGGATCGCTCCGTCGCGAGCCGTGGCGAACGTCCGCGGTGCTGCGTCATTCACCCGCACCGCGAACCGCGGCGGGTAGGCGTAATGCGAACGACACAAGCCGATGACCAGCAGGCACTGACCGGGCGGCACGTCGGCCAGCTGAAAGTCGATAGTGAACGTATGCCGCATGTGCCCGGCCCACGCGTCGATGGGACCCGGATGAATGAACGGAAATGCCTGGGCGGGATCATCCTGGCCCGCGCGAAACCGCACATCGGAACTAAACGTGCTGGCCCACTGTGCCCAGCCGTCGGGGGCCAACGCGAACTCGTCCGGCCGGCCGTCCAGCGTGCCCACCTGCATGATCGGGACCGGTTCTCCCACAGCGATCGCAATGCTCAGCACGGCGGCGGCGATTCCGGTGCTCATGACCTTCTCCTCCCAAACTGCGTGCATTGTACCACCGCAAAGGGGACAGGTACATTTGCCGTGGCAATCTGCCAAACCTGGAGAAACACTCCCACGGGGGCGTGTCTGCCGCTGGACTGCGGGCGGCGGGCGAGTCGAGTTCGAAAACGCGTTTTTTGTCCTCTCACCGTGAGGGATTCGGCTGCGAATTGGTGATTAGTTCGGAAGAGGGCTGTGGAAATGACTCGCATCTGGCCAGTCTGCCGGCCGGCCTGCTGGGAGCTGATTCTGTTGTGCGCATTGCGCATCCAGACGAAGGAGCAGCATAATGCCGCGCGGCCGCCGCTATTTTCCTGCGGGAATGATCTTCCATACACTCAACCGGGGCAACAACCGGCAGACGCTCTTCCACACGCCGGGCGACTACAACGCGTTCATTCGCGTAGTCAAGGAGTCGCTGCTGCTAGTGCCAATTCGTATTCTGGCATACTGCGTGATGCCGAATCACTGGCATTTTCTGTTTTGGCCTGCCACAGATGATGCGTTGTCGGACTTCATGCATCAAATGACGTCGACGCACGTGCGGCGGTGGCACAAGGCGCATCAGAGCGACGGTAAGGGGCATGTATATCAGGGCCGTTTCAAAGCGTTTCCGGTTGAAGGGGATGACCATTATTACCGAGTGTGTCGGTATGCAGAGCGAAATGCGGCGCGCGCGGGTTTGGTAGAGCGTGCCGAGGACTGGGTCTGCGGGAGCGCCTGGGCCTACCTGCATCCTGAAGACGAGCGAGCTCTGCCCTTGTGTGACTGGCCTGTCCCGCGCCCGAGTCTTTGGCTTGCGCACGTCAATCAACCGTTGACGCCCGCCGAAATCGCCGCCGTCCGCAAGAGTGTTGCGCGTGGGTGTCCCTATGGCCGAGACGAATGGGTGAAACAGACCGCGAAAGCGCTGAACCTGGAATACACACTTGGTGCTCGCGGTCGGCGGAGAAGTACTTCGCCGGGAAAATAGAGATTTCATGGGAGTGCTCCAGCGAGCGAACGCCAAGTGGGTGTGAGAGGCGAGAGTGAGTCCGTCCTGGGCGGCAAGTGATGCGTCGGCCGTGGTGCTCGGGCGCGATCGGAGTGCAACAACTTGGAGCGGCACGCAAGCTTCCCAAATCTCCTGCGTTGCCGCCGTAAATGTACCTGTCCCCTTTGCCTTACAGCAATCGGGCGACGCGGCGGAAATGATGGCCGAGGATGGCCAATTCGAGGGCGTGATGAAACTGGCGCGGCCGGCGCAGAAGCGTGCCAATGCAGAATCGCCAGTAGGCTGCGCGTCCCGAGTACCAGACTCCGAGCAGCCAGAGTGATTTGAGAAACGCTTGAAGGTCCGCGCGCGAAAGCCTCCCGCGCGAGACGTCGGGACGCTTGTGGTCCAGGAACGTCCGGATCCGGCTGTAGTAGTGGCGCGGTTCATACAGCTTGCGCATCAAGTCCCGGTAGCCCTGGATGAGGTACTCGCGACTGAGCACGGGCCGGAAATTCAGGGCGGCTTCGGTGTTATTGCCGGTGCTGGCGGTTTCGAGGCGACCTTCCTGCATCAGCCGGCGGTACAGCCGTGTCTCGGGCAGGGCGGTCAGCAGCCCGACCATGGCCGTCACCACGCCCGACCGCTGGATGAAATCAAACTGGCGCTGGAATACGTCGCTGGGATCGTGGTCGAACCCAACGATGAAACCGCCCATGACATCGAAGCCCGCCTGCTGCAGGATCTGGACCGAGCTGGTGAGGTCGCGGCGGCAATTCTGCAGTTTGCCGCACTCGCGCAGGCTCTCGGTCGCCGGCGTCTCGAATCCGACGAATACTTTCTTGAAGCCCGCTCGCACCATCAGGTCGCACAGTTCCGGTTCATCGGCCAGGTCTGCCGACGCCTCGGTGAGAAATCCCATCTTCGTGCCGGTGCGTTCGCGCCACGCGATGATCTCTCGGAGCAATTCCTTGGCTCGGCGCTGATTGCCGATGAAGTTATCGTCGACGACGAACACCATGTCGCGCCATCCGCGCAACCGCAGTTGCTCAAGTTCGCCGACCAGCTGCGCTGGCGCCTTGGTACGCGGCACGTGACCGTTCATGACCACGATATCGCAGAATTCGCAATCGAAGGGACAGCCGCGCGAAAACTGGACAGACATCGTGACATAGTCCCGCAGATCAATCAGATCCCAGCGTGGACAGGGCACGCGGGCCAGATCCGGTCGACGCGACGCAGCATACGTGCGCTGCGGGACCCCACGCCGCATGTCTGCCACGAGCTGCGGCATGAGTTCTTCCGCCTCGCCCAGCACGAAGTGGTCGATCTCCGGAAAGTCCGCGTGGCCGGTGGTAAACAACGGCCCGCCCGCAATGACCGGCTTGCCCAGTCGGTGGCAACGCTGGACGATGCTTCCGACGAATTCCTTGTGCACGATCATCGCGCTGAGCATCACGCAATCCGCCCAGCGCACATCGCGGTCTGACAAGCGGCGTACGTTCAGGTCCACCAGACGCAGCTGCCAGTCGTCGGGCAGCATCGCGGCGACCGTCAACAGGCCCAAAGGCGGGAAGGCGGCCCGTTTTGACACGAACCGCAGCACGTGTTTGAAACTCCAGAACGTGTCGGGGGCCGGCGGGCTGACGAGCAGAATCTTCATGGCAACTCCACCGAAATCTGCCGTCATTATATGCGGGGGCTTGGTGCGCGCCCGCGTGAAGTCGATGGTTCACATGTAATAGTTGCGTAAACGTTGATCATCGCGCGTGCTCTTCGGGTTGGGTGGCTGGCGTCGCGCGGCTGGCGTCGCGCGTTGGCTCGCCCCCAGCTTGTCGCGGCTGGGGGCTCTCGTCGCGCGACCGCAGCCACCCGCATGTTCAGCTTTGACAAGGGACTACCGCGTGCACGTCACTTCGTAGGCCAGGGCCGTGCGTGCCGGCAGCGCCAGAGGCATGTCGAATTGCGGTGACTCGGTGCGAGGCGCGGGCGCGCCCGCCACACCAATCGCGACCACGTGAACCTGCGGGGTGTCCAAACCGTACTCGCTGCAGTCGATCGGGACGTGTGCGCTGACCGGGTCTGGGCCCACGTTAACGAACAGGAGCAAGAGGCGTTGTTCATCCGGCAGCTGCCAGGCACCGGTCAGGAGCGAGTCGGTCGTCACCCACCAGTTGCCTCCCCCCCAGCCCCAATCGGCGCGCACGGTCGACGGCGGGTCGACGGGACGCGGCGGCCGGGCCATTTGCCCGCCGTCGAAATAGTGCTTGCAGGCGTGACGCAGTCTGGCGAGCTGGCTGAGGAGGTCCAGGTTGGCGGGCTCCGTGATGACGGAGGGATTGATCCAGCCGAGTTGCTCGCCGAAGACAAGTTGCTGGCCCGCCTTCATGCTCAGCGCCAGATCGCGCGTCTCGCCGCCTCCGTACGAGCGGCCGAACAGGGTCAGCGCCCCGCCGTACACGGCCGGAAATGCCGGCACCTGGCCGTCGTACTGCCAGTGCCACGTCAGGTAGCCGTCGAACCAGCGCACGTACGCTTCCGCGTTGCACTCGGTGGTCAGAAAGCAGTCCCGCGGCATGTCACGCCGTATCCGCTCCAGCATCTGGCGATACCCGTCGGCCCACCAGTGCCCG
>JALOQX010000385.1 GCA_025459265.1 Pirellulaceae bacterium | reverse complement strand
CCAACCGGACAAGCCGGTTGGGGGCGGACGGTGGCAGGCGTCGGCCGGCGTAGCCGATGATCGTCCGCACCAACCGGACAAGCCGGTTGGGGGCGGACGCCGCGTAGCCGATGATCGTGCGCACCAACCGGACAAGCCGGTTGGGGGCGGAACCGCGTAGCCGATGATCGTGTGCACCAGCCGGACAAGCCGGTTGGGGGCGGGCGCCGCCCCGGCCGCCGGCCTCCCGGGTGCTCGTCACCGGCGGAAAAAGATCGTCGGCCAGGTGCGGCCACGGTCTCACTGGGCGGCCGAGCCAACCGGCCTCCATCCAACCCGCGCGCAGCCGAGGCCGCCGCAACCGGCGGCACAGAACCAGCACCCAACAGAGTGTGTGGATCGCGTGGATCGCGGGATCGCGCTCGATCGCACCCTTTTTGTTTGAGTCGACTGCACGGCCACGTTAGACTGCAGAGGTTGTGGGGGCAGGTGACCGCAGCGAGACAACCGGCCGGCGGGCCGTGCGCAGCTGTGCAGCTGGCGGAGGACATCATGCGAAGTCCCAAGTACTTGTCATCACTGTTCGGCATACTGCTGTGCACCTGCCACGCAGTAACAGGCACGGTCGCGCAGGAATCCGAGCCGAAGGCGGACGTCGCGGTGGCGGCGCCCGTGATTGCCGACGAGCCGAAAACGATCGATCCCGCCACGCTCGTGCCGCCGCCGTTGGCCGCCAACGCGTCGGTGACGTTCGCCAACGCGTCGCTCCGCGACGTATTGGACTGGCTGCGCACCGAACAGCAACTCACGGTCCTGCTGGAAACCGGCGCGCTTAAGGAGGCCAACATTTCGCTGGTTGAACCGATCTCGGATCAGCTCCAAGACGCCCCCCTGTACCTGTTGCTCAATCGGCTGCGCGTCCTGGGCCTTGCCTGGTATTTCGAGGGGAACATCCTGCACATCACGTCGGTGGCCGTGGCTGACGCGCGGCGCAAGACCGTCCCCTACAACGTCGGCGACCTGCTCGACAGCGGCTATGAGCTGAGCGAGCTGGCGGAGGCCATTATGCGCACCATTGCCCCTGCAAGCTGGGAAGATGCAGGCGGAGACGGGGCGGTAAGTTTCCTGGGGGATGTCATGTTCATCCGCCAGACGGACCCTGTGCAGCGTCAAGTTCAGGGGCTGCTGGCGGCCCTGCGCAAACACGCGCGGCAGACATTCATCCTTGATCCGCCACAACACGTGGCGCTGCGCGCGAAACTGGAGCAGCAGATCAGCGTCGACTTCCTGGATACGCCGCTGGAGGCGGCGGTCGCAGACCTCGCCCGGCTGACGCAAACCGACGTCCGACTGGACGTCGGAGCGTTGCGCAGCGCGCGGATCCGCGAACGCGAACCGGTAACACTCAAGCTGTCGGACTGTGCGCTGCACATCGTCCTGCAGGCCATGTTCGTGGACCTCAAGTTGAACTGGGTCCTGCGGGACGGAGTCCTGTGGCTGACGACCGAGCAGGACGCCAACGCGTTTCACAAAACTGCCGTGTACGACGTGCGTGACCTCTGCCACAACGTCGCGGAATCGGAAGCGCTGATGGACGCTGTGCAGTCGCAAACGGAGGCCGACTGGGATGACACGGGCGGGGTGGGCAGCATGGCCTCTCCGCAGCCAGGCACGCTGGTGGTGTACCACCGTGAGAGCATGCTGATGGACGTGCTCGCCTTGCTCGAGACGTATCGGGAGGCCTTGCGATCCTCCAAACCGCGGGATCGCAAGGTCCAGGATCCGCAGGAGGTGATCACCGTATACTACCGACTCCACGCGCACATGGCCCAGGAATTGGCAACGCTCCTGCCGAAGCTGGTCCTGCCGGATACGTGGAAGAGTGAGACGCGTCCTGACGCGGTCGGCGAGGTTTTCCACGTAGCCTCGCCGCCCGACCTGTTCACGGAAGACGGACGCCTGGCCCGCGCCATCATGGACAAGGACCCGGCGTCAGCGCAGGCCTTGGTTGTCGCGCGCACGGTGTTGATTGTCCGCCAGACGCGCGCCGCGCACGCAGAAATCGCCAAGCTCATCGGCCGCGTCGAAACCGGCGATCCGCGCGAAGGTGCGCCTGGCGGCATGGGCGGCGGCATGGGGGGCATGGGCGGCTTCTTCTAGGTGACCGTGCCCGTCAGTCCTGACCCTTCTTTTCCAGCGCGGCGCGGGCGCGGGCTACCGCCGGCTCGGCCCACGGTTGCTCGGCGTAGAGCTCGACGACGCCGCGACGGATGGCCGCGGCCTGCGCCGGATCGCGCTCGGCGAGCTCGTCGGCAGCGTCGAGGCGCTGCTGGATGAGCTGCACATCGTCGTCCGATGTAGCCTGACCGCGGTCCTGCAACTGGACGATCTGCTCCCGCGCCAACCGCAGGCAGCGCTGGTCGTCGGTGTTGAGCTCGGCGCCGTCGAACACGTCCACCAGGGCCTGCAACTTGACCAGGGCGCTGCGCGGGTTCGTGATGGCCAGTTGCGTGGCCTCGACGTAGGCACGCTCGATCGGGCGCAGCGAGTGGGTGCCGCTGCGCAGACGTGCCCGCCGTTCGTACTGCCGCTGCAGGCGGAAGAGTTCCAGTTCCTCGCGCAGCGCACGGACTTCTTCCCGCCGCGAGTCGTCCGGAAACCGGGTCAGGAATTGGTCCATCTCGCGTTCGACGTGGGCTAGGTCCCCCCCTTCGCCTTCGCGAGCGACGGCCGCGATCCGGTCGTACAGGGCATCTCCCGACAGGGGCCGTGTGACGTACCACAGGCCGGCCGCGATGACCGCCGCGCCCACCAGCACGGGGGCCACTTTCCACCACAGCGGCGTGTGTTCCTCGACGGATTCCTGCAGCGCAGCGCGCTCGCGGGCCGCCGCGTCGTACGTCGTGAAGTGCGTCGTGGACGGCGTGGACCCGGTCGCGCTCCCACGGGCCGCGTCGGACGGAGGCATTGCGACCGTCGGATTGCGGTGCGCGTCGAGTGAGTCGCGCTGCTCGTCCAGCGCCCGCTCGGCCGGCGAGACAAACCGGGTTTCATGCCGCGCCAGGACCGTCGGCTGATCCTCCGCTTCGCCAGCGAGCTTGTAATCCCCGTCGCTGGAGAGCGAGAAATGGCTCTCCCGCGCATCCGCGCGGGTCTCGATCGACAGGCCGTGCTCCATGGCCTTGAGACGATTGGCGACCGCCAGGGCGGTGGCGATCCGTTTGGCCGGGTCTTTCGCCAGCAGCTGGGCGACGATCAGCTCGAATTCCTCGGGCGTGTCCGGCGCCAGGCGCCGCACACCCAGTGGCTCTTCGTACCGCAGTTTGTGGATCACCTCGGCCGCCGTGCGGGAAGCAAACGGGGGGCGTCCAGCCAGCAGGGCGTAGAGCACGCTCCCGAGGCTGTAGAGGTCGCTGCGGGCGGTGACACTCTTGCCCTCGCCCTGCTCCGGGGACATGTAATCCGCCGTCCCGATCACGCCCCCGGCCACTGTCAGCTGGTTCATGCCGTAGAGCTTGGCAATTCCGAAGTCGGCGAGCTTGATCTGTTCCTCGGGCGCCAGCAGCAGGTTGGCCGGCTTGAGGTCGCGATGGATGATGCCTCGATCGTGCGCATGTTTCAGCGCCTGGCAGATCTGCACGCCGATCCGCGCCGCCTCGCGCCACGCGAAGTGACGACCGCTCTGCAGCTCCTGCTGCAGCGTGCGTCCCTCGACCAGCTCCATGGCGTAGAACAGGTGCCCGTCCTCCTCGCCATACCCCAGCAGCTCGACGATGTTCGGATGCTTCAGTTTCTTGAGCGTTTCGATCTCCGCGCCGAACCGTTCGCGAAAGCTGGGGTCGGCGGCCAGGGCGGGCGAGAGGACTTTGACCGCGGCCGATGCGCCCGTGGTTTCGTCCACACCCTGAAAGACCGACCCCATCCCCCCACTGCCCAGCGGGCGCTGAATCAAGTACGGACCGAGCCGCTGAAACGTCTTCATCGAACCGTCTCGCATTGAAGTCAACCGGATTCGTCGCTATCAGTGTCAAACGCGAACGAGCGTTGCGCCGCTGGACCCGCGCCGGCGGCCAGCGGCCGGATGCAGGCCACGTCATCCTGGCGCGGCGAATTGACCCGCGGGTCGACCGGGTACAGCTCCATCGCCGCCGCATCGAAAGGCCGCAGCAGGGCCAGGAGCGCCTCGCGATCGCGGTGGTGCGGATCCAACCACCGGTCGTGGTCCGCGTCGGCCAGGATGACGGGCATGCGCGGATGCAGCGGCTCGGTCAACGCGTTGGCTGCCGTCGTGATGATCGTGCACGTTTCGACAGCCGCGCCGGGCTCGCCTTGCCAGGATTCCCACAATCCGGCCAGCGCGAAGGGGCGGTCGCCCCGCAGACGAATGTAATACGGCTGTTTCTTGGACGCACCGAGCTTCTGCCATTCGTAGTAGCCGTCGGCCAGGACAAGACAGCGGCGGCGGGCAAACGCCTGCCGGAAGGAAGGTTTCTCCGCCACGGTTTCACCACGCGCATTGATCAGCTGATTGGCGATGGCGCGGTCCTTGGCCCACGACGGGATCAAGCCCCAGCGGAGCCACGCCAGCTGTCGACCGGCCGCGGACTCCATCACGCGCACGGCCACGACCGGTTGACTCGGCGCTATGTTGAACCGCGGCGGAACATCCTCTGCGTGCAGCTCGAAGAGGAACAGCTCACTGAGTTGATGCAGCGGCGTGCGCAGCGTAAATCGTCCACACATCAGACCGAATCCTCAGTCGCGTGACCCTTCAGGGGGAAGGCCGGGCCCACAGGTTGGCGTGACACCGACTCGACCT
>JALOQX010000118.1 GCA_025459265.1 Pirellulaceae bacterium | reverse complement strand
ATCCGCTGCTGTGGTTGGGGGAGCGATACCAGCAGACTGCGGCTGGGCGCGTCCAGCCGAACCGCGCGCGCGACCGTGTCCGCGGATACCCCCGCCGCCTGCAGTGCTGCGCGGACCTGTCCCAGGACCGCCGTCGGATCCTCCCCCGCCGCGAGTTCGAGCGGATAGACCGCGACCTCAGGCCGCTGCTCGATCGCCTCGCGTGTCGTAATCTCAACGGTCTGCGCGTCACACACGCGAAAGGCCAGATGGTACGCACCCAGCCAGGCATCGAGCACGTCGGCCAGCGGCTGGTTCGTGCATGTTAGCGCAGTGTCCGTGGCGGGCAACCAGGAGGCGGTGGCGGTGGCGCGCCAGTCGACGACCAGGTGCAGGTCGGTCTGCGCGCGCAAACCTGCCAGCACGCGTGACACCGGGGTGGGGCTGGGGCAGTCGCTCGACACCGGGGTGCTCAGCGCGCGTGCGGCCTCGGCCAGCGCCGGCGTGGGGTCGAGCGACACGTCGGTCGATCCACCCCGTGGCGCGAGCCCCCGGGCCGCACGCAGTCGATCCAGCAGCTGGGCGATCTGCACGTGTGCAGGGGCATCCTGTTGGATCTGCAGGGAAGTCGCCGTCGTCGTGAGCGTCGCGGTGCCTCCCGCGGCCACCCAGCTGGACGGTGCCACCAGTGCCGTAATCAGCTCGCCCAAGGCCTGCACATCGTGTTCGCCGACCGCGAGGTCTGCGACCTCATACGTCGTCTCCCAGGGCGTTTCCGGCACGGAGACCGGCGTGAAGACCATCTGACCGTCGCGCACGACGTGCTTCATTTCGATCGAGGCAAGCACCGCGTGAAGCAGCGCGTCCATCGTCAGCCGCTCCCGCTGAACATCCAGCGGCGTGCCGGGCGAAATCTGAGCCACGGCCATCGCGGGCAGGTCGAGCGACACCGGGAGGCCGGTGAAGTCCGCGACGAAGTCCGCGAAGTCAACCAGCGGCATGCCCTGCAGATCAATCGCCACCAGCGAGATATCCAGCGCCGGCACGGCGGCCGGCGGGGCGGGTGCCGCGGCCTCGTCTGCGATCGGTGCGTCATCCGGTTCAGCGCCGGCTGGCGTCCCTTCGCCGGCCATGTCGCTGGCGGGCGGGCTGGTTCGTGCCGGATCGGCTTGGGGCGCGGCAGAGGCCTCGCCGTCCGCCGGTGGAACGATCTGGCCCGGGAGGTCAGGATCCGCGTCGACGGAGGAGGAATCATCGGCTTGAACAGCTTCTGCGACCTCGGTGTGAGCAGCTGGGGCAGGCGCCGTGGGGGTGTCGGCCGAGAACGATTCGTCAGTCCCTGGCGGTGCAGCCGCGACCGGTTTCGTGGGCGGCGCGCCGGCAGGCGCATCCGCGGGGCGACGCCCGGCGAGCCAGCCGACGACCAGCAGGGCCAAGATGATGCCGGCTGCTGCGGCGCCGACCAGCAGGACGACACGGTGCCAGCGCGGTGGAACGCCTGTTTCGTCCAATGGGCTGGACGAGTCGGTGGAGAGGGGCGGGACGGCGACGGCCTGCGTGCCGGCCTTGGGTGGTCGCGCGATGGCAATTCCGGCGTCGTCGTCGTCACTGGTTCGTTGGGCGGGTTCGATCGCGGAGGGAGAAAAATCCTCGCGGAACCGCGTTGAGCGCCCCGGCCGAGCGGCGGGATCGGCAGCCTGCGGCGCGGGCGGCGGCGAGACCTCGGCCGGCGACGTGCCGCGGGCCGTATGCTCCTCGGCAGCCGCCCTGTCCGGCGGTGACGCGCCGGGTGGGGGCTGGACGAGCACCATGCTGCCGCACTTGGGACACGCCAGAATCTGTCCGAAGGCTCCCGGATCGCGCACGCGGAGGCGAGCGCGGCAGGTCGTGCAGGAGATAGAATACGATTCCACGAAACGGGTCTCGCGCGGCAACGTCCCGATTCAACCGGCCATCGAGCGTCCAGGAAACACGCGGCCAGCGCGAGCCGGGAGCGGTGCCCGGCCGACCGCGCCGCAATTGTACCATCCGTTTCACGGTTGACGGAACACGCCCGGCAGGTGGTAGCCGTTCCGCGCCGCGGCGGCTCGCGTCGTAATCCGCAGAATCTGCTTCGTCGGGTCCTGCGGATCCGGGGCCGGCGTCCAGACCAACTTCTGAGCGGGGTCGGCCGGAGTCGTCACGGTCGTGACGGGATTGGCACGCATCACCAGGGCGGTCAGGATGTCAGCCAGCGGCCGATCCACGGCTTCGAAATTCGCAATCTGCTGGTTGCGTGTAATTCCTTCCAGCTGCAGATCCTGCCCCACAATCTCGATCGCGAAGTGAAACGGCAGGGCGGGGTGCTGCCCGCGGACGTCGTCGACAAGGTTCTGCAGTGCCGCCTCGAGCGATTGCAGGGAGAACGTCACGGTCATGGGTGTGGCAAGCAGTTCCTCCAGCGATGCCGGGCCGCGCTGGGCGGTTGCCGGCAGCTTCGCGGCCACGGGTTGATCGTCTCCGGGTTCATCCCACGCCATGCTCGCCGCAAAGAGGAGGTTCGACGCCGCGTGCGGTGGCAACACCACGTTCCAGACCGCCTGGTCCTGCTCGATGCCGACCCGCGCCAATCCGGCCGTGACGCGCACCATTTCGGGTACGCGCAGCGCGACGCGCCGCCAGTACGCGGAGGGATAGGTGGCAGCGAAATGAGTTTCCACGCGGTCCGGCAGCTCCTGCACCCGGGTCCGCCACCCTGCGGCGATGAGCGGGCTGTCGGTGCTTGTCTGTCCCAGGCCGCGCAGTTCGCAATAGGTGTGCTCCCCGACGTGCAGGCTCGCCAGGCACGCCCGCACCTGGCTGCCCAGAAACCACTCGAGGGATCGCCGCATGCGCGCCGGATCGCCCCACGCCCGCGAACTCGCAGCGGCCAGTCCCTGGGCAAAGAGGAAGTCGGTGGTGGCCAGCAGCGTAACGTGCCGCAGCTGATCGCTGACCTGCCAGAGCTGAGCCAGGTCACGGCGCAGCAGCGGACGCGCGTCACCCTGCTCGATCACCTCGCGCACATCGGCTTCATCACCCATGACGAACACGCCACGTGCGGAGTCCGGCGGCACGAAGAACGACCAGCCGCGCGCGGGAACGGTGAAATACGCCGCGCCGTGATGCGGCACGGGTGTCGGGTGCCCCCACGCGGCAAGCAACTGATCCACGCCGCGCGGTTCCCGCAGCCACACGACACACGTGGGGCGCGTCAGTCCGGTGTCGTTCCCGCGCCATGCCACGACCAGCTGCTCCACGTCACTCCACGCATGTCCCGCGTCGGTCTCCCATTGGCGGCGCAATGCCGCGGCGTCCGGGCCAAGCACATCGATGAGCTGGCGGCCTGCCGGCGTTGCGATCAGGTCCGCCGTCCGCAACGTGAGCAACAGCTGTGTCCCCGGCGGCACGTACGACAGCGGCAGTGGTTCAGCCTGGGTCGGAGGCAGCCACAGCGTGGTGCCGTCGTCGTCCACGACCTGATAGCGACTGGCCGTGTCGCCCGTCGGTGGGATGGCCTCACCGGACGGGACGGACGTCTCGCGCGGCGGAGATGCGTCGCGCGGTCCGCTGGCGGGCGCCGTGACGACGCGCGGCCCGAACATCGCGCGCCAATCCGACGGCCAGAGTCCGACCCCGAGGGCCACCGCCGCCAGCAGCATCGCCCACAGCATGAGATGCCACGCGCGGCGGCGTTTTGCCTGCTGATGGCGCCGCCGGCGTGCCACCGTCGTGCGGTCGGTGCCAGCCACTTCCGGAATGGCGACCGCAGGGGCCGACAGGCGCGCCGGGGTGTCCGCGCCAACGTCGTCGCAGACTGCCGGCAGGGGCGGCGGTGCGACGGTGGGTCCCGGAGGCAGAAGGATGGTCTCGGCGCCGGGGCGCTCGGGCAAATTCGACACGATCGGAGGAGGCGCGGGAGGTGCCGACCGCGGGCCGGCCAGCGCCAGCTCGTAGGCAGCGAGGCCGGGTGGGGGCGGTGCCAGGGTCGCAGCGCGCGGAGAGTCAGCCCAAGCAGCCAGACGCTGGGCGACCTCGGATGCCGCGTCGATGCGATCGCGCGGGTCGGTCGCGAGCATCGCCTCGAGCAGACGCGACACCGCGGCAGGCACGCCGCGCGGTTCGAGCGACGGAAGGTCTTCCTGCGCGCGACGGGCCAGCACCTCGGCCGGTGTGCCGCCGGCAAACGGAGTCTGGCCGACCAGCAGTTCGTGCAGGGTGCAGCCCAACGCGTAGATGTCGGTCAGCACGCTCAGCGGCGTCCCGGGGTGTGCCAGTTCCGGCGCAGCATACGCGGCCTGCTCGCTGGCGGCGGCCGAGCCGACGGCACTGCCCAGGTCCGGCACGACGGGCGGCAGAATCCAGTCGCGCAGCAACTTCACCTGCCCGTCGACATCCTGCCACACGTTGGCCGGCCGCACGTCGCCGTGGGTCTGCCGCGCTGCGTGCAGCGCGGCCACTCCCTGCGCCACGCCCTGGGCGATCCAGCAGGCTTCACCCAGCGGCAGCCCGACGTCGGCGGGCAGCCGCTGGGCAAGTGACTCGCCCGCGAGGCACTCGCAGACCAGGAAGCGGTAGCCCGAGCTGTCTTCCAGCGCGAAGATGCGCTGCAGGTGCGGATGCACGTGGATGACCGTGTGCCGATGATATTGCCGGGCGAAGGACCACTGCCGCGGGTCCTGTGCGACGCGCGCGGGGGCGAATCGCAGCAGGACGCAGAAGCGTGTCGGGATGTGCCGCGCCCGAAACATCCCGCGCAAGCGCCCGCGGCGAATCCGGTCCTCGACCTCGTAGTCCCCATAGCGGAACGGACCGGCACGTCCGTTCAGGAGCAGTTCGGCCTGGTACGGGGTCAGCACCTGCTGGCGAATGAGCCAGTGCGCGACGGCCGTGACGGAGTCGGAGCCGGCCGGGCGCTCGATCGGTCGGGCGGCCGCCTGCCACTGCCGGACCTCGGCGGCGGGCAGCAGGCGGCTGTCGAGCAGCAGGTTCCAGAATTCCTCCGACGAGACCGACATGGCGGGAACGCAGCCTTAGTTCACGACGCCTGCGCCGGCCGCAGGACGCGAGACGAACATGGTCGGCGCGATGCCGGTCCGCGCCGTGTAGCCCCGGGCCAGATGCGCGGCAATCGCGTCGACCTGATGAGCTTGGACCAGGCTGACCGTGCAACCGCCGAACCCCGCACCCGTCATGCGCGATCCGAAGACACCGCCCGGCACACCTCGCTCGCGCGCCAGATCGACCAGCACATCGAGCTCGTCGCAGCTCACTTCGTAATCCTCGCGGAGCGACTGGTGGCTGGCGTACATCAGACGCCCAACGTCTTCCCACGCCCGCTGGGCCAGCGCCGCGGCGGCCTGCGTCGTGCGCGCGATCTCACTCACCACGTGATGCGCGCGCCGCCACAGAATCGGCTCGAGAGCCGACTGATGTGCCACCAGCTGATCGAGCGAGCAGTCGCGCAGGCTCGCCACGCCCAGCCGCCGCGCCGCGGCCTCGCACTGACCGCGTCGCTGGGCGTATTCACCCCCGGTCAAAGCGTGCTTGACGTTGGAGTTGGTGATCAGCACCGCGACATCGTTGGCCGCCAGTGGCACCAGTTCGACACGCCTCGTGCGGCAGTCGAGCAGAATCAGATGCTCGGCACGGCCAAAGACCGAGCTGAACTGGTCCATGATCCCGCACGGTACGCCGGCATACTCGTGTTCCGCCCGCTGGCACAGGAGCGCCTTGTCTGCGGGCTCCAGCCGCGCACCGGTCAGCGCCTCGACCAGCGTCGCGGTGGCGACCTCCAGCGCCGCGCTGCTGGAGAGTCCCCCGCCGATCGGCACGCTGGAGTGGACCACCAGGTCCAGCGGTCCGGTCGCCAGTTGGCGCCGCGCGCAGAGATCCAGGACGCCCCACACGTAGCTGACCCAACTGCCGCGGCCACTGGCCGGAGCCCCTCCCCACGGCCAGGACTCGGTCTGGCCGGCCGTCAGGCTGTGGACGCGGTACCCCGGCCGGTGATCAGTCGCCAGGGGCGTTGTGACGCGATCGGCGGCCAGCACGACAAAGCGTTCGATCGCCATGGGGAGCACGAAGCCGTCGTTGTAATCGATGTGCTCGCCGATCAGGTTCACGCGTCCCGGCGCGGCGACGACCTGCGTGGCAGGGCGTCCGAATTGCCGCGCAAACGCGTCGCGCGCTTCCCGGGCGAGTTGTTCCACCGTCACGTTGCGTTCGATCATGCGCGGGGTCCCGGAGGCAATTCCAGATGTGCAGATTTTCTCAGTAGCTTGGTTCCACGTCGCGGACCTGCAGTTGGCCGCGGGCCAGCTGGTCCGCCACGTCGGGAATCAGACGCGCCGCGGTGATCGCATCATCCTCTGTCACATCCAGGTGCGTTACCGCGCGGAGCAAGCGTGGGCCAATGGCCAGCATCCACACACCGTGCATCTTCAACGCCGCCGCAAACACGGCCGCTGTCCCCAGCGATGCGTCGACCTCGAAGATCACGATGTTGGTCTCGACCGTGTCAGGCACCAGGCGCGTGCCGCGCGTCTGGCGGATGGCTTGGGCCAGGATCTGCGCGTGCGCATGATCCAGCGCCAGGCGCTGGCGATGGAACTGCAGCGCGTGCAGGGCGCCCGCCGCAATGATGCCCGCCTGACGCATGCCGCCGCCCAACAGCTTCCGGTGGCGCCGCGCTTCGCCGATCAGCGCGCGGTCCCCGACCACGGCGGAGCCGACCGGCGCGCCGAGCCCTTTGCTGAAACAGACGCTGACCGTATCGAAGTGACTTGCCCAGGTGTCGGCCGCGATGCCGCTGGCCACCACCGCATTGAACAGCCGCGCACCGTCCAGGTGTGTCCGCAAACCGTGTGCGTGGGCCCACTGGCAGATCGCGACCACATCGTCGTACGGCTGCACGCAGCCGGCGCCGCGATTGTGCGTATTTTCGAGCGTCACGAGCCTGGTGCGCACGAGATGCTCGTTGTCCGGATGCACCTGTCCCTCGAAATCGGCCAACCGCAGCTTGCCGTGTTGGCCCGGAAGCGTGCGGGCGACCACACCGCTCAGCTGCGCAAATCCACCCTGTTCATAGTGGAAAATGTGACAACCGGCCTCGCACAGCAATTCGTCTCCCGCTCGGCAATGCAGACGCACCGCCACCTGATTGGACATCGTCCCCGAGGGGACGAACAACGCGGCTTCCTTGCCCAGCAGCTCAGCGGTCATCCGCTGCAGCCGATCCACCGTCGGGTCGACGTCGATCACATCGTCGCCGACCTCGGCGGCGGCCATGGCGGCGCGCATCGCCGCGGTCGGCCGGGTCACCGTATCGCTGCGCAGGTCGATCATGTGTGGCGGCATGCGGATGTTGTAACAGGAATGACCGGTTCCGGGGAGGCGTCGTTATTCCCACCAGCGGTGGGTTTTGCCGCCGGCTCCCCGCCGGCTACACTGGAGGGCCAACGTGGATCGCCCCCGCGAGCTGTCGTGCGGCGGGCCTGGGCGGTCCCGCGAAGATCCGGGCGTGCAGCCGAACTCGGGGAGAACTGTGCACGATGGCCATCAACATCACCCAAATCGACGCGCGCCAGGACGATGTCGGTCCGGCGCTGGAACGACTGCGGGCGCAGCTGAGTCCCGAAGGGAACGTGGTCAGCGAGCGGGGGCGTGCCAAGACCATCGAGGTGTTTGGCGAACCGCTGGCTCCGGAACAGGTCGTGGCCAAGATCTGTCGCGACGTGCGGGAACAGGGCGTGGATGCGGTCCTGCGCTACACCGAAAAGCTCGATGGCGTAACACTCACGGCCGAGACGTTACGCGTGCCGGCCGAGGTCCTGCAGGCTGCGCACGCACAGGCAGACCCGGGTTTTCTGGCCGCCGTGCGGCGCACCCGGGACAACATTCTCGAATTCCAGCGGGCCCTGCTGCACCAGGACGTGCAGCTCGAGCGGCCGGAAGGGGTGTACCTGCAGCAGCGGTATCGGCCGCTGCGGCGAGTCGGGATCTGTGTGCCGGGGGGCGTGGCGGCCTACCCGTCGACCGTGCTGATGACGGCCGTGCCCGCGCAGGCCGCTGGCGTGGCGCAGCTGGCGATCATTGCTCCGCCCACGGAGTTCGGGGCGGATAATCCCGATGTGCTGGCCACCTGTTGTGAGCTGGGAGTGGACGAAGTCTACCGCGTCGGCGGGGCGCAGGGCATTGCGGCCCTCGCCTATGGCGTCGCCGGACTGCCGGCCGTCGAGAAAATCGTCGGACCGGGCAACCTGTTCGTCGCCCTCGCCAAGCGGCGCGTCTACGGCCAGGTCGGCATCGACTCGATTGCCGGACCGAGCGAGGTCGTGGTCATCGCCGACGAATCGACGCACCCGCGCTACGCCGCTGCCGATTTGCTCGCGCAGGCCGAGCATGCGCCGGGTGCCTCGATTCTCATCACCTGGTGTCCCGAGGTCCTGCTGGCCGTGCTGCGGGAATTGGAGGAGCAAGCGGGCCGGCTGTCGCGCAGCGACCTGACGATCCACAGCCTTGAACAGTACGGAGCCCTGATCGCCGTGCGGGATGTCGCCGAAGCCTGCGCCTTGACTGACTCGATTGCGCCGGAGCACCTGCTGATCGCCACGAGTCACGCGGCAGAGCTGGCCGCACAGATTCGCAACGCCGGGGCGATCTTCCTGGGGAACTATACGCCGGTGGCCGTGGGCGATTACGTGGCGGGGCCCTCGCACGTGCTCCCGACCAGCGGCACGGCGCGGTGGGCGTCCGGCCTGACGGCCAACGACTTCCTGCGGTCGAGCAGCGTCCTGCATTACACGGAGGCAGGCCTGCAGGCGATTGCCGGCGACCTGCAGCTGCTGGCCGAGAAAGAGGGCCTGACCGCGCATCGCGCGAGTGTCGAGGCGCGGCTCAACAAAGGATGACGCAGCAGAGACTCCCTGGAGGAGGCAACGTGACGGTCCCATGTGTGCGGCCGGCGATCGCGGCCATGCAAGGGTACGTGCCGGGGGAACAACCGCCACCGGGCAAGTACATCAAGCTCAACACCAACGAAAACCCCTACCCGCCGTCACCCGCGGTGCGGCGATCGATCGCGGAGGTGGCCGAGCACGCCTTGACACGCTATCCGGACCCGCTGGCGACCGCGTTTCGCCTGCGCGCCGGGGAGGTGCTCGGCGTCGAACCCGACGCGATCCTGTGCGGCAACGGGAGCGACGACATCCTGACGATCGTCACGCGGGCGCTGGTGGGCGAGGGGGACCTGCTGCGACTCCCCTACCCCAGTTACGTGCTCTACCGCACGCTGGCGGAAATCCAGGGCGCTGCGTTTGAAGAGGTCGCGTTTGCTTCCGACTGGAGCCTGACCGCCGCCTTCGCCTGCGCCGCCCCCCGGCTGCGACTGGTCTTCCTGGCCAATCCGAACAGCCCCTCGGGCACCGTGATTCCGCCCGACCAGGTGCTGGAGCTGGCCGAGCGGCTCCCTTGTCCGCTGCTGGTCGACGAAGCGTATGCCGATTTTGCCGATACGCATTGTCTCGATCTGGTCCACCAGTGCCGGAAGATCCTGGTGTCCCGGTCGTTGAGCAAATCGTACGCGCTGGCCGGACTGCGGTTCGGTTTCGTCGTGGCCCACCCGGACCTGATTACTCAGCTGCGCAAAGTCAAGGATTCCTATAATTGCGACGCGCTGGCCATTGCCGGCGCCACCGCGGCGCTGGACGATCAGGCGTGGCGTCAGGAGAACCGTGCGCGGATCCTGGCCACGCGCCAGCGGATGGAGACGCAGTTGCGGGCGCTGGGGCTGGACGTCGTCCCCTCGCAGGCCAACTTCGTGTGGTGTACGCACCCGGTACAACCGTTACGACCGGTCTACGAACAGCTCAAGGCGAGCTACGTCCTGGTCCGTTACATGAACTATCCTGGATGGGGTGACGGTTTGCGCATCAGCGTGGGGACCGATGCGCAGGTCGACGCCTGCGTGACGCTGCTCAAGGCGATCCTCTGATATGGCCCGCACGGCACAGATTGAGCGTCAGACCGCGGAAACGCGGATCTGCCTACAGCTTCAGCTGGACACACCGCAGCCGGCGGTATTGCAGACCGGCGTGGGGTTCCTGGACCACATGCTTGAGCTCTGGGCGCGGCATGGCTCGTTCGGCCTCCAGGTGCAGGCGGCGGGCGATCTGCACGTCGATCAGCACCACACGGTCGAGGACGTGGGGATCTGCCTGGGGCAGGCGCTCCGCGCCGCGTTGGGCGACAAACGCGGCATTCATCGCTACGGCCACTTCACGATCCCGATGGAAGAGACGCTCGTCACCGTGGCGGTGGACTTGAGCGGGCGGGCGTTTCTGGTGTTTGACGCGAGTCTGCCGACGGAGAAGATCGGGGACTTCGACAGCCAGTTGGTGGAGGACTTCTGGCACGCCGTGGCGGCGCACGCCCTGTGCAACCTCCACGTGGTGCTGCACCACGGCCGCAACAGCCATCACATTGCCGAGGCGATCTTCAAGGGCGCGGCACGTGCGCTCCGCATGGCCGTCGATCTGGATCCGCGCACGACGGATGTGCCGAGCACCAAGGGCGTGCTGTGAGCACCTGATTCAGCGCGGTGCCGTGAGGAATGCGCGTTCCACGAAGCTCGTGTCGACCCATCCCTCGACGAAATCCGAATGCGCCAGGACCTGCTGGTGGAAGGGGACCGTGGTGTGGATGCCCTCGATGCGCAACTCGCCCAGCGCCCGCTTCATGCAGGCGATCGCCTCGCTGCGCGTGGGCTGATGCACGATCAGCTTGCCGATCATGGAATCGTAGTAGGGAGGCACGGCGTAGCCCTGGTGGACATGCGAGTCCCACCGGACCCCGGGCCCGCCGGGGGTGATCAGCCGCTGGATCACACCCGGGCTGGGCTGGAAATTCGCCTCGGGATTTTCCGCGTTGATCCGGCACTCGATCGCGCACCCCTCGACCTTGACGTGTTTCTGCTTGAACGGCAACGGTTCGCCGCACGCGACCAGGATCTGGGACTTGATCAGATCGATGCCGGTGACCATCTCCGTCACGGGGTGTTCCACCTGAATCCGCGCATTGACCTCGATGAAGTAGAAATTGTTGTGCTGATCGACGATGAATTCGACCGTGCCGGCGTTGGTGTAGTTGGCGCGTTTGACCAACCGCACGGCGCATTCGCACATGTCGAGCCGGATCTTCTCGGGGAGGTTGGGGGCGGGGCTTTCTTCGATCAGTTTCTGATGGCGGCGCTGCGTCGAGCAGTCGCGTTCCCACAGGTAGACCACGTTGCCGAAATTGTCGGCAATCACCTGGACTTCCACGTGGCGCGGACGCTCGACGTATTTTTCCACGTAGACGCCGGCGTTGCCGAACGCGGCCTGCGCCTCGGTCCGCGCCTGAGCCAGAGCGCTCTTGAGCGCCAGGTCGTTCGAGGCGACCCGCATCCCTTTGCCGCCGCCGCCGGCGGTGGCCTTGATCAGGACCGGAAAGCCGATGTCGTGGGCGATCTTGATCGCCGCGACCTCGTCCTCCACCAGCCCCTCGCTCCCCGGCACCACCGGCACCTTGACCTCGCGGGCCAGGGAGCGGGCGCGGTTCTTGTCGCCCAGCAGGTTCATCGCATCGGGAGTCGGTCCGATGAAATCGATGTTGCAGCTGCGGCAGACCTCGTTGAAATGGGCGTTCTCCGCCAGAAACCCATAGCCGGGATGAATCGCCTCGACGTTCCCCACCTCCGCGGCGCTGATCACCTGGTCGATCTTCAGATAACTCTGCGCACTCTTGGGCGGGCCGACACAGTAGGCTTCATCAGCCAGGTCCAAATAGGCGCTGCCGCGATCCGCCTCGCTGAAGATCGCCACCGTCTCGATCCCCAGCTCACGGCAGGCCCGGATCACGCGGAGCGCAATTTCGCCGCGATTCGCGACCAGGATACGTTTATACATGGCGCGTGTCGATCTTGAACAAGGGACGTCCGTGGTCGACCGGCTCTTCCTCGTCGACCAGCACGGCGACGATCTTGCCGGCCACCTCGGCCGGGATCTCGTTGAACACCTTCATGGCCTCAATAATGCACACCGTTGTCTCCGGCGCAACGATGTCGCCGATCTTGACGTAGGGTTCAGCCTTGGGGTTGGCGCGGGCGTAGAACGTGCCGACCATCGGGCTCTTGACGACCACGATGTGACTCTCGGCCGCGTCGCTCGGCGCGGCGGACGGCGGGGCCGGCACGGAGTGCGCCGGGGCAGCCGCTGCGGCCGGCGCGAAGGCGGCCGGGGCAGCCACGCCCGCCGGCATCGTGTAGATCGGCTCGCTGCCGCGCCGCAAGCGGATCCGGTGCTCCGCCTGCCGCAAGTCGACTTCCCGCAGATCGTGCTGCTCCATCAATTCGACGAGCCGACGGATGCGGTCGACATTGAACACGTCGTCCGGACCGGGTTCCAGGTCTGACATGGGTGAACTCCAGTTAGACGCGGCGGCACGGCCTGGCCGCAAACGCCACGTGTAATCCAGGGCAGTTACTCGTGTGACCACCGCCCCGCGCTGCGCCGCCGGCGGCTGCGGCTAAAGCTGTGGCCAAACACATTCGGGCAGCTCCTTGGGCAGGTGGCTCAGCACCTCGCACCCATCGCGCGTCACCAGGAGGTCATCTTCGATACGGACACCGCCCCACTGCGGGAGGTACACCCCCGGTTCGACGGTCACCACCATGCCGGCGCGCAGAGGCTGGTCCTGGTGCGGCGCCAGCCGCGGGGCTTCATGGATCTCCAGGCCGAAGCCGTGTCCCAATCCGTGCCCGAACCGCCGGCCGTATCCCGCTTGGGCGATCACGCGGCGTGCGGCCGCGTCCACGTCGCTCATCCGGACTCCGGGGCGAATGGCCGCGATGGCCTGCTTCTGAGCTGTTAACACAACTCCATATATGCGTTCAAGTTTGGGCGAGATTCTACCGGTCACCAACACACGCGTCAAGTCGCTGCGGTAGAGCCGCGCGGTGGCCCCCCAATCGATCAGCACCAGGTCGCCGTCACCGATGCGACCGTGGGTGGGCACGGCGTGGGGGAGTGCTGCGCGCGGGCCCACCGCCACAATCGGCGGGAACGCGCACCCGGCTCCCCCGAACCGCCGGATCTGGTGCTCCAGTTCAAACGCAATCTCCCGCTCGGTCTGCCCCGGCTGCAAGGCGGCGCGCACGACACCAAAAGCCTGTTCGGCCAACGCGACGGCCGCGCGAATCTCCCGGATCTCCTCGCGATCCTTGATCAGCCGCTGATTCTCGACCAGACCGGTGACCGGCATGAACGTGACGTGCGGCAGCTCCGCAGCCAGACTGTCGCGCAGCTGCAGCGTCATCGAGGCGGCTTCGACCGCCAGACGTGCGATCCGCGCTTGTTTGATCACCTTGCTCGCCCAGGCCGACATCACGATGCTCGGGCGGCGGATGGCCAGCTCCAGACCCGGACACTCCTCGCCCAGCTGTTGCGTGTACCGCGGGTCACTCAACAACACCTCCACCTGCGGACCCACCAGCAGGTAGCTGTCGTCCCCGGTGAACCCGGTCAGGTACGTCACGTTCGTGAAGTTCGTGACCAGCAGGGCGTCGGCGCCCAGACGCCGTACGGCGCGGGCCAGCTGGTCGCGGCGTTGTGCGAAGCGTGCCATGGCAAGTCACTCCGTGCCGACCCACGAGCAAGTGCGTGGCCTCCATTGTAGAGTCGGCGGCGGGATCCGCAACGCGTGTGGAGCGGCGCAGAGCGACTGATTCCTTCGCGCGACGCGACTTGGTATGCTACCACATCGGCGCTCCAAGACCTTGTGGCCCCGGCGTGCCGCGCCGGGAGGAGGACCCGCATGTTTGTGGTCGAGTCGTATCAGCTGGCCGTGTTGATGTGCGTGGTGACGATGCTGTGCTGGGGGTCGTGGGCCAACACGCAGAAGCTGGCCAGCCAGGAGTGGCGGTTCCAGCTGTTCTACTGGGACTACTCGTTGGGTGTGCTGCTGCTGACGCTGTTGTTCGCCGTCACGCTGGGCAGCCTGGGGTCGAGCGGCCGCACGTTCGCGCAGGACCTGAGCCAGGCGTCGGCGACGTATATCGGCTATGCCCTGCTGGGTGGCGTGGTGTTCAACGTGGCGAACATCTTGTTGGTCGCAGCCATCGACATTGCGGGGATGGCCGTGGCCTTTCCGGTGGGCATCGGGCTGGCACTGGTGATCGGCGTGATCACCACGTACTGGGCCAACCCCGAGGGCAATCCGGTGATTCTGTTTGTCGGCGTGGCCTGTGTGGCCGCGGCGATCGTGGTGGATGCTCTGGCCTATCGCCGTCTGCCGTCGGGCGGCACGAAAACGACGCTCAAGGGCATCGTCCTGTCCGTCCTGTGCGGCATCCTGATGGGCCAGTTCTTCCAGTTCGTGACCCGGTCGATGCCCGGCAAGCTGGATGCGCTCAGCGCGCCGGAAAACGTGGGCCGGCTGACGCCCTACACGGCGCTCGTCTTCTTCGCGTTAGGGCTGTTCCTGTCGAATTTCATCTTCAACGTGTTCGTGATGCGCAAACCGTTTGCCGGTGAGCCCGTCGCGCTGAGCGATTACTTCACGAAGGGGAACCTGCGGTTGCACCTGATCGGCATCCTGGGCGGCGCGATCTGGGGCGTCGGGATGTCGTTTTCGATCATCGCGGGCGACAAGGCCGGTTACGCCATTTCCTATGGCTTGGGGCAGGGTGCCACGATGGTGGCCGCGCTGTGGGGCGTGTTCATCTGGCGCGAGTTCCGCACGGCGCCGCCGGGGACCAATCGCCTGTTGGGTTTGATGTTCGTGTTGTTTGCGGTTGGCTTGGCGCTGATTGTGTATGCCAATGCCCCGACCAGTGGCGTGGTCAGTGGCTGATCGCGCGGGGCGGCGCACGCCTGGCGGCTTGGTGGGAAGGGAAAAACAATGGCAGGCAGAATCGTGGTGGTCGGCAGCTCCAACACGGACATGATCTTGCAGATGACGCACATCCCGCGTCCGGGCGAGACGATTCTGGGGGGGCGTTTTTCGATGGCGGCCGGCGGCAAGGGAGCCAATCAAGCGGTGGCGGCCGCGCGCGCCGGCGGTCACGTCACGCTGCTGGCCCGCGTCGGGAAGGATCTGTTCGGCCAGCAGGCGGTCGCCGGGTTTCGCCGCGACGGGATCGACGTGCAGTACATCGTGGAAGACGAAGAAGCGCCATCGGGTGTGGCGCTGATCTTTGTGGCCGAGGACGGCGAGAACAGCATCGGCGTCGCGTCCGGCGCCAATCTGCGACTCTCGCCGGCAGATGTGCAGCGAGCGGCCGACGTGATTCGGGCCGCCGACGTGGTCGTGATGCAGTTGGAGACGCCGTTGGAGACGGTGCGCGCCACTGCCGCGCTGGCCGCTGCGCAGGGCGTGCCGGTGATTCTCAACCCTGCCCCGGCCCAGCCGTTGGACGATGACCTGCTGCGGCTGATCTCGGTGCTCACGCCCAATGAGAGCGAAGCCGAGCTGCTGACCGGGGTGCCGGTCAGCGCGATGGGCGGAGCCGCTCAGGCGGCGGCCCAGCTGCGGGCCAAGGGGGTGGGCACGGTCATTGTCACGCTCGGCGCGCGGGGCGCCCTGGTGGCCGCCGCAGACTTCCAGCTGGATATCCCCGCGTTTCCCGTGCAGCCGGTCGACACGACCGCCGCGGGGGATGTGTTCAACGGGGCGCTGGCCGTCGCCCTGGCCGAAGGCGCCGCGCTGGAGCCCGCGGTCCGCTTCGCCAGCGCCGCGGCCGCCTGCTCCGTCACCAAACTCGGCGCCCAGCCCTCCGCGCCGCCCCGCGCCGAGATCGAGGCCCTGCTGGGCGGGCGCTAGCAGGACAGACTTGCCGAGTACGACGCCGCTGTGCGTGGCAATGCTCACGATGGCTGCGCGACGGCGTTTGGCTCCATCTCGACGCGTGCGACGTCGCATCCCACAGATCGTACGTCGCCGATGGCGGAACGAATCGCTTCCTCCAATGAGCCGGCGTCGCGATGGAAGTGAATTTGAGGTACTCCCGCAATTGTCGCGATCGTCCCGTCATCGAAAACCCCGTACATCCTGTCGGCCTGCTCGTCATCGGGATCG
>JALOQX010000117.1 GCA_025459265.1 Pirellulaceae bacterium | reverse complement strand
GACGAGGAGCTGGACGAAGGGTGGGACGACGAAGAGGACTGGGACGAAGAGGACGAGGAATTTGACGACGAGGAGTCCGAGGACGAGGACTTCGAAGAGGGGGACGAGGAACAGGAAGACGACGAAGACTGGGAGTGAACCTCGTGGCACGGCGTGCTGGCCAGCCGTGCCGGCCGCCGCCTGACGCGATGAGCCGGTCAGTCGTCGATCTGGAACAGGTGCCGCAGGGCGTCGAGCAGCCGCTGGGGTGAGCCGCGGCTGGCTTCGTCGCGCAGGGACTCAAGCGGCGGATGCAGAAACTTGTTAACCAGCCGCTCGAACGAGCGTTCGATCTCTTCACGCGTGCGGGCATCCAGGGGCCCCAGCTTGTTGAATAGCCGGCGCAACTCTTCGCGCTGCAGCGCATCCGCATGATGCTTCAGCCGCTGAATCGTGCGGCCCGTGACGCGATGCTGGATGTCGGCGGCGAAGCGGCTGGCTTCTTCCTCCACGATCCGCTGAGCCTTCGGCCACTCCTGCTCGCGCGCACGGCGGTTGCGTTCGCACGCGAGCTGAAGATCGTCGAGCGAGTACAGATAGACGTTGCCGAACTGGGCGATCGCCGGATCGAAGTCGCGGGGGACGGCCAAATCGAGCACGAACAGGACGCGTTCGGACCGCTGACGATGGATGGACTGGAACCGCGCGGCGGTCACGATCGGCTCCCGCGAGCTGGTGACACTGATCACGAGGTCGGCCCAGGCGAGTCGCGCGTCGAGGTGTTCCCAGGCATCGGCGGCCGCGGAGAGACGCTGGGCCAGCACCTCCGCACGCTCGTTCTGCCGCGTGAGCACGACGATCTGTTGCGCGCCTTCGTCGCGCAGGTACCGCAGCGTTTCTTCACCCATCTCCCCGGCACCCAGCAGCAGCGCGCGCTTGTCATGAAAGGTTTCAAAGAGCTGTTTCGCGAAGTCACCGACGGCAATACTGGGGATGCTGACGCGCCGCCGGCTGATCTCCGTCTCGGTGGCCACGCGTTTGGCCACGCGATTGGCCGCTTCGAACGCGAGGTGGGTCACGGGTCCCGTCACTTGCTGCTCGAGCGCAACGGCGAACGCCTGCTTGACCTGCGAGAGGATCTGGGGCTCGCCCACGACCATGCTGTCCAGGCTGGCGGCGACCAGAAACAGGTGCCGCACCGCGTCGATATCGGCAAGCTGATACATGTGCCCGGACACATCCCGGTCGTCGAGTCCGTGGAAGGCGGCCAGAAAGCGGATCAGCTCGGCGTGCGTCGGGCAGCCGGCCGCGTCCTGCGTGGCGATGTAGAGTTCAATCCGGTTGCACGTGGACAACAGCACCGCTTCCACGGCGGGATAGGTGGCGCGGAACGCAGCGAGCGCCGCCGTCGTCTGGTCCGGCGTGAATACCAGACGTTCGCGCATGTCGAGCGACGCGCTGCGGTGGCTGCAGCCGACCAGGTGCAGCTTCATCCAAAACCTCCCGCCGCCGCGCGTGCCGGGGGCGACTCGACCGACCCGAGCGGATCCCCCCCCGCCCGAATCCCATGCTGCCCGGCCAGCACGAGCCACAGCACCAGCCCCAGCAGCAGGCAGCTGGCCACGGTCGCATAGGCCACACTTCGCCCTTCGCGCGCCGGCCGGTAGCGCCGTTCCAGGACCGCCTCGGCGGTCAGCCACAACAGCAGCACCAAGGACCACAGCACGACGGGATCGGTCCAGGACACGGTCCTGTGGTGGCCGGCCTGGCGGATGAAGTTCAACACGATGCCGGCCAGCAGCCCCAGCGTGATGAGGAACGTGGCGGTCAGCATGGCGCGGCGATTGAACTTGTGTAACCACTCCAGCGTCGGCAGCCGGAAGCCGGGTCGCGGGGGCAGCTTGCGCTTGAGCCGATCCGACTGGAGCAGATACATGATGCCGACGGCGAGTGCCAGTGCCGCGGCAACGGTGCCCGCCAGCAACAGCACTCCGTGGAGAACGCTCCAGTAACTCAGCGCCTGGGCACGGGCGAAGGGGGGATGTTCCCGCACGGCGTAGCCCGCCCCGATCAAGGCCAGCACGAGCGGCAACAGGAAGATGCCCACCGCGTTCTCGCGGCGCCGCACGGCCAGCCGCAGATACACGACGGCCAGCACCCACGCCGCCAGCAGGCACCAGTCGGTCCAGTGCGACAGCGGCGTCCCGCTCCCGCGCTGCACGTCGGCCCGCGCCAGCATCGCCAGGTAGATGGTGTGCGCAACGAGTCCGGCCGCGGCGAAGCCGATCATGAGGAGCCACCGCACCGGCAGACGCAGCCACAAGCGGGATACTTCCAGTGTCAGCGTCACGGCATAGCTGGCGGTGAAACAGAGAATACTGACTCCGGACAACATGCTGGCATCACCTCCGCCCACGCACCCACCCCCGACACCGTCGCTGCGCGTCGCACGCGCGTCGCTCAGGGGGGCGTCTCGAGGTCGTATTCCTTGAGTTTCTTATGGAGCGTATTGCGATTGATGCCCAGCCGGGCCGCCGCCTTCGTCTGGACGTAGTTGCAGGACAGCATCACCTGGGCAATCAGTTCCTTCTCGACCCGGTTCACGATCTTCGAATGCAGATTCTCCTCGTCAGGCGGGGCGGTGAGCAATCCCTGCTGGACCACCTCGTACGTCAGCGAATCGATATCATCGCCGCGCCGCCCGCCGCGCGGCGGACCGCCGTCGCGCACCACCGGCGGCAGCAGATCCAACGTCAGCTCGTCCCCCTCCGCCATCACCACCGCGCGCTCGACATAGTTCTGCAACTCCCGCACATTACCAGGCCAGTGGTAATCCTGCAGGGCCTCCATCGCCCGCCGCTCAATGTGCACCACGTAGCGGTCGTTCACTTCGTTGTAGTGGTTGAGAAAGTGGGTCACCAGCTGCGGGATGTCGTCCCGGCGGTGCCGCAGCGGAGGAATCTCGACCGGCACGACGTTCAGTCGCCAGTAGAGATCCTCCCGAAATCCGTGGTCTTCCACCAGGTCGCGGAGATTCCGGTTGCTGGCGGCAATCACGCGGACATCCACCTGGATCGTCTGCGTGTCGCCGACGCGTTCGAATTCACGTTCCTGCAGCACGCGCAACAGTTTGACCTGCAGCATCCGCGACGTGGAGTTGATCTCGTCCAGGAACAGCGTGCCGGTGTGCGCCGCCTCGAACCGCCCCGTGCGGTTCTTGATCGCCCCGGTGAAGGCCCCGTGCACATGGCCAAACAGCTCGCTCTCCAGCAGGCTTTCACTCAACGCCCCGCAATTGACGCGCACGAACGGCCCTGTCGCCCGGTTGCTCAGATGGTGGATCGCCGTAGCGATCAGCTCCTTGCCCGTGCCGGTCTCGCCCAACAGCAGCACGGACGCGTTGCTGCGGGCCACGCGGCGCGTGGTCCGATAGACCTCCTCCATGGCCGGACTCGAGCCGATGATACCCGACAGGGGCGGTCCGGTGTCCGTCGCGTGACGCGCGGTGTACGTGGCCATGACTCGGAGGACCCTGCGATGAGTCAATCGTTCCGGGGCGCGGGTGAGTCACCACGCGCCGCACCTTCTAGCGTGTCCAAAATGGAACCCAGTACTGCCTGCGTGTCGCGATCCAGCTGCTGACTGGCGTTGTACAGGTCGTACTGCTGCTGGAGCCGGCTGCGCGTCAGCAGCACACCACGGCGACCGATCGCGACGCGCAGCGCTTCCGCCGCCGCCTGGCGCGCCGCCAGCGGCTGCTCGCGGGAGCTGGCGAACTCCACCAGTGTCTGCTGAGCGCCTGGGGTGCCGAGCAATCCCAGCGCACGGCTGGCCTGGATCGCCGACGCGCCAATGGCCTGCGCCTGTTGCAGCCGCCCCTCCAGACGCAGCAGATCGTAGAACCCGTATGCCTCCGCGTCACCGGCCAGCTGTGCCAGGGCATCGAGCGCGAAGGACGCGTGCTGCGCACGCTCCGGGGCCGACAGCACGCGCCGGCCCGCCACCTGCAACAGCCGCTCCACATCCGCCGCCAGATCCTCCTGACTCTGCGGCGGCGGAAACGCTTGAGTCAACGCGTCCTGCGCCGCGAGCCGCTCCGCCGCGCGGGCGTGCACTTCATGGACCATGATCCCGATCGGCATATCCGCCGTGCGATAGTCGTGGCGGAGCAGCTGCACCAGCTCGCGGAACTCCGGCCGGTCCAGGGCATCGCTCAACAGCACCAGGACCACATCCGGACTGGCGCCGGCACGCAAGATGAGTTCGCGGCCCGTGCTGACCGTGTCCGCGTCAAATCCCAGCGCCGCGCCATGGCCCGCCAGGGTCCGCGCGATCTCTGCGCGCGGTTCGCCGATCACGATCCGTGGCCGACCGGCACTCACCGCCAGATATCCCAGCAACTCGGGCAGAAAGCTGCTGCCGACGTAACGGCTGCGCGGATCCAGCTGCAGAATCGCGCGTGCCGCCGCCACCTGCACGCGCCGATGGGGACTGACCAGCGCGCGCACGAGCCACCGGGGCTGTTCATCGGGACTGTGCAGCAACTCCACGCTGCCGGTTGCGGCGAGGGCTTCAATGGCTGCCAGTGCGGCGCCGTACCACGCGCGGTCCAGCGCCGTCGCCAGCACACGCTCGGCCACCTCGGGGCCGGCGGCCGACAGCTGCTGGACCAGGTCGTCCGCCGCCGGCAACAGCGGGCGATCATACCCCACCTCCCGCCGCGCCGCCTCCAGCGCCGTGGCCAGGTAGAGGATGCGATGCGCCGCGTCGTCCGGCGCCAGGGCGTGGGTCAGCTGCGCGAACTGGGCGGCCTTCCGCAGCGATGCGTCGTCGGCCGACCCGGTCTGCACCGCTGGCACCCCCTGCTGCGCGTCCCACACCCAGAGCGCGACCTGGTTGCGCTCGTCGCTCGCCCCGGCCGCCATGCCCGAGAGGAACGCATCGCGCCGCCGCGCCAGGACCGACAGCGCGTCCTCCACGGCCGGCACGCCCCCGAGTACATCCTGCGCCGCGCGCCGGGCCACCTCCTGCACCGCCGGATCCACCCCGGCGCCCACAGCCAGCGGCAGCAGGTAGGGGATCGCCGCAGTGGACCGGATGCCGGCCAGCGCTTCAACGGCCGCCCTCTGCACTGCGGCGCTGGGCGCGGCTAACGCCGCACAGAGCGGCTCGACGGCGGCGTCGCCGATGGCCACGAGCGTTTGTCGCACACTGGCGTGGGCCGCACTGCGGGCGGGATCGGCCAGCGCCGTTACGAGGGGCGGCACGGCGCCCGGCCCGGCCTGGACCAACTCCGCCGCGGCCAGACGGCGCGCCGCCGCCGACTCGTCGAGATTGCTCACACGATCCACCAGCCCGCGCAGCCGCTGTGCGTCGCGCAGCCGGCTGTCGGCCGCCCGCATGAACGCGCCAGCGACCGTGCCACCCTCCGGCTGCAGCGCCGCATCCCCTGCCAACCGCAGGAAGAATGCGGACCCAAAGCGCGCCTGCAGCCGCGCCAGGTCGTCCTCGGCCGGCAGCGCGGCGCTCAACTCCGCCAGATACGACTTCGCCAGCTCGGGTCGCTTGAGCTGCAGCAGGGCGCGGATATCCTGCAACCACGTCTCGGGCGTCGTTGGCTTGACCGACAAGATCGCCAACACCAGCGGGTCGGTCTCCGGCGGCGGCGTGTCGGCCGCCGCCTTGGCATCACCCTCCGCCGGCGCGGCCGCCGGAGGCTTGGCCCCGGCCGGGGCCGCCGGGTCCTGAGCGACGCCCGGTCGCCCCAAGACGAGCGCCAAGAGCAGCCCCAGGCATGTGCCGAAACATCGTCGTTGGGTGTTGCAGATCATGGTGAGCCACACGTCCTCAAGCAGGAAGATCGCCGGGCACCGGACAACCAGAAACGAACTAATCGTCGTGCAGACCCAATTGCCGTTTCCAACGCTGTACTTGTCGCGCAACCTGCGATGGAGCCGTCGAACCGGCACTGACAAACGCAGCGACGGCGTTGGTGGCCCCCAGCACGGCGTACACCGTGTCGTCGACCTTCGGATCCAGATGCTGGAAGGCCGCCAGCGGGAGCTCGGCCAGCGCCACGCCCTGCTCCAGGGCCTGGCGGACCAACTCCCCCACGGCATGATGCGCGCGGCGCTGCGCCACCCCGCGTTGAGTCAGGTACTCCATGAGTGTCGTCGCATCCAGGTAACCCTGGTCCAGGCGACTGCGCAGGACATCCGTCTCCAGTTCCGTCTCGCGGACCAGCGGTTCAGCCAGTTCCAGGCACGCTTCGACCGTGTCAAACGCGTCGAACACCGGGCGTTTGTCCTCCTGGAGATCCCGGTTGTACGCCAGCGGCAGGCCCTTGACCAGCACCAGGGCCGTCTGCAGATCGCCCAGGACCCGGGCCGATCTGCCGCGCGTCAACTCCAGCACGTCCGGATTGACCTTCTGCGGCATGATCGACGACCCGGTACAGAACTGCTGCGGCAGCTTCAGGAAGCCGAACTCGGCCGTGGACCACAAGATCCACTCCTCCGCCCATGTACTCAGGTGGCACGCAATCACCGCCAGGACGAACAGCGGTTCGAGCACGAAATCGCGATCGCTCGACGCATCCAGACTGTTGGCCACCAACGTCTCAAAACCCAGCCGTCGCGCCACGTTTTCCCGGTCGACCGGCAGCGAGGTACCGGCCACGGCGGCCGTCCCCAACGGGCACGCGTTGACCCGGCGCCGGGCATCCGCCAGACGCTGCCGATCGCGCTCGAACTTCTCGCAGTACGCAAGCCAGTAGTGCGCAGCCAACACCGGCTGAGCACGCTGCAAGTGCGTATAGGCGGGAAGAATGATGTCGGCATCGCGGTCACAGCGAGTCACCAGCGCCCGTTGCAGCGCCACCAATCGCTGATCCACCCGGTCCAGGGCGTCCCGGATCCACAGCCGCAGCGCCGTGCTGACCTGATCGTTGCGGCTGCGTCCCGTATGGAGCTTCCGACCCACCTCCCCCAGCCGCTCGATCAGCGCCTGCTCGATGTGCATGTGGATGTCTTCAAGCTCGGCACGCAGCGGCAGCGTGCCGTCAGCCAGTTCCTGTTGAATCGCGGTCAGCGCCTCCACCAGCTGGCAGCACTCCTGGCCCGTCAGCAGGCCCACGTCGGCAAGCATCTGCGCGTGGGCGATCGAGCCAGCGATGTCGTGCACGTACAGCCGCCGATCCACATCGACACTGGCGGTAAATGCGTCCACACGCCGGTCAGGGGCGGTTGAGAACACGCCGGATCGAGAGGGACTCGTCACGCGCAGCTCGTTTCCGTTGAGATTGTCTGCTGCCGTCTATCGCGTTCGCCCCGCGTGACCGTAAACCGGGCACCGCGCGCCGCGCCAAGCCACACGCGTCAGGGGAGAAAAAACATAAGTCCATACTAAGCATGGTGTTGAGAGGTGTCAACGCGACCCGCCGTGCAGTGCACAGGATGTGGGCAGAACCGACCGACGATCCCGTCCCCTTGCCAGTGTGCGGCGGGCAGTGTTAACTTCACGGGATTTTACGCAGACAATACCACCTTCGCCGCAGTAACCAGGAGCCGCCAAGCGTGCCGCGACGCGACGACCTTCATAAGATCCTGCTGATCGGGTCCGGGCCCATCATCATCGGTCAAGCGTGCGAATTTGACTATTCCGGCACGCAGGCCTGCAAGGCGCTGCGCGAAGAGAACTACACCGTCGTGCTGGTGAACTCGAACCCCGCCACCATCATGACCGATCCGAGCACGGCTGAGCGGACGTACATCGAGCCGCTCACGTGGCAGATGGTGGCAAAAGTGATCGAGCGCGAACGGCCCGATGCGCTCCTGCCCACCCTCGGGGGACAAACCGGGCTGAATCTGGCCATGGACCTCTCCCGGCACGGGGTGCTGGAACGCTACGGTGTCGAGATGATCGGCGCCGATGCGCGAGTGATTGCCAAGGCGGAAGAGCGTGAGCAGTTCAAATCCGCCATGGAACGCATCGGGTTGGAGGTCTGTCGCGGCCAGACGGTGCGGAACATCGACCAGGCGCGCATGGCCGTCAAGGAGATCGGACTGCCGTGCGTGGTTCGGCCGAGTTTCACGCTGGGCGGCTCCGGCTCCGCCGTGGCCTACAACCGCGACGAGTTCGACACGCTGGTCCGTCGCGGCCTGGACCAGAGTCCCATCTCGGAAGTGCTGCTCGAGGAAGCCATCCTGGGGTGGAAAGAGTTCGAAATGGAGGTGATGCGCGACCTGGATGACAACGTCGTGATCATCTGCTCCATCGAGAATTTCGATCCGATGGGGGTGCACACGGGCGATTCCATCACCGTCGCGCCGGCCCAGACGCTCACGGACAAAGAATACCAGCGCATGCGTGACGCGAGTATCGCGATCATTCGCGAGATCGGTGTCGAGACCGGCGGCTCGAACATCCAGTTTGCCATCCAGCCGCACACGGGGCGGATGGTGGTGATTGAGATGAACCCGCGCGTGAGCCGATCCAGTGCGCTGGCGTCCAAGGCCACCGGGTTTCCGATCGCCAAGATCGCCGCCAAACTCGCGGTGGGCTATCGCCTGCACGAGCTGGCCAATGACATCACGCGGGAAACGCAGGCCTGCTTCGAGCCCACGATCGACTATGTCGTCACGAAGGTGCCCCGCTTTGCCTTCGAAAAGTTTCCCGAAGCGGATGCCACGCTCACCACCCAGATGAAGAGTGTCGGCGAGACGATGGCGATCGGGCGGACGTTCAAGGAGTCGCTGCAGAAAGCGCTCCGGGGACTCGAAGTCGGCAGCTTCGGACTCGGCTGCGACGCCAAGGACCTGTGGGGCACGGCACAGCAGCCGAACCTGGACACGATCCGCGCCAAGCTCTCGACGCCCAACGACGAACGCGTGTGGTACCTGCGCTACGCGCTCAAGGCCGGTTTGACTCCCGGCGAGATCCACGATCTGAGCTACATTGATCCGTGGTTCATCGATCAGATCGCGCAACTGGTCGAGCTGGAGGAGGAACTGCGGGGGGAGGCGCAGAGCGCATCGCTGGAACAGCTCCCCACGCCCCTGCTGCGGCGTGCCAAGCAGTACGGATTCTCCGACCGGCAGCTGGCCACGATCTTCGGCACCCATGAGATGGACGTGCGCGAACAGCGATTAGGGCGGGGCATCCGCGCGACGTTCAAGTCGGTCGACACGTGCGCCGCCGAGTTCGAGGCCTACACGCCGTACTACTATTCCACCTACGAAGACGAGGACGAGACGCCACCCAAAACCCCCGACCGCCAACGCATCATGATCCTGGGGGGCGGCCCCAACCGCATCGGACAGGGGATCGAGTTCGACTACTGCTGCTGCCACGCGAGCTATGCGCTGCGCGAGATGGGCATCGAATCGATCATGGTCAACTCGAATCCGGAAACGGTCAGTACCGATTACGACACGAGCGATCTGCTGTTCTTCGAACCGTTGACCTGCGAAGATGTCCTGAACATCTTCGACCGGGTCGCACCGGACGGTGTCATCGTGCAGTTCGGCGGCCAGACGCCGCTGAACCTGTCCCGCGCGCTGGCCACCGCCGGTGTGCCGATCATCGGGACGAGTGTCGACACGATTGAGGCGGCGGAAGACCGCGAGAAGTTCCAGCAGTTGATTGAGCGCCTGGAGCTGAAGCAGCCGGCCAACGGAATCGCGCGGAACATGGCTGCCGCGCGCGTGGAAGCCAAAAAGATCGGCTTTCCCGCGCTCGTGCGCCCCAGCTTCGTGCTGGGGGGACGGGCCATGGAGATCTGCTACGACCAGGCGCAGTTCGAGCAGTTCATGGCGGCGGCGTTCGTCGTCGCGCAAGGTCAGCCCGTGCTGATCGATCGTTTCCTGGAAGACGCCACGGAAGTCGACGTCGACGCGATCAGCGACGGCGAAGACGTCGTGGTCATGGGCGTGATGGAGCACATTGAGGAGGCTGGCGTCCATTCCGGCGACTCCGCCTGCGCCATTCCTCCCTACAGCCTGCCGGGACCCGTGATCCAGGAGATTCGCGAAGCGACGTATGCGCTGGCCCGGGCCCTGCGTGTCGTGGGGCTGATGAACATCCAGTTCGCCGTCAAACGCGAAGACGGACGCCTGAACGTGTACGTGCTGGAAGTCAATCCGCGCGCCAGCCGCACCGTGCCGTTTGTGGCCAAGGCCACCGGCGTGCCGGTCGCCAAATTCGCCGCCCAGGTGATGGCCGGCCGCACCCTCCGCGAACTCGGTGTCACGAGTGAACCGGTACCCGCCCACGTCTCGGTCAAGGAAAGCGTGTTCCCGTTCCGCAAGTTCATCGGCGTGGACATCGTGTTGGGCCCCGAAATGCGCAGCACGGGCGAGGTGATGGGGGTGAGCGAACGGTTTTCCCTCGCATTTGCCAAGAGCCAGCTGGCGGCCGGGCTGGTGCTGCCCGAACGCGGGAAGATCTTCTTGAGCGTCTCGGCGCGGCATAAAGCCCAGGTCGTCGATCTCGCCCGTCGCCTGCGGGCGCTCGGGCACGAACTGCTGGCCACCGACGGCACGGCTCGCCGCCTGCGGGAAGCCGGCATCGAGGTGCAGCGCGTCAAGAAGATCGCCGAGGGGCACCCCAACCTGATCGACTACATGATCGACGGCGAGATCGCGCTGGTGATGAATACGCCCAGCGGAAAAGGCGCCCGCACCGATGAAGGCCGGATTCGGGCCGCCGCCGTGCAGCACGGCGTCTCCTGCATCACCACCATCCAGGCCGCCGAAGCGGCGGTCATGGCCATGGAGGCACTCCGCGAAGAAGACATGCACGTGCAGGCACTGCAAGACCGCTTTCCGCATCTGCCACGCGCGGGGACCGTGCGTGCCGCCATGCCATCGTAGCACGGGCCGGGACACCGCCCCCGGTGCCCCACACACGCCCCGGAGACCACGCCATGTTGCATCGACGCGATTTCCACCGAGCCGCGGCCGCCACACTCCTGGCAGGCAGCCTGCCGACCGCGGCGCACGCTCAGCCGCAGGCCACCGCGACCTCCCAGTCGCGGGACTTCCCGATCATCGACACGCATCAACATCTGTGGGACCTGGATCGACAGCGCGTCGCCTGGCTCGACCACGCTGCCGCTGTCCTGCGCCGGTCGTACCGCGTTGACGACTACCTGGCCGCGACCCGTAACTGGCGCGTGGTCAAAGCAATCTATATGGAAGTCGACGTGCCGCCCGGCGATCATGACCAGGAGGTGGAACTGATCACGGACCTGTGCCGCCAGGGCGATGGCCCGACCGTGGCCGCGGTGATCGGCGGTCGACCGGGGGAAGACGGATTCCCCGCATACATCCGGCGGCATGCGCGGAACCCGTACGTGAAAGGCGTGCGGCAGGTCCTGCACGGCGCCACGCCGCGCGGCTATTGCCTGCAGGATCAGTTCGTGGCCTCCCTGCGGCTCCTGGGCGAGCTGGGATTGAGTTTTGACCTGTGCCTGCGGCCGGCTGAACTGGCGGACGCCGTCGCGCTGGTCGCGCAGTGTCCCGAGACGCAGTTCATCGTCGATCACTGCGGGAACGCGGATCCCAAGGCCTTTCTGCCCGCCGCGCGCCGCCAGGATGCGCCACCCTCGCACGACCCGGACGCGTGGCGGCGGGACATGGCGGCCCTGGCCGGCCATCCCCGCGTGGCGTGCAAGATCAGCGGCGTCATCGCCCAGGTGGGAGGCTTGGCGGCGTGGTCCGCCGAAGACCTGGCGCCGGTCGTCCACTTCTGCCTCGACACCTTCGGCCCCGATCGCGTGGTGTTCGGCAGCGACTGGCCCGTCTGCCGCCTGGGCGCGGAACTCGACGCCTGGCTCACCGCGCTGTGGGAACTCGTCCGCGGGCGCCCGGAGTCCGAGCGGCAGAAGCTCTACCACGACAACGCCCGGCGCCTCTATCGGGTGTGAAAGTCCTACGAGGGGTCCGGCTTGCGGCGCGGTCCGTGGCGGACCATGTCGACGCTCGGCAGAAACGCCTCGTAGTCGCTCACGCTCCCTCCGTCACAGCAGCATTGGATGATCTGGCGCCCGAGCGGGTCGAGTTGATCCAGCTGGAAGGCGCTCAACTCGTGGCAGAAGAACCCCGTCAGAATCTCCGCGCCGGTGTCGTACCCGGCCAGGCCGACTTCCGGTTGTTCTTCCACGCGCAGCAACCAGGTCGGGAGTGTCGTGCCTTCGATCTGCATGGTCTGGAGCGTGTAGCCCAGCAGAGGGCAGCGGGCGGGTAGGAGCTTGTCGCGGGGGAACTTCGCGATGCCGCGGCGCCCCAGGTACTCGCGCGCCACCCACTCCGGCATGAAACTCACCTGCCACGCCCCCACGTGCTGGTTCGGGGTGAGCGTGTACCGCACATTCGGTGTCTGCTGAATCTGCCGCAACAGCAGGTTCGCATGGTCGACCATGCGGCCCGTGGCGAAGGGCCAGTACGAACCGACGCCCTCGCTGGCCAGACCTTCCACATCCGTGATGCTCGGGTTGGCGTGTCCACGCGGGGCCACCAGCCGCCAGAGCCACGCCAGGGCCGGCGGCAGGATGTGCAGGTAGCCGAAGATGCCGTACGTGGGCTGCTCCGCCGTGCACGGCGGCGTGCGGATCCCGAAGTTCCGGAACATCACGTCCACCGTCTCGTTGACCACGTGCGGCACGCTGCGCCGGGGCAGGATCACGCGCGGGTTGGGACACCGCACACCCGGCGCATCCTCCGTGTGATCCCAGATCAGACAGGTCGACCCCGGCACCGCCTGCAGGTTCAGAAAGATCAACGGTTCGGGAGGATGGACGGTCAAGTGCTCCAGGTGCGGGTCCGTCCCGTACCGGCGGATATGATCGATGCGTACAAACCAGGCTTGCTCCGCATCGTCCACCTGCAGATACCCGGAGTCGTCCTGCACGTCCGGGTGACACATCGCCATGTCGTCCGTCACCGGATAGAGCGCGCAGGCCTGGTTCAGCGCGATCCGCCGCTGCTCGCCCGTCACGACGTTCGTACCCAGCAGCAGACGTCCGTCCGCCTGGCGGTGCGCGTACTCGAGCATCTCGCTCTTGCCCGAACCGCTGGCTCCTTCATGCATGATCGTGGTGACGTTGTCGTAGGGCGTGACGACCTGAACCGTCGAGCCGTGCAGCGTCAGCCACTCCTCGTTCTCGCCGATCGCCAGCAGCACGCCGTAGATCCCCTTCTTCGCGCTGGGACCGGGATACAGGTTGTACGAAAACACTTCGTGGATGGCGTCGGTCCGGTTGTGGACCACCACCTGCCGGCCGCCGAAATGCGTGTGGCGGAAGGGCGGCGCGAGATACACGACCGCCTTGACCAGGAAGTTCTCGGGGACCTGATCCGGCGGCAGCATTTCCTGCAGATCGGCCAGGGCACCCAGAAAGAACCCCGCATTGGCCGGCCCGATGAGCAGTGCGCCCTGCCCCGTGGCGCGGTCGAGTCCTCCGAGAATGAAGGCCAGCACGGCCAGGTCCTGCTGCATCAACCAGCGGAATGTCTCCCGCCGCACCGGCTCGAATGCCCCGCCGAACCGGTGCGCATACGTCCGTTTGTCGGTCGGCTTTGCATCGCCGATCACCATGCAGTCCGGGTCGCGGCGGCGCATGTAGGGCTCGCTGTAGTTGACGACCAGCCCGTTGCGGCAGCGCGCCACGGTGGCCTCAACCACGCGGCCGCTCCCCGGCACGTCGTAAGCGACTTCCACCGGCCCCAGAGACTCCCCACCCATGGCCATCGACAGCAACTCGCCACGATTCTTCGGGAACGTGAGCGACGCCGCATTCCGCAGCACCTCGACGACTTCCTTGGGCAGCTGCAACTCAGGCCAACACGCGGACAGGTCGATTGTGTTCATTCGCGCTCACCACCGGGACTACGGGCCGACGCCGGCGTGGTTGCAGCCGGACCCCGGCGACGCCGCCCGCCGTACACATGGGTCGCTGTCGATTCTGCGCACGCCGGGCAGACATGGTAGAGAATCGCACCGCGGAAGTTAAGTGGCGACCGGGCGCGGCGGTTCAGGGAGGGCGCGGCGATTACGGGAGGGCGAGGCTCCTGCCGAGCCGGGTGGGCGCGGCGGTCAAGGGAGGGCGAGGCTCCTGCCGAGCCGGTAGGGCGCGGCGGTTCAGGGAGGGCGAGGCTCCTGCCGAGCCGGATGGGCGAGGCGGTTCAGGGAGGGCGAGGCTCCTGCCGAGCCGCGTGGGCGCGGCGGTTCAGGGAGGGCGAGGCTCCTGCCGAGCCGCGTGGGCGCGGCGATCAAGGGAGGGCGAGGCGGTCAAGGGAGGGCGAGGCTCCTGCCGAGCCGAGGCGCCGAGGAACGATTGACGAACAAGGATCATCGAGCGACGAGGGGATTTCCCGTCTGACCTCGTCACTCCTCGCTCGCTAATCGTCCCTCAGTGCGTCGGCTCGGCAGGAGCCTCGCCCTCCCATGACCGCCTCGTCCTCTGCCCTCTGCCCTCTGCCCTCACAAGGCCGCACAGGATCCGTAGCGCCAGGTGAGACCCAGGCCCAGGTAGTAGGCCGAGACGGTGACCTGCGTGTTGTCGCCGAACTGATCGGTGGCCGTGAACAACCCGCCGGCGAATACGTCCATGTCCACGCCGCGGAAGAGAAAATCCTGGCGGCCAATGCCGGCGCTCAGGCGGTGCTGACAGATGACCGCCGTCTCCGCGGCCTGGAGGAATTGGATTTGATCCCGGAGCACGGGCAGACCGGAGAGGCGATCGCCGACGTCGTGGTTCATGGGGTTCGTATTGTAGGAGTAGCCCACGCGGTAGCGCATGAGGCCGCGGGTGAGTTGGCTCCCGACGGCGAAGGCCCATTGGTTCACGTAGACGTCTTCATACAGCGCGGCGTCCTCCCACAGCTTGTAGTAGACGTCCGCGGCGACGAGCAGGTTTCCGTCCAGCAGGCTGCGGTTGGCCCAGCCAAATCCCACGGTCTGCGGTTGGCTCATGTTGATGTTGCGATACTCGCCGTTGGGCAGTAGGAAGGCATTGGGGAACTGGAAGTTCATGTTGGTCTGGTAGTACGCGCCCAGCGTGTTGCACGCATTGACGTCATAGTCCAGCCCGAACGCGCCGCGCAGGGCGTAATCGTGCACCATGGCCGCGCTTTGCACGAGGCCCAATTGCGAAAAACCGGTCCCCAGAGTCAATGCTGCACCGGCCGACAACCGGTCGGTCACGTCGATCCCGACCCCGGCGTTCGTGCCCAGCACGAGATACTCGCCACTGAAGCCATTCGCGAAGCTGGTCTCGGGCGCGCGGCCGCGAAACTCGGCGCCCAGTCCGCTCAGGCCGGCCAGCCCCACGCCCAGCGTGCCGGGCACGCCCAACGGACGCAGGTCCTGGGCAACCCCGACGCTCGGAATCACAAATCCCTGGGTCCCGGAGCCGATGGTGAAATTCTCGCGCGGATCCTGGAAACCGAACCGCGTGACGGTGGGGTAGCCTTCCGCCCAACCGCCGCCGAGCGTGAACTGGGTTCCCTCAAATTGAGACAGCGTCGAGGGGTTCCCGAAGATGGCGGCGGGGACGTCCTGGGGCAGCGCCGCGCTCACCCCCGCCATCCCGCCGGCCGCCGGCGTCATCACATTTTGCGTGTCGGTGCCATAGCCTTGTCCCAGGGCGATGCCCGCCGCGGCGCTCAGCGCCGCCAGAATCACACCGAGTTGCACGGCACGTATCATGGCAATTCCTCCCCTGATCGGCACCACCATCACCTTGTGTCTTTACCGTCGTCACAGAGGAATCGCGCGGATCAGCGTTTGTTGCCTGGGCGGCGAGCTTGATGCGGTTTGCCTGCGCGCAACAGACGGCAGGCTTCGCCCAGACTCGCGCCGGTCAGGCCTGCACGCTCACGTCGGTCGGCCGCTGGATGCCCAGGGACTTCATGCGATACCGCAGCGTGCTCGGCTTGAGTCCCAGGCGCTCGGCAGCATTGCCGGGCCCTTTGATCTTCCACCCGGTGGCCTCCAGGGCGGCGAGAATGGCCGCGCGACGGTCCGCGTGGACTCGGTCGTCCGACGGCTGCGAGCCGATCGGGCGCGGCACGGACTTGAGCGGCTCGGGGAGCGTCAACGCGCTGCCTGGTGTCAAGATCATGGCACGCTCGATCACGTTT
>JALOQX010000384.1 GCA_025459265.1 Pirellulaceae bacterium | reverse complement strand
TGGCGGGCGAGCATCACCGGGCGCTAACAACAGAACCCGGATGTCTCGGAGCGTCAACCCCAGCCGCCCACGGCTGCCGGCTGGCGCGTAGACCTCCGGATTCACGTTGAAGTGGGTCAACTGGTAATCTCGCGGATTCGCGGAAACCTGTGCATAATCGGCCCAGCGGTCCTTCATCGCTCCGACGGCGCAGCGCAGTTCCGACTCGCTCACCCGAAACTCGAAACGCCGGTACCCGGTAAATGGCGTGTCCGTGAACCAGGCCGAGCCGGGCCCCGGATGCAACCACCGGCTGCGTTCATCCAGCGCAGTAAAGAGGATCGGTAGTCCGGTGCCCGCCTCCCAGTTGTCACGGTGTACGGTGTCGGGAAAACGGTCCGCGCCGCGCGGATCAAACAGCGTCGCGCCCAGCCAGAAGTGCCGGCTCGACCGACTATCGCGTAGCAGAAAATAAGCGCAGACGTAGACTTCCGCGTTCCCATCGCGCTGAGCGGTCGGCACCTGCATGTCGAAGGAGAAAGCCAGTTGGCGATCGGTCTCGCGAAATGGCCAAGGAGCCGATTGCACGTTCCACCACCAATACGCCGGACATACAGGCAACAGCGATCCCCGCTCAGGACGCGGATGATCCGAGTCGATCCAGATGCCGATTGCGGTGCCGCGCAGCTGAACCGCAGTGCCCTCCCGCGTCGGCAGCGACCCGCGCTGATACCGAGACAGCAACTCGTCAGCACTCGGGCGAAATCCCGTGAACCGGCTCACATCCCAGGCGACGGCCGCGGTCACGGCGTCCGGCCCCATGTTCGCAACGCGAATGCAGAACGTCTCACCCGCGGGGCGCACGTCGCCGATAATCCGCTGGCTCACCGCCTCCGCCTCGAGCGCCGGTTGCGCGAAGAGTGTCTCCGCCACACGCCAGTCGGTCCCCACTGACGTCATGCCGAAGGTCAGATTGGCCGGCTCCCGGCACGCCACGCCCGAGCACCACAGGCTGCCCACCAGACCCAGCAAAAGTTCTCGCCACCGCCCGTCGCAGTTCAACTCTCAGCTCCCCGCGCGTGGTGCCTTGTCAAGGCTTGACTTTCGTGTTGGCTGGCTGGGGTCGAGCGTTAGCTCGCCCCCAGCTTTTCGTGACTGGGGGCTCACTTCGTTCGTCCCCAGCCACCCGAATTCGAGACCTTGGCAATGCAGTAGTACGGTCTGGCCGCTACGTGTCGGACACGCACGTGGCCAACACCAGGTCTCCGGTGACGTTGAGCGTTGTACGACACATGTCGCAGATGCGATCGATTCCCAGAATGATGGCGATCGACTCGCCGGGTACACCGATGCTCTGCAGGACCAGCACTATCATGGGAATGGACCCGCCGGGTACGCCGGCCGTGCCCACCCCCGCCAGGACGGACAGCAATACGACCGTGATCTGCTGTCCGAGCGACAAATCCACGCCAAACACCTGGGCCAGGAATAGGACGACCACACCCTCGTAGAGCGCCGTGCCGTTCTGATTTCCCGTCGCGCCAATGGTGAGCACGAACCGGGCGATGGCCGGAGGCAGGCGGAGCCGCTCTTCCGCCACGCGCAGGGCGACGGGCAGTGTCGCACTCGAGCTGGACGTGGCGAACGCCGTGAGCATCGCCGACTCAATGGCGCGGAAGAACGCCCACGGACGGACGCGCCCGGCGAGGACCAGGACCAGCGGATAGACGAGGCCCAGCTGGATGGCGAACCCCAGCATGACCGCGGCCAGAAACCAGATCAGCGTGACAAAGACCTCGCCGCCCAGGCGCGCAGCCATCGCGAACACGAGACATGCCACGCCCAGCGGAGCAAGCTGCATGGCCCAGTCAATCACCTGCATCGACGCGGCGTAGGTCCCTTCGAGCACCTGGACGAGCGTCGCGGCCGGTCGGCCCACGCGCGCGATCGCCGCGCCAAACACCAGGGCAAAGAACATCACCGCCAGGATGCCATTACCCGGGGAACTGCCATCCAGCGCACCTACCATCTCCTGCAGCGGATTCTGCGGGATGATGTCCAGCAGCGTGTCTTTGAGCGACTTGGCCTGCCGTGACTGCGCTACCGAGTCCGCCGCATTGGAGGCGTACTGCGCCGCCAGCGCATTACGTTTCTCGGCAGAAAGTCGTTCGCCGGGCCGCAACGTGTTGACCAGGACCACGCCGATCGTCACCGCCATACCGGATAGTAGCAGCGTCAACAAGAGCGTCTTGAGCCCCACGCTCCCCAGACGCCGGAAATCACCGATCTCGATGACCGCCAGCGCCAGCGCCGAGATGATGAGCGGCAGTACCACCATCAGCACCAGGCGCAGGAACACGCGTCCCACGGGGTCGGCGACGTTGAGCGCGACCCAGTCCAGCCGGTCGTCGACGCCGTTGATATCCTGGTCTCGCTGGTCCGCCACGGCACCCGCCTCGGGCCGGGCGTACCAGGCATGAGCCGCCAGACCGGCTGCGAGCCCCAACAGAAGCCCGACCAGAATGCGTGTATGCAGCGGCACGCCCCCGCGCCGCGCCGGCGGCGGATCCACCTGGGGTGATTCGTGTGACGACGACATAACCAGCCTCGACGGTCGCGCGGGCATGGCAACGGGCACGGGGCCGACGCTGAACATACCCGCCCTGCACCCTGCGGCCAAGACGGTGCCCTGCCGCCACGCGCACAAGCCCCCGCGTTCACGCGGGGGAGCCTCACCTTCCTGGAAGCCCCCGCGTTCACGCGGGGGAGCCTCACCTTCTTGGAAGCCCCCGCGTTCACGCGGGGGAGCTTCACCTTCACCCTACGCCCCCTCCGCGCCGCGCGCGCTCCTGGAGGCCCCCGCGTTCACGCGGGGGAGCCTCACCTTCACCCTACGTCACCCCGCGCCGCGCCCGCGCGCGGAAGCCCCCGCGTTCACGCGGGGGAGCTTCACCTTCACCCTACGTCACCCCGCGCCCGCGCGCAGAAGCCCCCGCGTTCACGCGGGGGCGTCCGGTGCGTAGATCGAGTTGCCACCGCGACGGCTGCGAATGCGTTCAGCTGGGCGGGCCGTCGCCGGGAATCACCGCCGCGAGACTGCCGTCCTACTTTCGTGCGTGCGACAACAACTCACCCACTTCCTCCGCCAGGATCTCGCACCGCGTCAGCAGCCAGAAGTCCTTGCCTGTGTCATCCATGCGAAGTGTCTTGATCATCTCACGTGCCTGATCATACAGATCCTGCGCCTCTTGCACTCGGCCCAGCTGGATCGCGCGCAATGCCTCCCTCAGTCGCTCGTTCGCGGAAGCTGCCGTTGGATCCGACGACATCGGCTTGTCAAGTTCCGGAGTGGGCAGTCCCAGACGGATGCGGACCTCGCGTTGCTCTGCAGTTTGGAGTTCCGTGGGTTCCGGAACTGCGTCCACCTCGTCCAACCGACGTTGCAGGAGTTCCCGTACGCCGGGAATATCTTCAATGGGACGGAATCGCGTGGTGAAGACCCACGCGCACGCGCCACGGAGTCCCTCGTCGTCGGAGCTGTTGCGGACGAATCGCAAGATTTGCTCGCAGTCAGCCCGGTACCGTTGCCCGTTGCCAATCCGCAGACTCGGGAAGGTATCGAAGACCCACCACCAGACATTGTCGGGTGCGAGCCGCGTTGCCTGGCCAAAATCGTCAGCTGCGAGGTCCCACCGTCCGAGTCGGGCGTGACGATCGCCGCGATTGAAGTAGGCGACTTCGTCGCCGGGCTCTTGCTCGATGCGGTTCGTCATCAGATCGATCGCCGGTTGGATGGCATCCTTCCCCGTACCTTCAAATGCCGCCTGGTAGGATTCGTTCCATGTGTCCGGCGCGAGTTGCCAGGCACGCTCTACATCTTCCTTCACGCGGTCCCAGCGTCCCAGCTTGGCGTAGACTCTTGCTCGCGTCACAAAGACCGTGGCATCTTCCGATCTCCATTTGAGGACCTCGGTGAGGAATTCTGCCGCACGATCATACTCACCCTTTTGTATCAGTTCTTCCGCCTTCTGATACTGCCGAACCGTCTGTCCGGCGATGAATGTCGGATCTTGCATGAGTTGGTAGCCCTTCGAGGCATCCCAGATGCGCACCGTGCCGTCAGCGCTCGCACTGGCCAACGACTGACCGTCCGGACTCCAGGCGACCGAAAACACGGCGGTCCAGGCATCCGGCGAGGCCATGTCCGAATGTTCCGTCAGTGCGATGATTTCCTGGCCCAGGTTGACATCCCAGATCCGCACGGTCCCATCCAGACTGCATGTGGCTATGCGAGTTCCGTTGGGGTGCCACGTAATGTCAAACACAAGGGCCGTGTGACCGCGCAGCCTGCACCGTGAGGTGCCGGCCGACAAGTCGTACAGCATGACATCGTGACCCTGGCAAGAAGCGATCTCGTCGTCCTTGGGAGAGAAAGCAACACGTGGAAACCCGGCCGCGGTTGTCTCCTGGATCAAGCGAAGTTCCGGCATGACCTGAAACACCTGCATGTGTGCCCCGCGACTGAACGCCAGTCGTCGGCCATCGCGCGACCACGTGACCGCACCCCCCACTCCGTCATCGGGTAACGAGCATTCGTCGCATCGAGCGCCAGTGTCGACGTCCCATATCGTGATAGCCTTTCCGGTTCCCGTCGTCGCCAACCGCCGCCCATCCGGGCTCCAGGCGATGTCGCTCATGGTCCCCTGTTCACAGTCCAGCGTGAGTACCGTATCACCCGTCTCCGCGTCCCAGATGCGGGCAGTGCCGTCGGCAGAGGTCGAGGCGAGGCGCTCTCCGTCCGGCGACCAGCTCATCCTGGACGCC
>JALOQX010000116.1 GCA_025459265.1 Pirellulaceae bacterium | reverse complement strand
CAGCTGGCAGCCCGCCTGCCGCGCAGGTGCCAGCAGTTCGCCCGCCGCCCCGCAGGCCACGGCAATGCGCTCGATCGGAGCCTCCAGATCGCCGACGACCTGCAGGCGATCCAGCGCCAGAAAAGCTTTGAGCCGATCCGCGACGGCGCGCAGGGCGAGCCGATCACGCAGACGACCGCAGCGTCCGCTGCCGATCTCGGGAGCATCCGCGGCCGGCACCAGCGGCACGATGTCGCGCAGGGCGAGACCTTCCGCCAGCTGCTGATTGATGCCACCGGCGGTCGAATCCCAGGCCGTGTGCGGACTGTAGATCGCCACACCGTGCGACAAGAGCTGCCAGAGGAGTCGTCCGACCGTGGTGTCGGTGACCACGCGCTGCAGGGGACGAAACGGCAACGGATGGTGACTCACCACCAGATCCGCACGCCGCGTTACCGCTTCCTCGGCACTGGCCGGCGTGATCGTGAGACACGTCATCACGCGACAAACCGTGGCTGACCGATCACCGGCCAGCAACCCGACGTTATCCCACGATTCCGCTAACGCCGGCGGGGCCAGCGCCTCCAGCCGGTCGCAGATCGTGCCGAGCACCGGCAGGCCACCGTCACACGCCACGGGCTCACCCCTCGCGGTCCTTCAGCGACCTTGACAATTGCAGCCTCCAGCCGCGCTGACTGGCGCAGCCGTCATCACACTGGTCGACACCGGCACACTCCAGGCCGCTGACGCGCCTGGCGCGTAATAGGAGGTCACCGGGGCGGCCGCGGCTGTCGGCGCGTACATCGTCATCACCGGCACCGACGGCACCACGGTCGGCCACACAGGGCGATACACACGCGTGACGGACACTGGAACGCCACCGAGGATCACCGGCCGCAGCGATGTCTGCGCAGGCCAACGGTACGCCGTCACAGGAACGGACATCGCGCTCGGCACCATGAAACTCGTGACCGGCACCGACGATGCGGCGCACGGATTGCAGAACGTCACGACCGGGGGTGTGCACACGTCCGCCGACACCGGCGCCGCCGGCATCGGAAACGTGGTCAGCGTCGTGCCCGATGGCCACGATGTTACGACAGGATTCGAGACGATCTGCGCCTGGCATGTGGCAGCCGACACGGTCAGCAACAACACGGCCCACGGAAACAAGCGAAGCATGGGGTCTCTCCAGAATCTGCGACTACTGCGCAAGACCAAAGACGTGATACCGAACCATACGCTCAAATGTAGCAGCCGCCCATCGGATTGTCGCCCGCAACGTGCCAAGACTCCGTTCCCAACCCCGGTCCTGCATGCCGACCGGCACAGCAAACCTTCGCTGTCCTGCACAATCCGCACAACCGTCAAAAAAACAACCCTCGCTTCGCATGAACTGGCGAAGCGAGGGTCTTCGTGAGAAATTGTCGCTAGTGTTGTGAATCGAACTCGAGCCTGACAACAACCAAATGAATCACGATCCTTGCGTGTTGCGAGAACCAGACTCCGTTCCGGTTCTCAGAGAACCGTCACCGGTGGATCAAGCATCCGAGCCCCTCCCTACTGGAATCAGGAGAAACCATCCGTAACGGGAAATTTGTAGCAGAAGCGGGCCTGCGGCTTCAACACTTTTTGGCGAAAAATTTCCCGGCCCCGCACGGCTCGCCACCGCCCAATAGCCACCCGGCAAGTCGGTGATGCGGCAATCGGCTCGGTACCGATCGTGCTAGCAGGGTCGATTGACGGCCAGCGCTGGCGGCAGGTAAGCTGGGAAGCCGTCCACCCAGGAGAACAACAGGACCTATGATCGTCACAAATACTGAAACGATTGCTGGTTATCGGATTGTGGAGGTCAAAGGGCTCGTACAGGGCAACACCGTGCGGGCCAAGCATGCCGGGCGTGACATTGTCGCCGGGCTTAAGAACCTCGTGGGCGGTGAGTTGAAGGGCTATACCGAGCTTCTCACGGAGTCACGTCGCCAGGCGATGGAACGCATGCTCGCCCAGGCACAGCAGCTGGGAGCCAACGCGGTGGTGAACGTGCGGTACACGACCAGCGCGGTGACGGCCGGCGCGGCGGAACTCTACGCCTACGGCACGGCGGTGGTGGTCCAGCCGGGTCCATGACTCACAAAGGGTAGCCCATGCTGGAACTGATCCTCTCCGCGATCTTCACCCTCGTGCTCCTGGCGCTCGGCTATTTCGCCGGGGGTTATCACGAGCGGCAGCACATCGCATCGCTCGAGGCCCGGGAGGCCGCCTTGCGGCACATGGTGGTCACACAGTTGCGTTCGTATCCGGGGTGGGTCCCGGGCGACGCACCGCCGCGGTTGATTGTCGCGGAAGCGGTGATCGGTTCGGACTTCCTGAAGACGTTTCTCGCGAGTTTGCGGTATCTGATTGGCGGAGAGGTGCGGAGCTTTCGGTCGCTGTTGGACCGTGCGCGGCGTGAGGCGACGCTGCGCGTGCTCGAAGAAGCCCACGCGGCCGGTTACAACGCCATCTGCAACCTCCGCCTGGATTCGGCTGACATCGGCGGCAATGCCGCCACCAGCGGCCAGAAGGGCACGGTCATGGCGGCGATCCTGGCCAGCGCCACCGCCTACCAGGCGGCTCGGCCAACGTACTGAGCGCCGCACCGTGATCCCGGCAATGCGCGGTTGGACTGGAGTGGGGCCCGAACCGGGTGCCTTGATGCGTGGTCCTCTATGGCATGGCCCGATCCCGATCCGCCGATTGAACATGAACCGTTCCTGCGTCGCGAGCAGTTCGCGGAGGATCCGAGCGAGGCGCGCGCCGCGCGCAACCTGGCGGCGGAAGCGCGCCGGCGCGGCGGCGATGATCCGTTGGAGCAGAGCATCTGGGAAGAGCCGTCCCTGATGCTCGACGCGACGGCGCTTCCGAACCAGCTGCCGCCCACGTACGCCCAGTGGCTCGAACAACAGGTGCGCGCCACGTCCACTCGCCGCACGTGGGTGATTACGGGCCTGGTCATGCTGGCGGCGGGTCCGTGGGCCATTTGCGGGGCGCTGCTGCAAGGGCTGGGCACAAGCATGTGGGGCCCGCTGTCGATTGTGCTGTTCGGGCCCGTCGTCGAAGAAGTCATGAAGGTGGCGCTGCCCCTGGTGATCGTCGAGAAGCGGCCCTATCTGTTCCGCTTTGCGGGACAGATCCTCGTCTGCAGCGTCGCGGGCGGTCTGGCCTTTGCCGCCCTCGAGAACGTCCTCTATCTTTTCGTATACATCCCCGACGCACCACCGTCGCTGGTCGCCGTGCGCTGGAGCGTGTGCGTCCTGGTGCACGTCGTCTGCTCGTCGCTGGCCGGCATCGGGATCGTCCGTGTCTGGTCCCAAACGCTGGCGCGTCGCGTCCGGCCGCAGCTGGGGTCGGCCATGGCCTGGCTCGGTGCTGCCATTGCGGTGCACGGCGTGTATAACGGTGTCGTCAGCACGCTGGAACTTTTCGGGAGGTGAAGGCCCATGGCCAGTTACCCCGTAGTCGTGATTCCGGGCGACGGGATCGGCCCGGAGGTGACCGCCGCCGTGCAGCGCATCCTGCAGGCCGCCGGCGCGCCGCTGGAGTGGCACGAGCGTCAGGCAGGCATCACGGCCCTGTCCGCACACGGCGATGTGCTGCCCAACGAAACCGTCGAACTGATCCGTCGTCTGGGCGTGGCGCTCAAAGGTCCCTGCACGACTCCGGTCGGCGAGGGATTTACGTCTGTCAACGTCCAACTGCGCAAGCGGCTGAACCTGTATGCCGCCGTCCGCCCGGTGCGCAACCTGGAAGGCGTGCCGACGCGGTTCGATAACGTGGATCTGGTAATCATCCGGGAGAACACCGAAGGGTTGTACAGCGGGATCGAGAACCACGTGACCGATGACGCGGTCATGAGCATGAAGGTGGCCACGCAGACCGCCTGCCTGCGCATAGCCCGCTGGGCGTTCCGCTTCGCTACCCGGCGGCGCTGGAGCAAGATCACGGTGTTCCACAAGGCCAACATCATGAAGTTGACCGACGGGCTGTTCCTCCGCTGCGCGCGGCGCGTGCACCAGGAAGAGTATCCCAACATCGATTACCAGGAGCTGATTATCGATGCCGGCTGCATGCGGCTGGTCCAGGACCCGACGAAATTCCAGGTGCTGCTGCTCGAGAACCTCTACGGCGACGTCGTGAGTGACCTGTGCGCAGGCCTGGTCGGCGGCCTGGGGGTCGTGCCGGGCGCCAACATCGGCGACGAGCAGGCGGTTTTTGAGGCCGTCCATGGTTCGGCGCCGGACATCGCCGGCCAGGGAGTGGCCAACCCCCTGGCCCTGCTCATGTCGGCCGTCATGATGCTCAACCACCTGGCCGAAAAGGCCGCAGACGCGGCGTGCCGGGACACCGCCGACCGCATCAAACAGGCCTATAACCGCGCCCTGCGTGACGGCGCCAAGACCCGCGACCTGGGCGGCGACCTGAGCACTGACGGTTTCGCCTCCGCCGTCATCTCGCGGTTGATCGCGGCGTCAGGCGGATGAGGACCGACCCGCAATCGCCGGGGTGTCGGAGGAAATGCGGTTCCACTACACTGGCGAACTTGACGCGCCGGCGGGTCCGCGGCCAGGCCCGGGTCCGCGGGCAACGGCGGCCAACCATCCGCACCCTCTATCCCCTCCTGTTGCGAAAAGGAAACCTCATGACACGCATTGGTTTGTGCCTGACCCTCATTGCTTTGTCCGCTGCCGCGGCCCTTGCCCAGCCACCCGCGGCCCCCCAACAGCCTCCCAAGACACTCAAGGATCAGGCCAGCTACGGAATCGGGTTCAATATCGGCCAGAACCTGAAGGGGGACGAGTTGGATGTGGATCCCGCCATGCTGGCGCGGGGACTGGTCGATGCGCTGACTGGTGCCAAGCCGCTGTTGACCGACCAGGAGATGGCCAAAGCGCTGGAGGAATTCCAGAAAGTCGTCGAGCAGCAGGTGGCGCAGCGAGCCGGCAAGGCGGCGCAGGAAGGCGAGGCCTTCTTGACGGACAACGCGAAGAAGGAAGGCATCGTCGTCCTGCCCAGCGGCCTGCAGTACAAGGTGCTCAAACAGGGAAGCGGCCCGAGCCCGACCGCGACGGACGTCGTGCGCACGCACTACCACGGCACGTTCATCAACGGCAAGGTGTTTGACAGTTCCGTCGAGCGGGGCGAACCGGCAGAGTTTCCGGTCAATCGTGTCATCCCCGGCTGGACCGAAGCCCTGCAACTGATGAAGGTCGGCGACAAGTGGCAGCTCTTCATCCCCGCCAAACTGGCCTACGGCAAGCGGGGCAGTCCGGGCGGCATCGCCCCCGACACCACGCTGGTCTTCGAAGTCGAACTGCTCGACATCGTGAAGTAGCGCTAGCCCGTCGTCCGCATGCCCGCCGCCAGCCCCTGGATGGTCAGGCGGGCCAGGTGCCGGAGTTCATCGACGTCGGCAGGGTCCTGTCCCGCGTCGACGCGGCGCAATCGGCGGAGCACTTCCACCTGGATCAGATTCAGGGGATCGATGTACCGGTTGCGGTACTGGATGGACGCCTTGAGCCAGGGGATGTCATCCAGCAATTCCGCGTGACCCGTGATGCGGCACACGGCGGCGCGGGCCCGGTCGAACTCGGCGCCGATCAACTCCACGAGCGCAGCGCGGGCCTCGCCCGGCTCGGCCAGCTCCGCGTACCGCCGAGCGATGGCCAGGTCGGTTTTGGCCAGTGCCAGCGCGGCGTTGTCGATCGTCGCGCGGAAAAACGGCCACTGCTCGTACATCGTCCGCAGTGCGGCGGACTCTTCCGGCACCGACCCGAGCAGTTCGGTCACGGCCGTTCCCAGCCCGAACCAGGCCGGGATGAGGCAGCGGCACTGCGTCCAGGAGAACACCCACGGGATCGCCCGCAGGGAGGCGAGCCCCGCGTCATTGCCGCGACGGGTGGGGCGCGAGCCGATCGGCAGCTGTTCAATCTCGTCCAGCGGCGTCATGCGCCGGAAGAAGTCGACGAACTGCGGGTGGGTCACCAGCGCCCGGTACGCGCGCAGGGACGACTCGCTGAGCGTATCCAGCAGGGTCCTCCACCGCGGCAGCGAACTGGCCGGCGTCCGCCCGGCGGCGAGCAGGGCGGACCACACGATCTGTTCGAGGTGCCGGTGCGCGGTGCGCGGGTTATCGTAGCGGTCCGCCAGCACTTCCCCTTGTTCGGTCAGGCGGAGCGCACCGGTGAAGGTCTTGGCGGGGAGAGACAGGATGCTGCGCGCCGCCGGTCCGCCGCCGCGTCCGAGCGAACCGCCGCGCCCGTGGAAGAACCGCAGGGCGATCCCGCGCTGCGCCGCCAGCTCGTACAACCGCTCCTGCACGCGAAAGGTTTCCCAGCACGCCGCCAGGTAGCCGCCGTCCTTGGTCGAGTCCGAGTAGCCGATCATCACCGTCTGTTGATTGCCGTGGGCCTGCAGGTAGCGCTGGTAGGCCGGATGATCCAGAATCTGCCGCATGGTCTGCGGCGCCTCCCGCAGGTCGGTGATTGTCTCAAAGAGCGGGATGATGGGCAGGAACAAGCGGGGCGGCCGGCCCCGGGCGGGGTCCGCTGCCGCCGTCCCTCGCCACAGCCAGAGCACGCTCAAAATGTCGCTGGCGGCGTGCGTCATGCTGACGACGTGGCCGCCTACCGCCTCGGCTCCAAACACGCGCAGAACGCGCTGCAACAGACGAAACAGCATCAGGGTGTCCCGGGCGAGTTCCGACAGCTCCCCGGCAGGGACGTCGATGGGCTGTTCGAGCAAGTGGACCAGTAGTTCCTGCCTCCGCCACTCACTCAGCCGCGCCGCATCCGCCTCCCGGCCGGACTTGGCCAGCAGCTCGTTGACCACCTGTGCATACTGGCGGGCGTCCTGCCGCACATCAAGACTGGCCAGATGAAACCCGAACGCGCGGATCCGGTCGAGCCAGGGAACGAGCTCCTCAGTGATGACGAGTTCGTTGTGTGCGCCCACCAGGCTGCGGCACATCAGCAGCACGTCCGCGTCCAGTTCGCTCGCGGCACGATAAGCGCCCTCGACATCCGGCTGGTCCAGACTGACCCGGCGTGTCTGCCCCAGACGCCAGTGAATGACGCGCAGCCAGCGGCGGTAGGCTTCGGCCGGTGACAGGTCGGCGACCGTGTCCGCCAGGACCGGCCAACGTTGCACCGCGTTGTCCAGCGCGTCATCCAGCTCCTGGCTGACGGGCGCCTGCCGCCGCGACAGGCTCAGCGACTCGATCAACTGGCAGCAGTGCGCCAGGTGGGTGTCGAGCGCCGTGTGGCGCAGCCAAACAAACGTCTGTTCCGTAATCGCCGCCGTGACATGCGGGTGACCGTCGCGATCCCCTCCGATCCACGATCCGAAGCGCAGGCACTGCGCGACGCGCGGACGCGTCGCACCGTAGACCTGCACCAGCGCCGTTCGCAGTTCCGCCAGGATCTCCGGCACGACGTCCCACAGGACCGGCTGGATCGAGAGTCCGCGCTCGACTTCCTGCAGCACGCTGGGGCGCCACGGCCGGATGAAATCGGTCTGCCACAGCTTCGTCAACTCAACCTGCAGACGCCGGTGCACGGCCGAGCGTTCACTCGGCGTCAGATCGCGATCCAGCTCGTCCAGCTGCCCGCGAATCCGCCGCAGCCGGGCGCGGATCGAGCGTCGTTTGGCTTCCGTCGGGTGCGCGGTGAGCACCAGGTCGAGGCGCAGGCCGTCAAGGAGTTGCTGCATGGCGGCCGCGTTGACCCCCGCGGCCTGCAACCGCTCCACGGCCTCCTGCACGGATTCGCCATAGGCCCGCGGGTAACTCGCCCGCTGCCGTTGACGCACCACGCGCAAGCGCTGCCGGTCCTCGACCAGATTCACCAGGTCCAGGAAGATGCCGAAGGCCCGCACGACCACCCGCAGCGGCTCGATTCCCAGGCCCGCAATGCGCCCGGCCAACGCGTCGGCCGCCCCCGCGTCACCTTGACGGTGCTCGCGCGCCAACTGGCGGAAGGACTCCACAATCTCGAAACACTCGTGCCCGGCAATCTCGCGGATTGTCTGACCCAGCAGGTCACCCAGCAGCGAGATCTCGTCGTGCAACTTAGAAGCCCCCCACAACATCGAGTGCGGCACGCGTGCACAGGCTGCGGTACGTCGTCAGGTCGATCGTCTGGAGAATGAGATGGACGGAGCCGTCCCCGAGCACGAACTGCGTGCCCGACGGGTGCAGGCTGCTGAAGACGTGCACATTGTTCTCGTACGTGCCCTTCGAGTTCGGCGGATAGAAGCCCTCGCCGACCACCCGAGCTGGGCCATGCTCGCTCCCCGCGACTGCGCCGACCCACGTCGAATAACTCAGCAGACTTGTCCGTTCCCCCACAATCAGCGTGTTGCTCAGTCCGTCCTTGATTTCGGCCAGTTGCACGCCACGGTTCAGAAAGAACGTGCCGTTGCCGCGGCAGGGGCCATGCTCGCACACCTCGTGCATGTCCTGCGTGCCGAACATCCCCACATAGTTGCCCGTGGCCATCTTCAGCGGAAAATCGCCGTCCAGGTAACCGTCCAGGGCATGCCCGTCGTGGTCGTGGTCGTGGTCGCCGCCCGCCCCCAACAAGAATGCGCGATCACCCGTATCGGATGGACAGCGAAACACGGGCAAATGGGCCTCCCGCGCCTGCTGGTTCAGCGGATCGTGAATCGGCAGCTCGAAATGAACCACCGACTCGGACAACGTGCTCTGCTCGACGTACGGAAGAATCGCTGCGCACCAACCCCAGCCGGGTTCACCCAGCCAGTTTTCCTCGCGAGTCTCCAGATCGTAGCCCCACCAGCCAGGCGGCAGTTGCTTAAACGCGTCGTGGTACATGTGGAGGGCCAGGCCAACCTGTTTCAAATTGTTGCTGCAGGAGGTGCGACGCGCGGCTTCCCGCGCAGCTTGCACGGCCGGCAATAGAAGCGAGATCAGGATGCCAATGATCGCAATGACCACCAGCAGTTCCACCAGAGTAAAGGCAGATCGACGCGGATTCATGAGAGGAGCCTCACCGGGTACTCCCGCGGAGCCGCACACGGGGCAGCCTCCGCAGAATGTGTGACGTGTCAACTACAGTCTACGACACGAGTGAGGACACCGACGGCGGCGCACGACAGCACCACGTGAGCTGCCGGTCAGCCGCCGCGCAGGAGGGCGGACTAGTCGTTACCGGTCGACAGACATCCGGGGAAGGCGCCGCGGCTTGTTGGCTCAGGGCCATCCCCTGGCTGATCACCGAAAAACGGCACAGCAGACACGCGTCGCCGTCGTGATCCGGCGACGGCCCAGGCGCGTCGGCACACCAGCCGGTCGCCGAGTCAGCACGCGCAACAGGCTGACTCGGCCCCCCATGAGTGTGTTGGACCCCGCAGCACGCGCGAGCTGCACACGAATCGTGATCGCGCGGCGCGACACGGCAACCTGCGGTTGTGTGCAGCCAGACCCCGGCTGACGCCACCAGGTAGCTTGCCAACAGAAGCACAGTCGTGATCGGTCGGCGCAGTGCCTGCATGTGAGTTGCTCTCCACCAGATTGGATGGTAAAGGGGACTGCCAGCCGCGTCAAGCTGATGGTGGTCGTCCGCCGCAGCCGCTCAGCCGCGCCGGGCAAGCCTGCCGCGACGGCCAAGTCCCGGGTGGATTCCGCGTGTTGCCCGACGGGAGTGGCGTGATTCCCGAGATTTTCACGCGGATGAAGCATTTCCGCCAGCACGCAATTTCATGTTGTGCCTGAGGTGGGCTGTGGTCTCCGGACATGGTAGTGTGGTGGCAAGCTGTGTGGGAGGATGTTCCGCGGGGACGCACTGGCCGAAGGTGCGGACATCCTTCGCTGCGGGTCGACGTGATGCTGAGCCTTCCTGGGAGACCATCCAGCCATGACGCACTACAATCGCCGCCAATTCCTCCGGCGCACGCACAATCTCGGCCTCGGGGCACTGGCATTCACCATCCTGGAACAGCCCCGTTCCGCTCGGGCCACACCGGCGCACGACAAGGTCATCCTGGCGGCGGTGGGTTGCGGCGGACGCGGCGGTTCGCTGACCCAGGGGTTCCTGGCGCGCGGCGACTGCTCGTACGCGTGCGTCTGCGATCCCGACGGCGGACGCGCCGAGGCGCTGGCGCACCTGGTCCAGCAGACGCAGGGCACCGCACCCCAGGTGGTGCGCGATTTCCGGACCGCCCTGGACGACAGCTCGGTCGATGCCATCGTGTCGGCCACGCCCGATCACTGGCACGCGCTGTCGGCGATCTGGGCCTGTCAGGCGGGCAAGGATGTCTACGTCGAGAAACCGCCCACACACAACGGCTGGGAAGGGCAGCAAATGGTCGCCGCCGCCCGCAAATACCAACGCATCGTGCAATGCGGATTCCAGAACCGGAGTGCACCCTACACCATCGCCGCCAAGAAGTACCTCGACGAGGGCAAACTCGGCACTGTTCATCTCTGCCGGATCTGCAACCAGAAAGAACCTTGGGGCATGAGCCCGCCGGTGGCCGACAGCGCGCCGCCGTCGGGATTCGACTGGGACATCTGGAACGGACCGGCGCCGGAACATGCCTACAACGCGAGTTTTCACCAGTGCTGGCACCATCTCTGGCGCTACAGCGGCGGTGATATCGCCAACGACGCCAGCCACCAGATCGACCTGGCGCGCTGGCTGCTGGGCGTTGATGTCCCCACCACGGTCTATTCCACCGGCGGCCGCTATGCGACCGATCCAGCCACGCTCGTGGCGGAGACGCCCGATACACAAATTGCGCTTTACGATTTCGATCGGCTCCTGGTCAGTTTTGAACTGACGCTCTACGGCGACTACATGCTCAAGACCGATCAGTACGTGCGCGACAACGATCTGTTTCCGTACTGGATGCAGAACGCAACCCGCATCGAAATCTACGGCACGGAGGGGCTGATGCTCATGGGCCGGCACGGCGGCGGCTGGCAGGTGTTCGTGCGCCCCAAGGACCGGCAGCCGGTCGTCAAGGATCAGATGTATGGACGGTTCCCCGATCCGGAGCACAAAGAGAACTTCGTGCAGGCCGTCCGCACGCGACAGCTGCCCTCCGCCGACATCGAGCAGGGCCACCTGAGCTGTCTGCTGATCCACTACGCGAACATCAGCTATCGGCTGGGAGGTCAGAAGCTGACGATCGATCGCCAGACGCAACAGATTGTGGACAATCCTCCCGCCCTGGAACTGTTTCGACGCACGTATCGCGCGCCCTGGGTCATTCCGGACACCGTGTAACGTGCCGCAGCGGACTCTCACACGAGGTGCACCATGCCATCCGTGCTCGTGCGTTTGCTTCTGGCGGTGTTGGTTACGCTTGTGGCGGGGGGATGGGGGGCTGCAGAACAGCCGGCCACGGCTGAGCCGACAACCCCCTGGCCGCTGCCGCGCCTGCTGCAGGGGTCCCCGCCACATGTGTGGTTGACCCAGGACGGGTCGGTTCACGCGTTGACGTACGCGGGCGAGCTCTACCGTGGCCAACCCACGAGAGTCTTCGCCTATTACGCCTCGCCGGCGACCATCGCGGCCGCAGCCGGCGCAGCCGATACGGGTGTGACACGCGTGCCCGGCATCGTCCTGGTGCACGGCGGCGGCGGTCGGGCGTTTTCCGACTGGGCCGAACTCTGGGCCCGCCGCGGCTACGCGGCCATCGCCATGGACCTGGCCGGCTGCGGCCCCGACGGCCAACGCCTGCCCGACGGCGGCCCGGACCAGAGTGACGAAACCAAATTCCGCGCCATCGACGGCCCGGTCGAAGATCAATGGCCCTATCACGCGGTGGCCAACGTGATCCTGGCACATAGCCTGCTGCGCAGCTTGCCGGACGTGGATCCCGAACGCACGGCGATCACGGGCATCAGCTGGGGCGGATACCTGACGTGCATCGTGGCCGGACTCGACGCGCGCTTCCGCGTGGCGATGCCGGTCTACGGCTGCGGATTCCTGCGCGATAACAGCGCGTGGGTCGCGCCGCAGTTCGCCCAGATGACGCCCGAGCAGTCGGCCCGCTGGAGCGAACTCTGGGATCCCTCCCGATATGTCGGCGCAGCCACTATGCCACTCGTGTTCCTCAACGGAACCAATGACTTCGCCTATCCGCTGGACAGCTATGCCAAGACGTGCCGGCTGGTGCGCACGGAAAAGCACTTCAGCATCCAGCTGCAGATGCCGCACGGGCACATCTTCGATTTCCCCGAGTGTTTTCTGTTCATCGACCAGTTCCTGCAAGGCGGCACTCCGCTGCCGGTGATCGCGCCACCCGTGATCGCCGAGGGCCGGGTCAGCACGACAGTAGAAAGCTCCGAACCGATTGTGGCGGCCCGCCTGCACTACACGGTCGGACCGCACGCCGAGAACCCGACCCGGCCATGGACCACCCAGCCGTTGGAGATTCAGGGCAACCGCGTGGCAGGAGCCGCCCCACCGGACAACGCCACCGTCTGGTACGTCGACGTCATCGGTCAGCGCAAGGCGGTGGTCAGCAGTGAACCGATGGTGCCTGGCGTGTCTTACTGAGAGCCGTCCGGGCGGCATCGTCTGGCCGCCCCGCACGACCTTCACACCAGCGCCTTGCCAATGGACGTCATGACCAGCGAATTCTGTTTCACGCCCTTGATCGACTTGAAGATCGTCACCATCTCGCGAATCTGCGAGGCCTTCCCCTTGACGACCACGATTTCCAGGCAGTGGTGATGATCGAGATGCACATGCTGGGTCGACACGATGATGGCCCCGTAGTCGTGCTGCACGTCCATCAACCGCTTGACGATCCCCTGGCGATGATGGTCGTAGACCAGCGTCACGGAGCCGGCCACCAGCTGGTTGTGCTCCCAGGCCTGTTCCGAGAGACACTGCCGCATGAGCGCTTTGATCGCCTCCGACCGACTGGGGTAGTGCTCCGCCTGGACGTACGCATCGAACGCCTGCATCAAGCTGTTTTCCAGCGACATGCTGATGCGCACCAGTTCCGACATGTTGCACCTCGACTTTCGCGGGTTACTGCCCCGGGATGTACTCCAACTGAATCGTGGTGCCCGGCAGTTTCTGCTGTAACGCGGCCACGCCGGCCGCGGTCACCGCCGTCCGAGTCACTTTCAGGTCTTGGAGCGCGACGAGGCCCTCCAGGTGGACCAGTCCCGCGTCCGACAACGCCGTGGATCCCAGATGCAGAAACGTCAGTCGCGTGAGGGGGGCGAGGAACGGGAGGCCCGCGTCGGTGAGCCGCGTGTTGTCCAGATTCAGTCGTTCCAGCGCAGTCAGTCCGGCGAGGTGCCGGACTCCCTGATCCGTGATCCCCACCCGCCACAGGTTCAGATCGCGCAGCGCCACGAACCGGCCCAGGTGCACCATGGCGTCGTCCGTCAGCTGCCCGCACTCGCTCAAGTCCAATTCCTCGAGCGACGAAAGCTCCGCCAGATGCGCCAGTCCGGCACCGGTGATGGGCGTGCCCGACAGTCGCAGTTTTTTCAGACGCGGGAACTGCCCGATCGTCAGCATCGCGGCATCGTCCAGCTGCGTCTGGGCAAGACAGAGCTCTTCCAGGTCGTGAAGCGCACCAAGCCTGGCCAGCCCGGCGGTAGTGAGGGGCAAGTAATCGAGCAGGAGCACCTTCAGGTGCGGCAGCGCGGCCATCACTTCCAGCCCGGAATCATCGATCACCGTCGCACCGCCCTTGCCGCTCAGGCGCAGCACCTGGAGCTGCGCCAGCGTGCTCAGATGCTGCAGGCCGGTATTGTCGATCGCGCAGCCTCGCAGGTCCAGCACGCGCAGCGACGGGATGGCGCCGACCGCCTGCATCCCCGCGCTGGTCACCGCTGTGTCGCTCAGCACGAGCGTCTTGAGTCGCGGCAGTTTCGTGACGGAGGCCAGCGCGTCGTCACCGACGCTCAAGCCGCGGAAGCTCACTTCCACGATCTGGCCGTCCCGGTCTGTCTTCACTGCCGCGCCCAGTTGCTGCAGCGTGTCCGCTACGCGGGTTTCGTCGGACGCGGACAGGTCGGCGCGGGCCGGCTCAGATTGCGCGGTGGCTGAGTCGGCCGCCGGTGGGGCGGTCGCGTCGCCGGGATCCGGGCGGTCGGCAGACGCTGCCGACGGCAAGTCCAGCTCCCGCGAGCTTGGAGTGGCCGCATCTCGTTCGGCACAGCCAGTCAACTGACTCATCACGATCAACGTCAGCGGGCCAATCAGCACGAGTTTCACGGAAGTCGACTCTCCATGGTCACGAGGTGGCCGTATCAGACGCCTCTGGTCGTGGGTGAGTACCGATAGGGCCGGTAGTCGGGGAACCACATGGCGCGGGCGACCAGCGGTTCGACCGCTTCATCCGAGAGCAGCCTTCCGACGCCATCGCTGCGTGCCTGGCGAATGACCGCCGCCGCAATCTGGGCACTCACGGGACGCAGATGCGACTGATCCGGATAGACGGCTCCGGCGGCGAGCCGCGCATCATCCACGCAACCTGCCAGCGTCTTGGCGGCAACCAGAAACATGGCGTCGGTCACTTGATGCGCCTGGGCCAGAATGCAGCCCAATCCGATTCCCGGAAACACAAACACGTTGTTGGCCTGCCCGAACACGTGCAGTCGTCCGCCGTATTCAAGCGGCGCAAACGGGCTGCCCGTGGCGACGATGGCGCGCCCATCCGTCCAGCGGATCGCGTCGGCGGGCGTGCACTCAGCCTTTGACGTGGGATTGCTCAGCGGCATGATGATCGGTCGTTCCACGTGCTGAGCCATTTCGCGCACGATGGCTTCCTGGAAGTAACCCCCCTGCGCCGTCGTGCCCACCAGCATCGTGGGCTTCACATGGCGCACGATGTCGAGCAACGGATAGGTGGCGTCCATGAACCCGTAAGTCTGACAGCCGGGTTCATTCAGCGCGAAGGCGACCTTGTGCGGGTCGCTGATGGCGCGGCGGTAGCTGAGCAGTCCCTCACGGTCGGCAAACAACTGGGCCTGCAGGACCTGCTGCGGGTCCGTGCATTCTTCCAGCATGGCGGCGCGGACCAGCCGCGCGATGCCTGCGCCGGCCGCGCCTGCTCCTGCGTAGACGATGCGTTGCTCGGAGATCTTCTGGCCGGTGATCCGCAGCGCACTGAGCATGCCCGCCAGCGCGACCGCGGCGGTGCCTTGAATGTCGTCGTTGAAACTCGGCAGCCGATGGCGGTACCGGTCGAGCAGCGTGAAGGCGATGTTTTTGTGGAAGTCTTCCCACTGCAGGAGCGCGCGGGGGAAGACCTGTTTCACCCCCTCCACGAAGGCCTCAATGAACTGGTCGTAGGCCTGGCCGCGGAGCCGGTGCTGGCGGTAGCCGATATAGAACGGATCCTCGAGCAGGCTGGAATTGTCCGTGCCCACATCGAGACTCACCGGCAGGCAGCAGGAGGGATGGATGCCAGCGGCGGCCGTGTACAGGGCCAGCTTGCCGATCGGTATCCCCATCCCGCCCGCTCCCTGGTCGCCCAGCCCCAAAATGCGCTCGTTATCGGTGGCCACGATCAGTCGAATATCGGGACGAGCCACGTTGCTCAGCACGTCCGGGATCCGGTCCATGTCGTCCGGCGTGATCCACAGCCCGCGCGGATGACGAAAGATGTGGCTGAATTCCTGGCAGGCCCGGCCCACGGTCGGCGTGTAGACGATCGGCAGCAACTCGGGCAGATGCTCCATCAGCAACCGGTAAAACAGCGTCTGGTTGCGGTCCTCCAGCGCCGCCAGCCCGATGTACTTTTCCAGGTCGTCGGCTTTCGCCCGCAGGTGCTCCAGCTCCAGCGTCATCTGCTCGTGGATCGTAAGTTGCCGCGGCGGCAGCAACCCCTGCAGCCCAAACGCCGCCCGCTCGTCGTTCGTGAACGCCGCGTCCTTGTTGTACTCGGAGTTCTGTATCAGCTGCGCGCCGCGTAACGCCACTTCCACGAAATCGCCGTTTTCCCCGACACCTCGCATGACTGGCAACTCTCCGTAGCTCGCGATGGAGACTAAACCGTCCTCCGCACAGCCGCCATGTTAAGGCACGCTCCCCCAGCCGAAAACCCGCCAACGTGCCCGCTGGCGGCTCGTGGGACTGGCCAGCGACAAGCACACCAGCAAAAGAATCGTACCCCGCCGACCCCGCGTCGGCGGCTGGTTGGACTGGTTAGCTAC
>JALOQX010000383.1 GCA_025459265.1 Pirellulaceae bacterium | reverse complement strand
AGAAGCTTACGGCGCAGCAGGCGGAACTGACCAAACGCGACCGCGAACAACAGGCTGCATCCGAGCAGGTCAAACGCGACCGGGCGGCATGCGATCAGCTCCAGCAGAAGCTTGCGGCGCAGCAGGCGGAAGTGGCCAAGCGCGATCGTGAGCAGCAGGCTGCTTCCGAGCAGGTCAAGCGCGACCGGGCAGCGTGTGATGAGCTCCAGCAGAAGCTTGCGGCACAGCAGTCGGAGCTGGCTAAACGCGATCGCGAGCAACAGGCTGCTTCCGAGCAGGTCAAACGCGACCGGGCGGCATGCGATCAGCTCCAGCAGAAGCTTGCGGCGCAGCAGGCGGAGCTGACCAAACGCGATCGCGAACAGAAAGCTGCCACGGAACAGCTGGCGCGCGACCGGGCCGCGTGTGACGAGCTGCAGCGGTCACTTGCGGCACAGCAAACAGAACTCGCTCAGCAGGCCGCTCAACAGCGGGAGACCGGCGAACAGCTGGCTCGCGAGCGCGAGCAACTTGCGTCGTTGCAGCAGCAGATCACGGCTCAGCAGCGGGCGCTGGCCGACGAGTTGCAGGTCGTCCAGTCCGCGCGAGCCGAGGTAGAGATGACACGGCAGGCTTTGTCCGGCGAGCGCGAGGAAGCTGACCAGTTGGCGGCACGCGAGCGGGAACTAGAGACCATGCGCCAGCAACTGACCGACGAACAGCAATTGACAGCGCAGGTCCGAGAGGAACTCGAGGCCCGAGCCCGCGAGCTCGACCTTGAGGCCGATCGCCTGGCTAGGCAGCGTGAGGAACTGGTGACAGATCGCCACGCCCTGATTGCCGAACGCACACGGCTAGAGGAGTTCGCGCTCGAACAAGCCGAACAGCTCGCGCTCCTCCAACGCGAACGAGAATGGGGCACGGACCGCGCACCGACGGAGCAAGACGAAGGCGAGTACGATTACGCGAGTGTGGACGACGCGGTGTCGCAACAGGATGCGGACGTGTCCGAAGATCAGGACCTGGCCCCGCACGCGGAAGACGGAGTCCCGACGCCGGTCCTCGGCCAGCAGTTCGAGGAAGTCGATCCGGTGCTGCTCGGCCAGCGCCGCGCCGGCACCGCATCGGCCGAATCCGGCGGGACGACGGAGCGGAAACGTGTCGTGCCCGAGCGGATCCCGGTCGACCCGGCGGCCGATGAGGCCTATGAGGAACTGGTCGACCGACTGGTCCACTTCAGCTACTCGAAAAAGAAGAAGTGGTACAAGTTCTGGTAATGCCACGACGCACGACGCACCGTTCGCTGCTGGAACTGTTGGATGCCGCCCAGGCGATCGCCCACGCTGCGGGACGGGCTGCGCTCGGCTTCTACGGGCAGTCCGGCCAGGTCGCGACGAAGGCGGACAACTCGCCGCTCACGCAGGCCGACCGGGCCTCTCACCGGCTCATCCTCGAGGCGCTTGTTCAACTGACCCCGGATGTGCCGGTGGTCTCGGAAGAGTCGGCCGAGTCGGCGGCGATCAGCCGCGCGGCCGCCCAGTGGCGATGGCTCGTCGACCCCTTGGACGGCACCAAGGAGTTCATCAAGCAGACTGGCGAGTTCACGGTCAACATCGCGCTGGTCCAGCACGAGCGGCCCGTCCTGGGCGTCGTGCATGTGCCGGTGTCCGGCGCGAGCTACCTGGGTGTCTGCGCCGGAGACGCCGGAGACCAGATCGGGGCCTGGCGGCAACTGGCCGGCAGCACGCGCGAGCCGATCCGCACTCGCCGCGCGAAGCCTGACAGCCTGACGGTGGTAGCCAGCCGTGATCACGCGGGACCCGACGTCGAGGCACTCCTGCAGCGGCTGGCCGGCGCCAGCGTGACCAGCATGGGAAGTTCGCTGAAATTCTGCCTCGTCGCGGAAGGCGCCGCCGACTTCTATCCACGCTTCGTGCCCACCATGCAGTGGGATACGGCTGCCGCCCACGCCGTGCTGGTGGCCGCCGGCGGACACCTCACGCGACGCGATGGCACGCCACTTTCCTACCCGCGCGAACCGCTCCGCAACCCGCCCATCATGGCCTTCGGCGACGCGTCCATCGACTGGCCCGGAATGGTGAACGAGTGAATGAGGGAAGGGGGAAGGGGGATCGCCGAACATCGAACATTGAACATTGAACATCGAACATCGAAGGGAGGGCGAGGCGCACGGGAGGGCGAGGCTCCCGCCGAGCCGGGTGGGATTGTGCCTTCGTCCACAACGCGGACGTGCGAAGGTTGAAGGGCGGCTCGGCAGGAGCCTCGCCCTCCCGGCTCGGCAGGAGCCTCGCCCTCCCACGCGCGCCTCGCCCTCCCGGCTCGGCAGGAGCCTCGCCCTCCCTTCAATGTTCAATGTTCAATGTTCAATGTTCAATGTTCAATGTTCAATGTTCAATGTTCAATGTTCAATGTTCGGCGATCTCCCTTCTCCCTTCCCCCTTCCCCGTTCACCATTGTCTCGACGATCTCAATTCGCAGGTCGTCCTCCGACATGTGGAACAGGATCAGGTCGGCGGGGCTGCCGGGGGTGAGATGTCCGCCGGGGAGTCCAAGCAGGCTGGCGGGACGCGCGCTGGCCATGTCCACGGCGGCTGCCAGGTCGACTTCGGCGAATTTCATGACGTTGGTCACGCCGACGTGGAGCGGTTGCGTCGCGCCGGCAAGGTATTCACGCTGACCCGCCACCACGACGCGGCCGTCCTCCAGGATCTCCACGTGTCCCAGGCAGGGGTCGTGATGCGGGCCGGGTTGGCTGGGCAGGCTGCCGGCCAGGGCTGTGATGTCGCTGATCAAGACAATGCGTTCGGGCGACTTTCCGCGCACGAGGGATTTGACGACCGCCGGAGGCAGGTGCAGGCCGTCGGCGATGATGGTGGCGATCAGCCGGTCGTCGGCCAGTTGATCCCACACGTAGTTGGGATGGCGGTGGATGTAGGCGTGCGTGGCGTTCCCAAGGTGCGTGCTCATCCGTGCGCCGGCATCGACCGCGGCCTGCAGCTGCTGCGAGTTGGCATTGGTGTGCCCGATGGAGACAATCACACCGCTCTCGGCAGCCCGCCGGATGAACTCCGGAGCGCTGGGGAATTCGGGTGAGAGCGTGACGAGGCGGATGAGGCCGTCGGCGGCGTCCTGGAGACGACAGAACTCGTCCCAGTCGGGTGGCCGGCAGTACTCGAGCGGATGGGCGCCGCGCGGACCTTCTTCCGGCGAAATGTATGGTCCTTCCAAGTGAATGCCGGCCACACGCTGGCGGACGGCTGACAGGGTCTCACGGGCCGCGGCGATCGTGCGGACCGCGTGCAGTTGCACGTCCAGTTGCTGTGTGATGACGGTGGGCAGGTAGGACGTGACGCCGACCGTATCGAGCGCCGTGCTGATCCGCTCCACGGCCTCTGCCGTCAGGTGCGGATCGGTGAACTCCTGGCCGCCATACCCGTTGACCTGCAGGTCGACCAGGCCGGGTGCCAGCCACGGGAGGGATGCCTTGTCGCCGCCGCGCCAGGGGCTGATATCGGCGATCACGCCATCGTGCACTTCCAAGGACACGGGCTGACCCTGATCATAGCGACGCCCGATCACGCGCATGTTGTGGGACTCCTTACCGGCTGCGACGGCCCGTCGCAGCGGGGCACATTATAGCAGGAGCGGGGGCGGCGGTGGTTGTGATCTCGTGCCGCTCGGACCGTGTGGTTGTCCACAGGATCCGCACAATTGCTACAGGCCGTATTGTGCGCGGCCAGACGGATGTGAGCTATGTTTGGAGGGTGGCCGTATCTCAGCGGGCGGCGCACCAGAGTGCGGGGCAGACCGGATTGACTGCTAGGGCTTGGCATGACGAACCACCCACACACGGCGGCCATGGACCGCCTGATTGATCAGGTCGATCGACTCCACTCAGCCCCGCACGTCGCCTGCCAGATCGTAAGGCTGCTGCACGACGAGGACTACGAGACGGCGGAACTGGTGGCGTGTCTGCAGTCGGATCCGGCGCTGGCTTCGTCGATCCTGCGGCTGGTGAATTCGTCGTTCTTCGGACTGGCTCATCACGTGGGCAGCCTGCAGCATGCGGTGACGTACCTCGGGAGTCGCTCGCTGCGACTGGCCGTGCTCAGCTTCGGGCTTCTGCGGCAGCTGGTCAAAGACACGCCGGCCCGTGTCTACCGCGACTTCTGGCAGCGGTCCCTGACCATGGCGTCGGTGGGCACGCGGTTGGCACCACGGCTGCATTCGGCCGCCGATGAAGCGTACAGTGCGGGTCTGCTGGCCGACATCGGACTGCTGGTGCTCGCGCAAGTGGACACGCGCAGCTACGTGACGCTCTACGAACGCGTGGGCCATTCGCTGTTGTTGATCGAGTCGGAACGAGAACGTTACGGCTTTCATCACGGGCAGTTGGGCGCGCGGCTGCTCGAGCGCTGGAACTTGCCGGACGCGCTGAGCGAGGCGGTGGCCGAGCACCATGTGCTGCAGCCGGCCCCCAATCCGCTCGTCCTGGTCACGCACGCGGCCGACGTGCTGGCCGATGCCCTGTGGACTCCTCAGTCGCCCCGCGTGCAGGAGGCCCGCACGCTGTTGGAGGCGGAGTTCCAACTGGGCCTGGACGATTTCATCACGCTGGCCATGGAGTGCAAGGAGGCGATTCAGGACGCCGCGCGGACGTATCAAGTCAATCTGGTCGCAGAGATCGATTGCGACGCCCTGCTGGAACAAGCGCGGCACCAGTACATGTCCGCGGCCATCGCTGCCGCCATCGACTGGGACAGCCTGGCCGCCGTCGCCGACCACGACACGCAGGACGTACCCCGCGAGCCCTGACCGACGCCGCGCCGCCGCGCGC